>JAUSGG010000100.1 GCA_030649165.1 Armatimonadota bacterium
AGCATGGCTTCCGCGCAGGATTGCGGACGCGACGGATATCCGTCCGCTATCCTCTTGAAAGAGGCAAGGGCCTCGTCCAGCTTGCCGTCCGCTCGGTATGTCCGGCCCATCTTGCCCAGGGCGGCTATGCAGAGGTCGGGCTGGTCCTTGTAGGTGGCCACGACCGCTTCGTAGGCGGCAGCGGCGTCCGTGCACATCTTCTTGTTCTGGAATATCTCGCCAATGTGGATCTGCGCTTCAGCGGCCTCCGCATGACAGGCGGGATAGGCCGCCGTCACCTGTCGATAGGCTTGCTCGGCCTTCTCCTTGTCGGCGCAGGCGTTGGCGGCGGCGAGTTCGGCTTGGGCTTTGTCGCACGGCGTGAGCTCGGCGGCGAAGAGGGAAACGGTTGAAGAGGCGAGGAAAAGCGCCACGATGGCAAGCGCTGCGCAAGACCCCTCCCCAACCCTCCCCCAAAGGGAGAGGGGGCGACGGCAGCGAAACCCCACCCCAGCCCTCCCCCGAAGGGAGAGGGGGCAAGTACGCGCGTCAGTTGATGGAATACTGTGAAGAGCCGGGTTTCGGTGTTCGCTCCGTATAGTCATTTGGTGTGCCGGATCATCTAAGATTTGAACTACGGTGTTGCGAACTACGGTTTGTCAGAGGGCGACAAGCTGAATTATATCAACCGCTTGCTTGCTTGTCAATAGGGAACGGAAAGATTTTTCAACTATTTTTCGCCCCCCCCGATTGCGGTCACATGTGGCCTTATTCCACATTGGCGAATCAACCAAACCAGGCGGACATGCGGGACCGCCCGGATGTCGGGGTGGCGCGCGCAGGCGCTTCGGTAGCAAATCAGTGACCAGTGAGCAGTGAACAGGAGTGGTTGGTGTTTCGTGGTTAGTCGATAGCGCGAGTGATCAGGGAGCAGTCGGCAGTGAACAGTGACCGCCCCCCAACCCCCTTCCTTCGATGGACTCAGGACAGGCCTAAGAGGAGGGGGGATAGGTCCTCAGGATGACATTTCCGGGGTGTGGTGGGGAATGCCGTTCGGTGCGTGGTCGGACGGATAGGACGGATAGGACATATCGGATGTATGAGATGCCTTCGACAGGTGGCTGGAGGCGAGCACTCGGCGGTTGTTGGTTCGGTCCGGGGGGAAGCAGATTCCTCGTCGTTCCTCCTCGGAATGACGCTTTTTGAACACTCCCAAGGCGGGTCCCGAAGCATAGGTAACTGGTTTTCTCGCGGTCAGTTCAACCCTCACCCCTGCCCTCTCCATTCCAGGGAGAGGGGGTTGACGCGCGCCACGTCAACTCACTGAAGCTCCCGGAATGGTGATCTCACTTCCCTGTTTGCGGCGTTGACAGTTTTGGGGCAAACCCCGGATAATGGATGAGGCGGCGGGCTGCGAGGTGAAGTCCTGTCTTCAGAGCGGCCGGCCCGAGGAGGTTACAACGATGTTGCATTCCACATCTATTGCGCATAGCGATTGTTCAGATAAGCGGAATCAGCCGAGTGTAGAGTGGAGAGGTGAGAGTGGAGAGGACGGAACCACCCTCGCCCTGACCTCAAGGGAGAGGGGGTTAGGTCCGCTCTATCCTGATAACCAGACGGGCTCCGAAGAACGGTCGGCAACGCGGCCCCGATCGCGGGTACGGGCAATCGCAAGTCTGATGATCTGCGCCCTTATGGTTGGCCTTTGCGCTGGGTCGGTCTTTGGCAAGACGGTGGCCTTTCGCGTCCAGACTCCGACGCCTGAGCCGGTGAAGTTCGGGCTTGGCGATTTGAAGGACGCGCTGAAGTCTGTCGGGCTTGTTCCCGATCCGGCTCAGTTCGGCATGAAGGCGGATGTTACCATCAACACGGGGATCTACACTGAGAGCGCCAGTTCTCCCAGCCATAAGATTCTGAGCGCGCTTAAGGTGACGGTCCCTGCCAAGGCGGAATCGTTTGCGATAGCCCGCAAGGGCGCCGAGATGACCATAGTCGGACGCGACGCGGTCGGGACCATGTACGGGCTGCTGGAGATGGCCGAGCGCGTGAAGCTCGAAGGAGAGGCGGCGCTTGCGGTCCCCAAGCCGATCGTGCAGTCGCCGTCCGTGCCGTTTCGAGCGATCAACCCGTTCCTGACGCTGCCGCTGAGCGAGAACGAGGACTGGTGGTTTCTCTCGGAGGACTTCTGGCGGGGATACCTCGATCAGCTTGCCAGAAGCCGCGTCAACTGGGTGGATATGCACGGCATGTACGACATGAAGACCACCGGGTTCCCCAATATCTATCCGTACATCGTGAAATCAGAGTCGTTTCCCGATGCCGGCGTAGCAAAAGACAAGGCCGACAGAAACCTCGCGATGTTGAACAGGGTCCTCGGGTGGGCGAAGGACCGCGGCGTCAAGTTCGCCCTGATGAGCTACAGCACTTCCTGGAACGTGCCGTACGCGCCGAAAGCCCCATATCAGGAGAACGAGGCCAATCTGACGCAGTACACGCGCGAAGTAGTGCGGAACACAATCAAGTCATGCCCGGATTTGGCGATGATCGGCTTCCGCGTCGGCGAATCCGGTATGGGGGAGGACTTCTTCAGGAAGAGCTACATCCAGGCAGTTACCGAAAGCGGGCGGAGCATTCCGATTTACACGCGATCGTGGGGCGCGAAGAAAGCCAAGTGCATGGAGATCGGGGAGCAGTTTCCGGGTCAGCTCATCGTCGAGATCAAATACAACGGCGAGCAGCTCGGGGCGCCGTATCACCTGCAGGGCGGTAGAATGGCCGGTTGGAATGACTATTCGTATCAGGATTTCCTGTCCTATCCCAAGAACTACGACGTTATCTGGCAGATACGCGCCAACGGCACGCACCGCGTGTTCACGTGGGCGAGCCCGGACCTGATAGCTCGGGCGGCGGAGACCTGCACGCTGGCCGGGTCGATCGGCTTCTGCGTGGAGCCGTCGAACGCGTACTATCCGATGCAGGGCTATTTCCATAAGGACGATAATGACCATCCGTGGTTCAAGTGGGGCTACCAGAGGGACTGGTTCTGGTACACGCTTTGGGGCCGGACGGCGTACAACCCGGCGGTCCCGGACAAGACGTGGATCGGCCACTTCAAGAAGCGTTTCGGGGCGAAAGCGGGGGAGCCGGTCTACCGCCTGGTGTGCAAGATGAGCAAGATCGTCCCCCTGGCGTATACCTTCTACTCTTTGGGCCCGGACCACAGGAATCACGCGCCGGAACTGGAAACCGGCGGGACGCTCGAAGACTGGGCGAACGGCGAGCCTTTCGACACCCAGAACGTCCAGAGCGCGCGGGAGTACGTCCGGCGGACGCTGAACAACGATCCATCGGCCAGGATGACGCCGCCGCAGGCCGCCGACCTGCTGGAGAAGACCGCGGAAGAGACGATGAACATCCTCACGGAAGCCAAATTATCCGCCGCGCCGGACAATAACGAGTTCAAGTGCCTGACGCTCGACGCCACGGCCCTGTCGTACCTTGCGAGGTATTATGCGGCCAAACTGCGAGGGGCGGTCCATCTGGCGGCCTTGGAGCAGTCCGGCGATATACGAATGGCGGAGTCCGCAAGGAGTCAGGCGGCGATTGCGGGCGAGATGTGGCGGCGGCTGGCGGAGACTACGGAGAAGCATTACAAGCCGTTCATGGAGCATCTGCGGATGGGCGACGCGTATCATTGGTCGAGGGAGATACCGCTTTTGGCGAAGGACGAAGAGGCTGTGAACCGGGCTGTTGACAAGCTCCGGGCGAATCCGATAACTACGGTCGAGTTTCCCGCGCGTTCCGGCGATGACCGCGCGGGACCCGTTGTGGCGCCGAAGAGCGCCGAACTGCGCGAAATCGACGTGACGACGAAGGAATTGACGATCTCGGCGACCGCGGAAGACCCCGCGGGCGTGAAATCGGTGTTTCTGAAGCACAAAGCCTTTCCGTCCGAGAAGCACTGGGAACTCACGCCTATGGTTCTAAAGGACGGCAAGTATACAGCGTCGATGAAGGTGAAGTCCACCGGAGCGTTGTACTGCTTCGAGGCGCTCGATAATCTCGGCAACGGCACGACCTATCCCGATTTCCTGACGCAGACCCCTTATATCGTCGTCGCGCCGTGGAACGCGCCGGGGCCGCCGGAGACGAAGGCGGGCGTGACGCTGGATGAGATCGCCTCGCTCGCCGGTTCGGCATCCAAGTACGCCGCAATGGTCGTCGGGCGGGACGCTATGACGATTCAGTCGGCGTCCCCGACCGTCAAGAAGGCGATACTCGACCTGGTCAGCGCCGGCCTGAGCCTGGTCATTTACGAACAGGACCACCCGGCTTACGACCTGAGCTGGCTACCCGGAGGGATTGCAGGGACGGACGAGGATTTCGACTCGTGCAGGCTGCTCCAGCCGCACCCGCTCCTTGCGGACATGGGCGACAGTCTGTCTTCCCAGAAGGTCGTCAACGACGCTTTGGAAGGCGGGGATGCGGAGTGGAAGTTTCTGACGGAGCCAAAGGCCATCGCCATCCGCAAGCACGGCAAGGGATATATCATCCTGGTCCAAATCCGGACGCTTAACGGCGTCGGGCAGGGAGCCGACATGCTCGCGCAAAACATCGTGAATTACGTCCAGGCCGGGGACAAGAAGAAGCCGCTGCTGGTCATCGACGAGGGGAATGATTCGGTCGTGCCGATGCTCAAGAGCCTGTACGCGCCGATTGCGGTGATGGGGAAGTAGGTGTTGGTTGACTGTTGTCACTTGTCAGTCAGCGTGTGAGATGCTTCGGGACGAAATGCGGGAGTGTTGAAAAAGCCGGCGGACGGCGTCGGGCGGATGCCATGTGATTTCGCCACCAGTTTGTCTTCTCCCTCGTCACGTATCCGCCGGCCTGGTTGGCTGCTTGAAAACCTGGGTAACACTGACTGACAACTGAGCAATGCGATGGGGATCGGTCGCAGTCGCCCATTCAACGTCGAGAGGAGCCACTTAGATGTCAGGAGTCATTTCCAGAAGCAAGACGCGCGGTATGTTGGTCGCAGCGGGGATCATCGCCCTCGTCTCCATGTCACAAACGTCATTCGCGGACGCGTCTGAACGCACTGAGAAAGCTGTCGCATTTCGCAGCGACATGCGCAAGCTGTGGGAAGACCACGTTTTCTACACCCGTATGGTCATCATCAGTGTGGCCGGCGGTCTGCAGGATCTAAAACCAACAACCACTCGACTTCTGCAAAACCAGGTCGATATCGGCAACGCGATCAAGCCGTATTACGGCGACAATGCCGGCAGTAAGCTGACCTCGCTGCTCCAGGACCACATCAATACGGCAGCGGAGCTGCTTGTCGCCGCCAAGGCCGGGGATACGGCGAAGATGAACGATGCGAAGTCGCGCTGGTACGATAACGGCGACGAGATTGCCGCGTTCCTAAGCTCCGCGAATCCGCAAAACTGGCCGCTCGACACGGTCAAGTCGCTCATGAAGACTCACCTGGACACAACCATCGACGAAGCCGTGGCCCGTCTGCACGGTGATTGGAAAGGCGATATTGACGCATTCGACAAGGCGAACAAGCATATCCTCGTGATGGCGGATGCGCTGAGTCTTGGGGTTATCCGCCAATTCCCGGAAAAGTTCGCGGACAGCGCCGTCAACGCCCCCGCCCGGGTCCAGGTGTCTATGGAGGACAACACGTTCGTGCCACGGGAGATAGCGGCGCCGGCGGGCTGCCTGATCGAATGGACGAACAAGGGCGGCAACCCGCACACCGTTACATCAGACGGTAAGAACGCAGTCCCAGGTGGGCCTGACTCCGGCGCCCAATACAAGAACGGGATACAACCGGGGGAATCTTACACGTGGACGGTCCCGGCAAACGCCAAGTCGGGCACAAAATGGTACTACCACTGCGCGTTTCACGGGTCGGAAGGCGACGGGGCGAGTCTGGGTTCAGGGATGAGCGGCGTGATAATGGTTCGTTAGTAAGACATGTAAGTATGCTGCCGTTGTTCAGCGATAGTCCTTTCCCCCGGCGGTGACCGTTTCCGATGCCGGTGGATCCGCGGCGTTGACAGAGCGTTGCAGTTATGAGGGATGGGGCGCGAAATCACCTTATTCGGCCAATGAACTCCAGAGCGTCACGTAATGATCCGCGGACTTTTCCACGTTGAACTTCTCCCTCACGACATCCCGGCACTTTTGTCGAACCGCCGCGCGGTCGGGGGCGTCGAGGGCGGCGTCCACGGCTGCCGGCAAGTCCTCCATCGAACGCGCCGTGTAGCCGGTTTTGCCGTTTCCTATCACCTCCGACACGCTCGGACCGTCCGTGACTATCAGCGGCGTCCCGTAGCTCATCGCCTCGATCCAGGTCAGCGGAGGGGAGACATCCGCGCCGGGCCGGACGGAAGGAGAGAGGAAGAAGTCGGCGGCGGCCAAGACGTCCTGGAAATCCTCCAGATCGCCGTAGACGCTTACACGCTCCGCCTCGAAACGCTTGAATTCGGGCGAGAAGCACATCGGTTTGAACGAGAAGACGAAACGGCAGTCGGGCCTTTTTTCGGCGATCTTCCGCGCGGCGGCGACCGCGGCCTCGAAATCGGGCCTCTGGATGTGCATGATGAACCCGGACCACACGACCAGGCTCTGCCCCGGCTGCGCGCCCAGCCTCTGGCGAACCGAGGCGACAATCTTCGGGTCGGGCGCGGAGTCGGGCGGGCGAACCCCCCAACGAATGACAGTCACCGCTTCCGCGGGGATTCCCGCGTCGATCAACTGCCGGCGGCAGGACTCCGAATAGGCGACCGTCCTGTCAAGCCCCAGCATGGAGGAGCGAATGTAGCTCTCGTACATACGTCCGCCGTTGTACCGGACCTGGGAGTTCGTAAAACGCGCGCCGGGAATGCGGCGCTTGAGAAAGCGCATCGCCGGCCCCATATTGTCCATGAAATGGACAACGCGAACGTCTTCCGACTTGATCACGCGCTTGATGAAGCCGAGGTTGCGGGCCGCGGTCAGAAGCAGTTCGAGCGAGTCGATAGCCCGATGGTGTTTGTGCTTGTAGTCGAGAGCCCCGCCCTGGGACGAGTAGAAGCGCTTTGGGTTGCCCAGGTGGAACGAGCGTCGCAGGTTGAACAGTTTCAGGCCGTCCGCAAAGTCGGAGACGCCCGTCCGATCGTTGACGGAGAGCGCAACGAGGCGGGCGCCTCGCTCCTGAAGGAGCGGCGCCATCCGAATCCAGAAGTTCTTGTCCCCAGCGACGGTGTGCGGGAAGAAACCCACGCCGGCGAGCATTACGTTTACGGCCATGTCCGGGTACATTGTAGCAGAAGGATTCGGAAGAGTCGAAGGAGGGTTACTCGTAACAGTTCAGTCTTCCGGGAATTGTCATTTCGGAGCGCCAGCGGAGTCGAGAAATCTGCTTTTGCTGTAATGAGTTCCGGAAAAAGCAGATTCCTCGTCGTTCCTCCTCGGAATGACGTCCTCCGGGGCTTCTCTTGGTATACGTTCGCAATGACATTCCCGTAGAACTGAACTCTCACGGTTACTCCTCACCAGTTGACCGCCTCCGCAATAAGTGGCAATATAAGAGGCGTAAACGCCGATAGCGGGGGAGCGGATGAAAGCAGTCGATCTACACAATCACATGCGGCAGGTCGGAACCTGGGTGAACTGGGAGGACACCGTCGACCGGTTCATCATCGGCAGTTCCGACACGGAGATCAAGGGCATAGCGGTAGCCTGGCAGTCGCGCACGTCGGCGTTGAAGAAGGCAATCGAATCCGGCTGCAATCTCTTCGTCACGCACGAGCCGACCTTCTACCGCCACCGCGACAACGACGAGAACGTGTTCAAACAGCCTTTCGCGGCGGAGAAGCGCAAGCTCATCGAAGACAACGGCCTGGTCATCTACAGGTGTCACGACGTCTGGGACCAGATGCCGAAGATCGGCATAGTGGACTCCTGGGCGGCGCATCTCGGCCTCGGCAAGAAACTGAACTCCGAGAAGTTCCACTCGGTGCACGAATCTCCGAAGCCGACGCTGCTGGAACTGGCACAGCACGTCGCGGCGGCGACATCATACCTGAACCAGAATTACGTCGAGATGGTCGGAAACCCGGACCGGAAGGTCAGCAAGGTCGGAATCGGCTGCGGCGCGATAACGAACTACTACACGATGATGGGCCTCGGCGCGGACGTGATCATCGGCTCGGACGACGGCATGAGGTATTGGTACAGCGGCGCGTGGTCGCTCGAACAGGGCACACCGCTGATCATAGTGAACCACCCTACCGCCGAAGAGCCCGGCATCAGGAACCTCGCCGACTACCTGGAAACGCAATTCCGTCAGGTGAAGACGGTTTTCATACCTCAGGGTTGCATGTACACCACGATCGTAACGTGAATGGGAGTAACGATGAAAGCTATTGACCTGGAAACCCATCTGCGCAAAATCGGGACCTGGGTGAACTACAAGAATACGACCGACTATTTCCACGCGGGCGACCCGAACACGGACGTAACGGGCATAGCAGTCGCCTGGCAGGGCAGGCTGCCCGCGCTGAAGAAGGCCGTCGGGTTGGGCTGCAACCTGTTGGTGACGCACGAGCAGATCGACTATCCTGAGCCCCAGATCGCGCGCAAGGGCGAGATTCAGCCGTACGCAGCCGAAAAACGCAAGTTTATCGAAGACAGCAAACTGGTGATCTACCGCTGCCACGACATGTGGGACCGGATGCCGAAGATCGGGATCGTTCCCGCGTGGGCCGATTTTCTCGGACTCGACGAACCGCTGGTCTTCGAGGAAGTCGAGGCGGTCGTCTACAAGTCGCCTAAGCCTTCCCTCCCGGAGCTTGCGAGATACGTGCTCGCGAAGGTTAGACCGCTCGGCCAGGATTCCGTCGAGATGGTCGGCGACCCGGACGCCAGGATAACCAGGGTGGCCATCGGCTGCGGGGCCGGCACTGTGTATCCGACGGCGGTCCGCCACGGCGCGGACGCATTCGTCGGCTCCGACGACGGTATGCGCTATTGGGCGGACGGCTCCTGGGCGCTCGACCGCGGATTTCCGCTCGTCCTGGTCAACCATTGCACGACCGAGGAGCCGGGTATGATGAGCCTGGCCAAATACCTGGGCGAACAGTTCCCGGGGGTCAAAGTCACGCACATACCGCAGGGGTGTATGTATCGGACAGTGGGGTAGGACTGAGGACTGAGGACTGAGGACTGAGGACTGGGGACTGAGGACTGAGGACTGAGGGCTGGGGACTGAGGACTGAGGACTGGGGACTGAGGACTGAGGACTGAGGACTGAGGGCTGGGGACTGAGGACTGAGGGCTGGGGGCTGGGGTATGGGGAAGATTACTCGGTTTGAGGAACTGTTGGCCTGGCAAAAGGCGCGGGAGCTGACGCGTGAGGTATACCGCATCACTAAGGATGGACCGTTCTCAAGGGACTATGGTCTGACGGGACAGATTCGAAGAGCCGCCGTGTCGATCATGGCGAACATTGCTGAGGGTTTCGAGCGTGGCGGAAGGTCGGAGTTCCATCAGTTCTTATCGGTCGCCAAGGCGTCATGCGCGGAACTGCGCTCTCACTTCTATGTGGCTCTTGACGCAGGGTGCGTGGATGAGCCTGCGTTCCGGAAGCTGATTGCGCTTGCCGAGGAGCAGGCCAGAATCGTTGGGGGGCTGCGATCCGCAGTCGGGAAACAACGAGACGAACAGAGAGGCGCATCGTGACTCAGTCCCCAGTCCTCAGTCCTCAGTCCTTTATGCTTAAGGCCATTATCTTCGACATGGACGGGGTCCTGGTAGACTCCGAGGAATACATCTGCGGAGCGGCGATACGGATGTTCGCTGAGAAGGGCTATACGGTTAAGCCGGAGGACTTCATCCCTTTTGTCGGCGCGGGGGAAAACCGCTACATAGGCGGACCGGCGGAGAAGTACGGCATTCCGCTCGATCTGGAGAGTGACAAGGCGCGGACGTACGAGATATACGGTGAACTCGTCAAAGGGCTCAAGCCGCTCACAGGCGCGCGGGAGTTCATCGGGAAGTGTAAGGACCGCGGCCTGAAGCTGGCGGTGGCGTCGGCGGCCGACAAGGTGAAAGTGGACATAAACCTGGGCATCCTCGACCTCCCGCCCGGGACCTTCGACGTAGTGGTCAACGGCCTCGATGTCGAGAAGAAGAAGCCCAACCCGGAGATATTCCTTCTGGCCGCCAACCGTCTCGGCGTTCCTTCGTCCGAATGCCTGGTTGCGGAAGACGCCGTCAACGGCGTCGCCGCCGCAAAAGCCGCCGGAGCCCGCTGTCTTGCGATAACCACCAGCTTCACCCCCGAGCAATTGGCCGGCGCCGACTGGTTCGCGCCAAATCTCGCGGAGGCGCCGGAGGAAGCGCTGGAATGGTAGGTATCCCTCGCCCCCAACCCTGCAACCCACAACCCTCGTGAACCTCACAAACTTCATAAACCCCATAGACCTGCTTGTACAAAGTGGTATCTTATCGGCGCCACTTTGCAGGAAACGCCGCGCGCGGCGTAGAAAGCTTGTTTGGATGCACATAAAGCTCTGACTGGAGGTATTCCAAGTGTCCGCAACTCATCCCTCATCACGCTGGCCGCGGTGGATCGTCACCTGCAGCCTCTGTCTTGTCTGGCTCCTCGGCTTAGCTGGTCTCGTAAGCTGCGGCTATTCTGATGCCAGAGCCGGCAAACGTCTGTTCAGTGGCAGCGAAGCCGTGCCGGCGGACGCTATCGTGCTCTTCGACGGCAAGGACCTGTCCCAGTGGACCTACATGAACTCTCGCGCGGCCGACTGGAAGATCGAGAGCGGCTATATGCAGGTCCGCGGCGGGAGTATCCGCACAAAACAGGAGTTTGCCGGCGATTATCAGTTGCACGTGGAGTTCTGTCTTCCGCTGATGGCCGATGTGAAAGGCCAGGACCGGGCCAACAGCGGCGTGTATCTGAACAGCGCCTACGAGGTGCAGGTTCTGGATTCCTACGATCTGCCGGAGATCGCGGATGGCGACTGTGGCGCAATCTACAGCATAGCGACTCCGATCGCAAACGCCTGCCGTCCTCCCGAAACGTGGCAGAGCTACGACATCATCTTCCACTCACCGAAGATGGACAAGGACGGGAAGAAGATTGCGAACGCGCGCATGACCGTGCTGCAAAACGGTGTGCTGATCCACCACAACACCGAAGTCCCGTACCCCACCGGGAGCCACGACGCGCCCGACGCGAAGAAGGGCAATATCGAGCTGCAGGACCACGGGTGTAAGGTCCGCTATCGCAACGTCTGGCTGCGGCAATTGTAGTTGATAGTTGATGGTTGACTGATCGGGAGGGATTTCCATGTCCCTCCCACCCGCTTGTCCGACTCCTTCGCCTCCCCGACTCCTCCCCCGAAGGAATTCCCGCCCCCTCGGCAGAAACCCAACTAGGGTTGGAGGTAAAACAGACATGCGTAGAATCGAGTGGGAGAAGATCAAAATCGACGACGGAGCTTATGAGTCGGCCGGCGTCTTCGATGTTAACAATGACGGTGTCCTCGACATCGTCTGCGGCGGCTATTGGTACGAGGGGCCGGCCTGGAAGAAGCACAAGATTTGCGACGTCCGCGCCGAGGGCGAGTACTACGACGATTTCTCCACGATCCCCGTTGACGTGAACGGGGACGGCTACCTGGACTTCATCACCGGCGGATGGTGGGGCAAGACGCTGGTCTGGCGGGAGAACCCGAAGGGGCGGCCCGTGGAGTGGAAAACCCACGAGATAGCCACTTGCGGCAGTATAGAGACCACGCGCGCCTGGGACGTTGACGGCGACGGCGAGCTTGAGATCGTGCCCAACACGCCGGGAAACCCGCTTGCCATCTACAAGCTGGTCAAGGGCAAGTTCGAGAAGCACGTAGTCTCCGGGCAGCCACAAGGCCACGGTTTGGGTTTCGGCGACGTGATGGGCAATGGCAAAGGATGCTTCGTCACACCCACTGGGTTTTGGGAGCCCGAAGGCGACCCGTTGACCGGCAAGTGGACCTTCCACCAGGAGCTCGACACGGGCAATTCCAGCGTGCCAATGCTCGTGGTGGACTGCAACGGCGACGGCGTGAACGAGATCATCGTCGGCCAGGCCCACGGTTATGGCCTCGACTACTACACGCAGCGCCTCGATATCGATGGAAACGGCAAACGGACTTGGACCAAGCATGTAATTGACCCCTACTTCTCCCAATACCACGAGATGATCTGGGCCGACCTCGACGGCGACGGCGTTTGCGAGCTTGTCACCGGCAACCGCTTCCGCGCCCACTGCGGCAACGAGCCGGGCGAAACGGACATCGTCGGGCTTTACTATTTCAAATGGAACGGGGAGTCGTTTACCAAGATCGTTGTGGACCACGGGAAGGTCCCCGGACATTCGGGGACCGGGATTTTCATGCAGGTGGTGGATTTGGACGGGGACGGGAAGCTGGATGTTGTGGCGCCGGGCAAAGACGGGTTGTATCTGTTCCGGAATTTGGGGGCGGAAAACGTAGGGGCTTGAGCTGCTGGAAACCGCGGATGAACGCGGATGAACGCAGATCGGAGAGGATCAATTTGCAGAGCTTGCGGGACAGAGGAGGGCTGTAGCATGTCGGACAAACAACCGAACCCATTCGTTGGCATGGCGGCGACAATTGGAGGTATCTCAGTTGCGGTAGTCGCCATTATTGCGATCTTTGCGAAGGAACAGCTTGCGATTGCGGCCTGGGTCGTCGGGGCTCTGGCGCTGATGGGAGTCTTCCTGGGGGCGATGGCGGCAAAGGGGCGGAAGGAGTGACGAGATCCGTTTGAGGAGAGGAGCCTACCGAGAGAATTGAGGGAACACGTGATTGGGAGGTGCAAATAGTGGATGAGTTATTTTTTCTGGTTGACAGAAAAACACCTGACAGCTCCGTAGAGTTGTGCGGGTGCGTGAGTCGAACAACTGCTCACGTATTGGGGTTTCCCCACACTACCGTCCTGCTTCTGCCTGCCACTTGGGACCAACCGCGAAATGAGCCGGTCGTTTTTGTGCACAAGCGATCTCCTGTCAAGCGAGTAAGCCCGAACACTTGGGATTTCTGCGGCGGTCATTTGAGCTTCGATGACTGGCACTGCCAGTACCTTCGAAATTCATTGAACGGGTCGCATCTTATCGAGCGTATGGCGGAAGATACTGCGATCCGGGAGGCGAATGAGGAGCTCAAGTGCAGCCCCGAGTTTCAGTTCGCGGAAAAGGACATTCATCGTTTCAAAACCGTTGGCTACTTCGACTGTAATACCAAGACGGATAAGTCTCACAACGTAGAGTTCTCGACAGCCTACGTTGTCACGGTCCCGATAGACACAGATGTTGCCGTGTGGGACACGGACAGGGAAGGAGAACGACAACTCGAGGTGAGAGGGTTCTCATTGGCCGAATTGGCAGGCGAGTTCGCACGATCCGAAGAGTCGTTTGCCGACGGAGCCGGACGAATCCTTCGCAGGATAGTGGACGAGCCCGCTTTGATGATGGAGTTGTCCGAATTGCTGAGGACATCGACGAAACCGTCGACGTAAAAAGGCGCCAGGCTGTATCCGCCAAAGAGGC
Source organism: Armatimonadota bacterium (assembly GCA_030649165.1). GTDB lineage: Bacteria > Armatimonadota > UBA5829 > UBA5829 > JAUSEB01 > JAUSGG01. The sequence goes on from JAUSGG010000100.1 coordinate 13,598, forward strand.
GCGGGCTTGACTAAGGCGAAGCGGGGTAGTATTTTAGTAGTATGAAAAGTAAGATATCCATCACACTGACTGAGGATGCGCTGCGCCGGATCGAGGCCCATGTTGCGGAGTTCAAGAGCCGTTCAGATCTGGTCGAGGCGGCTGTTGCGCGCTTCATCGCACACTTGGAGCGCAGGGCCATTGAACAAAGGGATGTGGAAATCATCAACAGGCTGGCCGATAAGCTGAATGCTGAAGCGGAAGACGTCCTCGGCTATCAGGCGCCACTGTGAGGCGTGGCGAGCTTTACCGGGTAAAGAAGGCATCGGAGAGCGACCCGCGCAAATTCCGTGTGTTCGTGGTCGTAAGCCGGCAGGCGCTGATTGATACTCGGTTTTCCACAGTAATCTGCGCGCCGGTGTACTCCGACTATGAAGGTCTATCGACGCAGGTTCCCGTGGGCATCGCCGAAGGACTGAAGCACGACTCCAGCATTCATTGCGACGGACTGGTCAGTCTGCCGAAATCCGCGCTGACCAACTACGTAGGGATGCTCTCCTTGGAGAAGCTGCGCATTCTGAATATGGCGCTGCGGAGTGCTCTGCAGATTGATGAGGAGTGACGTTGTGCGTCCAGGGGTTTCGGGGAAGGAGCTTTCCGAAGCGACTGTAGAGGTCCGTTGTGAGCGAGCTTCGGGACGAAAAGCGGGTCCCGAAGCATTGAAAACCGATTCCACATTCCACACGCTCCCTATAGGGATGATGTGGATGTGGTAAACCTGCCAGGAACGGAATCGGCAAGGGCGTAAGGGGCGGAGGTGGCTGCGGGAACTACCCTTCGGTTAAGCCGGACGTGGGGTGTAGGAGACCGTTCCCGCAGGATAGGAAAACGGAGGACGTTACCGATCCCGGCACAGAGTGTCGTTCAGCATCCTGCATAACGCCCACAGGCAAGGCCAATTCCCGCAGGGCCGTCGCCACTGTCAGCCAGGAAGCATTTCCCCGATAGCGGCCACGAAACTCTCAGCCGCCTCGATCGCCTGCTTCGCCTCTTCCGGTGATACGTGAACGATTACTCCGTAGTCCCCGACGTTCCGCAGTCCAAACAGCCAGTTCAATTGCTGACCTTGTTCCCTGTCCAACCGGCCGGTCTTCACCAAATGTTGATGAACGGAGGCGATTACGCCGCTGTGCTTGCGCGAATCCAGACCCTCTGCCAATAAAGCTGCTTTGGCTGCGTAGAAAGCTGCGTAATACGCGCGGGAGGCGGCGATATCGTAGTATCCTCCATCGGCCAGATCCTTGGCAGCCCGGAGTGACTCCTCTGCCCGCTCCAGATTGGCGGCGATTTCCTCTTCGTGTCCGCTCACACGCGCTGCCCTTCCCTCCGAGCGCTGCGATACAGCTCGATGCTGCCGCTATCGAACTCATCAATGGGGGCGGGCATTGCCGATATCAGCCGGTCGGTCTCCAACTGGATAGGGTAGAGTAAATCGACTATGCGGCGAAGCTCGAGGAAGTAGTCGAAAGGTTCATCGAGGAGGACCAGGAGGTCGATGTCGCTGCCCGGCTCACCTCTGCCGCGCGCCAGGGAGCCGTAGAGCACGAGCGCCTTCAGCCTCGACCCATAGTAATCTTCGAGCGCAGCCTTGCTTTGCTTGAGAGTCTGCTTCACTGTCATCATATCGTTTCCCTGCTATCCCGATTGTACCCGTCCTCTCTTGCTCTGTCAACGCGTATTGACAATCTCTCGTCTTCCTGCGATTATCGTTTCGACGGAGGACTACTATCATGCCCAGAATCGCCATGATCGGCGCGGGGAGCGTCATATTTTGCAAAACACTTATGATGGACATTATGGCCACCGACGGCCTGGAGGACAGCACGTTTGTCCTTATGAACCGCACGGAGCCGAAGCTGCGGCAGATGGAGGGGTTTGCCCGGGAGGTCGTCAGGGAGAACAACCTGCCATCGAAGATCGAGGCGACGACCGACCGGCGCAAAGCCCTGGACGGCGCGGATTATGTGGTCGTGATGATCCAGGTCGGCGGGGTGGATGCGTTCAAGCTCGACTACGAAATCCCGCTGAAGTACGGCGTGGACGAGTGCATCGGGGACAGTATGGGGCCCGGCGGGGTGTTTCGGGCGCTTAGGTCGATTCCTGTCCTGCTGGATATTGCCAGGGACATGAGGGAGCTTTGCCCGGATGCGCTGATGCTCAATTACGTCAACCCGATGGCGGCGAATTGCTGGGCGCTGGGGACGGTCGAGGGGCTGAAGTTCGTCGGCCTTTGCCACGGCGTGCAGACGACGATGGACCTCATCGCCGGCTACGTCGGCGAGAAGAAAGACGACATCGACTACATCTGCGCCGGCATCAACCACATGGCCTGGTTCCTGCGGCTGGAGAAGGACGGCCGCGACCTCTACCCCATCCTGCGCGAGAAGTTCGAGAAGCCGGAGTACTACATCAACGAGAAGGTCCGCGGCGAGGTGTTCCGCCACTTCGGCTACTTTATGACCGAGAGCACCGGGCATTTGTCCGAATACCTGCCGTGGTTCCGCAAGAGCCAAAAGGCCCTCGACCTCTACTGCGACCAGCCGGACTTCGGCGGCGCGAGCGGCGCGTACTACAAGTACTGCCGGATGCTAGCGGACAAACTCGCCCAAAGGGATTTGCTGAACGAGGAGTCCCGCAAGCTGTCGCCGCGCAGCGCGGAGTATTGCTCCTACATCATCGAGGCTATCGAGAAGGACAAGATCTTCAGGCTGAACGGCAACATCAGAAACGACGGCTACATCGCCAACCTGCCGAACGGCTGCTGCGTGGAGGTCCCGGTCTTCGTTGACGCTATGGGGCTGCATCCGACCGTGGTGGGCAATTTGCCGTCCCAGTGCGCCGCGCTGAACATGACGAACGTTCTGGTCCAGGGGCTGACGGTGGAAGCGGCGATAAACGGCGATCCTGAGATGGTCATGCAGGCCGTCGCGCTCGACCCGCTGACATCCGCTGTATGCACGCTCAATGAGGCAAGGGAGATGACCCGCGAGCTGTTCGACGCCCAAACTCAGTGGCTGCCGCAATTCGCCGGGAAGAAGCTCGCGCCGAAGCCGATGATCTCCACTCCGCCCGGCACGAAGGCGGCGGAGGTCCCATTGGACCCGGCGCTGGCGATAGCGAATAGGTTCGGGAAGTTGGCTTCAAGTTGATTTAACCACAGATGGACACAGATGGACACGGATGAATGGGGATAGCGAAAACCCTGCCCATCAGCAGTGAACCAGTTATGGACTAACAAGGAGAGTCGGATATGGTTACCACTTCGTGGCGTGCGGAATGGAAGGCGATTTCTGCTCGGATCGAGGGACTGGTACGATCAGGTGAGTTCTTCTTTCGGTCGGCAACAAACAAGACGAATTACCTTTCAAACGCAACCAGGTATCTGACGTCACGATGTGACGAACTGGACTGCTACCTCAAATCATACCTCGACACGTATGCCAGCGTATTGCCCGAGACGGCCAAGAACTGCTTGGACGAGTTTCTGAGCCTCCATAGACCAGGATCTGGCGCCGGTGCCAATGTAAATGCCCCTCAACAGCGCCTGATGATTCTCAGCGATTTTAGAAGCCGGTTGGAGTTTCTGTTGGCTGGTGCTCAAGACCAGATTAGATTAACGGCTGAGAGAGCGTTCGAGCATCTGCAGAGGTGTATTGTAGCTGACGAGACATACAAGGAGAAATGGATTAAGGCATTTGAGGATACTAAGACGAGCGAGATTAAATGCGAAGGATTAGGAGGCGTACACCTTCTATGGCATGGCATTTGGGCGTTTAAGGTTTCCGCCGAGGGTGAACGGACAGACTTAGTGATGGGAAATCGCATCGATAATCCTTCTAAGTCTAAGGTGGAAGAATCGGCAATTGGCATGATACTAACCGAGTGGAAAATTGCGAGAAAAGCGTCTGAAGTCGAGGCAAGTTTTGAGGACAGCAAAAAGTGCGTAGAAGGAAAGACCCAGGCGAACAGGTATTCATGTGGGGTTCTTGGCGGCGTTGAACTCGTTGACACTCGCTATATAGTGGTCGTTACCCGTAATAGGGCCCGTGCCTCCGATCGTACTACTCGCGAGGGAGACGTCACTTACAGATTCATCAATATCGATGTTGAGCTATATACTCCATCGGAGGAGGCGGCAAAGCGGAGACCAGACAGCTAATAGCTATCCCATCTGCGTTTATCCGCGTTCATCGGCGGTTTCAAACAAGAAGAGGGAAAAGGAAAGGCATGAGCAAAGTTAAGATCGGTTTTGTCGGTGTTGGCGGGATGGGGCAGTGCGCTCATCTCAAGAACTATGCTACGCTGCCTGATTGCGAGGTGGTCGCTATTGCGGAGATCAGGCCAAACCTGGGCAAGGCGGTAGCGGCCAGATACGGCGTCCCCAGGGTGTATAAGGACCACACGGAAATGCTGGCCGACGAGAAGCTGGACGGCATCGTTGCGTCGCAGCCGTTCAACCGGCACGGCGTTCTGGTCCCCGATCTGTATAAGGCGGGCATCCCTGTATTCACCGAAAAGCCGCTCGCGGCGACGGTCGAGGTAGGCGAGAAGATCGTCGCGGCGCTCAAGAAAAGCAAGTCGTGGCACATGGTCGGCTACCATAAGCGCAGCGACCCCGCCACAATGCACGCCAAAGCTGAGATAGATCGCCTGAAGCAGTCCGGCGAACTTGGTCCAATGCGTTTCGTCCGTATTGCAATGCCGGCGGGCGATTGGGTCGCGGGAGGATTCTGCGACTTCGTAGGGTCCGACGACCCGATGCCCCCGCTTGATCTCGACCCGAACCCAAGTGACATGAACGAGGACGCATTCCGCGACTTCTTCACCTTCGTCAACTACTATATCCACCAGGTGAACCTGATGCGCCACCTCCTGGGCGAACCTTACAAGGTGACGTACGCCGACCCGTCGGGTGTGGTCCTTGCCGTGCAAAGCGAAAGCGGAATAGCCGGCACGATCGAGATGACCCCCTATGAGACCACCGTGGATTGGCAGGAGGCGGCGCTCGTGACGTTCCAGAAAGGATACGTCAAGATCGATCTTCCGGCTCCGGTTGCGGTAAACAGGCCGGGGAAGGTGGAGATTCTCCGCGACCCCGGCAACGGCCAGACGCCTCACACCGTCGTCCCGCAGTTGCCGTGGATCAGCGCGATGCGGCAGCAGGCGATCAACTTCCTGCGCGCTATTAAGGGCGAGATCAAGCCCCCGTGCGAGGCCGAAGAAGCGCTTGAGGACATCAAGGTAGCCAGGGATTACATCAGGCTCTGGAAGGGCGTATGAGGGAGAGAGGCGGCTTGTGACCAGGGATAATTGACGCTGGCGCATGCAGACTGTGTACAAAACGAGAACTCGTGGCCTTGGCGCTTATGGGAGACCGCCACCAGGTCCGCAACTGTCCCAGAAAGCGGGGAAACAAGCCAATTTCCCGGTCTGCCCCCGCACTCGTGAATAAAGCAGGGCTAGGAGCAATACAGTTCACTTAAGCGGATCCCCCCTCACCCCAACCCTCTCCCGCCCAGGGGGAGAGGGGGACTTGGCGGATGCGCCACGTTAAGTGAACTGTGTTGAGGCTAGCAGCCAAAGGATAAAGTGAAAACACAAGTCCGAACCTCCCCCTAACCCCCTCCTAAGAGGAGGGGGAACTCCCTCTCCTTCCAGGAGAGGGTTGGGGTGAGGTACTGGCCTGGCTTGGACTTTATCCGATGTCTGCTAGAGTAGTATATCACCTCAGCCGCTCTTCTCGATTACTCCGTACCGCAGTCCCGCCTCGTAACACGCCCGGACGTTCTCAAGTGCCGTGTCTCTTGTGACGAAGCCCACGACCTGAAACCGTCCCGGCAGCTTTGCCGCGGGCGTGAGGAGGTTCCGCATCATCTCGTCTATCTCAGCCTCCGAGCCATAGGCCAGCACGGAGTTGTCCGTCTGGGCGGCGAAAGCGAGATCGGGGCCAAGGGTCTCCAGGCAATGACCGTGGTCAACGAACGGGCCGGGGCCGTCGATGTGGGTGATGCCGAGCTTCCGTACCAGTGTCTCATAGTGCTGCGACGCTCTGCCGCAGAGGTGGATGCTTCGCGGTCCGGTCGTCATCATCGAAAAGAGCCTCTCATGCGCCGGAAGGACCGCCCGCTCGTACAACTCCGCGGAGATGAGCGCCAGGGAATCGTCGCAGCAGCCGAAGCCATCCGGTGACGGGAGATCGATATCCGTTCCCTGCGTCAGCCTTTGCCAGGCTTTGATCCGACCCACGGTTTTCTCCGTCACAATATCCAACAGGCGGGAAGCATAGTCCGGCGCTTCGTACAAGTCCTGGCAGAACGCTTCAAGTCCCCGGATTTCCGCCGCCTTGGTGAACACGCCGTGCGTGCTTACTCCGGGCGGAGCGATGACCACGGGCCGCCCGGCGTACTCCATCCCGTCCGCCAACTCTCTCAGCGCCTGATACATCTTGAACGCGCTGCCGCTTCGCGCGCGCTCGTCCGGGTCCAGGTTCGACAGGTGATCGAGCAGCCCTTCGCGGTCAAGGGAAAGAGGCAGTCCCCAGGCGTAGTCGTTTTCCTGATACTTCACCTCGCAGCCTAAGAACTCGTTTTCTTCCATCCAGAGCTGGACGGAAACAACCCACTGGTCCGGCAGGCCCGTCGCCATATCGCCGGCCACGTTCTCGCAGAACCAGCGCCTGCCTTCAAGCTGCGCTTTGAGATGGATTCCGGGATCGGTGTAGAACTCGCGGAAGGTATGGCCGGAGACCTTCAGCCACACCTGCTCGTCGCAGGCGAAGGTGACGGGGACGCGGGTGTTGCGCCCGAGGCGGAAATCTGACCAAAGTTGTTCCATGATGGTTGGTGGTTGATGGTTGTCGGACTGGTCAGACCCGTCGGACCTGTCCGACTCCCTCGACTCCTTCGACTCGACTCCCCTACCCCACTTCCACCGGAACGCCTTCCCTGATACTCCTCTCGGCCGCAACCGGTATCTCCACGCTCCGCAGCCCAATCATTCCATCGGCGTAGGGTTTTGTTCCGTTCTGAACGCACTTGATGAACTCCTCAAGCTCGACGCGCGATCCGCGGTGCCCCGGCTCCCGCGGCTCGGGGAACTTGACCTTGATGATCTCGCGGTGGTAGTAGGACTTGATCAGGTGAATCTCTTCGTGGTGCAGGTGGCACTCGACCTTCCCTTTGTCGCCGACCGCCCACCATTCGACCTCTTCTCCCCACGGAGCAAAGAAGCACAGCCCCAGGCAGCCCTTCACGCCGTTCTCGTAGTCCACGCTGACCCAGGCGTGGTCGATTATCTCGAACTGTTTGTGCACGTTCTTCCCGCCGGTCGCGAACACTCGCCTGGCCCTCACCTTGTCGTTCAGCATCCAGTTGAACACGTCGAAATGGTGGCAGTTCTTCTCGACAAGAGCTCCCCCCGAGATTTGCCGCATTCTCCACCACGCCTGCTGCTCCTCCAGGCTGACCGACGCCTGCGCCTCTTCAGCGGCCCGCGCGGCTTCCTCGCTGTCAGCGAATTGCTGTGACTTCGATTTCAGCGTGTGCCCGAACTGGATCAGCAGGTTCTGGAACGGCGCGCGGAACTCCTTGCAGAACATCATCTGGATATCTCCGATGTCCCCGCTGTCGATGATCTCCACGAACTTGTGAAACTGAGGGTTGTAGCGGCAGAGCAGGCCGACCTGAAGTATCTTCCCGGCCTTTTCAGACGCTTCGATCATCGCGCGGCAGTCTTCCAGGCTCGCGGCCATCGGCTTCTCCGTGAACACGTCCTTGCCCAGCGAAAAAGCCTTCTCCGCCATCTGCCTGTGCGTGTGATTCGGTGTCGAGATCACTATCGCCTCGACCTCGGGGTCCTCTATGAGCTTGTCGCTGTCGGTGTAAAGCTTGCACGTCAAATCCACGTACTGAGTCGCCGACTGCAAATGCTCCTCGTCGCTGTCACAGATCGCCGTGACTTCCGCGTTCGGGATTTGGGTCAGGTTATACACGTGCCCCGACGCGCCCATAAGCCCCATACCGATAACACCGCACTTGACTTTTCGCATACATTCCTCCAATGAACCCCCTCTCCCTTGAGGGAGAGGGTAGGGGTGAGGGTGGGACCTCTCTCCAAGCAACAGCTCATCGTGCCTCCGACGCCCCCCTATTCCCCCTTATATGCTCCGTCCCAATTCACCTTTTCAACCACGCCTCTCCCTGCCCATCACCCAATCCAATGCCTGCCTGGTTAAACGGCCCTGATTGTGGGAATTATGACACTGAACTATTGCAGGGAGATGACGCATGATGGATGAAAAAGCCAGAAGAGCGGCGCTGAGAAAGATACCCTATGGCGTGACCGTCGTCACGGTCAGAGCCGGTGACCGGGTAAACGGTTTTGCCGGCAGTTGGGTCTCCCAATGCTCTTTTTCACCGCCTATGATCATGCTTGGAGTCAAGCGCGCCGGGCTGTCCTACGAGCTTCTCGACCAGGGACGGATATTCGTCCTGAACGTTTTGGGCAAGGACCAGGCGGAGATTGCGGAGAAGTTTTTCCACCCCGTCGAGTACACCGATTCGCAAATTGCCGGTCTGGCTTACTCGAGGGGCGTCACGGGAGCGCCGATTCTCAAAGACGCCGCCGCTTACGTGGAATGCGAAGTGGAGAGGATTTTCAACATCGGCGGCGATCATGACGTGGTCGTTGGGCGTGTGGTTGACGCCGGTTTCGACCGAGATGAGGAGCCGTTGACCCTCGCCAACACAGGCTGGCAATACGGCGGGTAGCGAGGGCTGTCTCAAAACTACGTTACCTTCCGCCTACGAACCCACCATTGGGGCGGAGAGGAGCGTAATCCCCTCTCCCTTGAGGGCAGAGGGTTAAGGTGAGGGTGATACAATAAGGCTTGCGTTGGCCTTTTTCCGATCCTTAGGTAGCAGAGCGGCAGCGGCGCTGCCGAAGGGCCCGCGGGAGCTGCTTCAGCTTGCTTTCCGTAGCTCCAGGCTCGTCATTTATGGCGAGAATCCCGGACGGGCCCCGCCGCCGGCGTCATGCTTACCTCGCCGTTCTTCAGCAGCATTATCCGCACTGGCGGCTGGTCTTTGACTATCCTGTGCCTGTCGCAGACGCACACGACCGACGTCTCCGACGCTTCCTTGGCAGGTTTCGTGTAAGAATAGCTGGGCGGGCCGGAGTTCGGATCGCGCGGGTCCGCCGGGCAGCGGAACGCGGACCTGGAAGGCAGATAATCGGGGTACAGCATGTCGAGGCTCTGTGGATACTCTCCGCGGCTTATCTCATGCCTGTGAAGGGCCGCGCTAATGGTCTGCAGTTGAACCTGGCACTTTGCCGCCACCTGCGCCTGCCCCATCAGTCCCTTGAACGTGTCAGTCCTCATGACAACGAGCACGCCCGCCGCAAACAGAGTCAGACATACAAGCAGCAGAATCGATAAGATGACGAGCGGGAGGACCCACCGCGACCGTCGCCGCGGCGGTTTCGACTGGCACTCCCGTGTTTCATCCAGGTTTTGATTCTCTTCCATAAGCATTTGCGATCAGATGCGCTGAAACCAGCTTCATCATAAGCGAACCCCTGTCCTGTCGTCAACGCATAAGAAAAGCGCGGTGAGTGGAAGGAATGCGTATTCTCCACCCCCAACTCCTACCTCCTAGCTTCTAACTTCTAATGATATAGCCCACATTGACAGCCCGCCCGCAGCCGGGATAGACTGAATGCGGCCCGGCGCCAGTCTGTCCCTCCCCGAATATACGGTGAAGCCCATCAACCGGCCGTGCGGGTCCTTTGCCTGGAGGAGTATTTCGGCGCTAACGGTATCTACGAGCGTTCGTTCATGTATACTAAGAAGTCACAATAACGGAAAGCTCTTTACGAGGAAGGGGAGAAACTCGAAAAGACGAAGTAGTTAGTTGCCAGCAACTGATCACTCCCTTTCCACAGGAGGTCTATCTCGTGAAACCATTCCTTTGCGCGGTTCTGATTATCCTTTCGACGTGGTTGTGCGCCACCTCCGCCGGCGCCGCCGACATATACCTGAGATTTCAGGTCACCGACCCGCCGTCGGGCAAGTTCAAGGTGACCACCGGCGGGTACAGACATGGCGATCCCTGGTATCTGCCTTCGGAATCGGCGGAAGTCGAGGGCGGCAAGTGGAGTCGATGGCTCGACCTGACAAAGCTCCAGCTCCACGGCAGGATGAACAGGTCCGGCGGTGTGGCCGAGTGGCCCAGCCTGAGTCTCACCCTTTCGCGCGCCGAAGGCGGCGAAGCGATCCGAGGTTGCGCTTTCCGTGTCCAGCTTGCCGACAAACCGGATGAGAAGAGCGTTGTCATCGACTTCACCGAGAGAAGCGCATCGGATGTCATCTGTTTCCTGCTTCCCCATCCTCTTCGGGAGAAGAAGAGAGAGTTTGAAACGGGATCGCAAATGGTCGCGCGGCATTTGGCGTGGGCCCAGAAAGCCACAGGCGGACGCGCCCCCAAGCTCAAGCATTTCGACATCATCAGCGTCGTTTTTGGATACGATCCTTTGCTCGTGAAGCAAGGCGTCGAGACGCTGCGGACTCTGGGTTTCAACGTGCTCTCAGTCGGCATTCAGCCTGCCTGGTGGGACGCCACTCAGCGGATGCGTCGGGAATTGGGCCCGAGGACGTACACCGCGACCTGGCACCTGGAAGCGGACCCCGATGAATCCGTCAAGAAGTGGAAGGCCGGTGACGGCGCGAAGATCGCCAACGAGTTGGCCAACGAGGAGAGCCGGCGGTGGTACGAGGATATGGCCCACTACGTCATCTTCGACGAAATCCAGACCATGGACTTCCGGCAGATCGACTCGGCGAAACTCAACGGGTGGTTCCGCGACTATCTCAGGAAGAAGGGCGTGACGGACGCTTCTCTCGAAGTTCCAATTGAAAGCGTCGAGTATCCGGCAAAGGCTATGCACGAGAAGAGCCTGCCGCGTGACGCCGATCTGCCCACGCGGAAGATAATGTACTACGCCGGCAAGTTCGGCCAGTATTGGACGGTAAAGCAGCTCAGGCAGACTACGGACCTCGTGAAGGAATCGTTCAGCAGTCTTTCTCACGAGATGAGGACCGAGACGCTGCCGTCGGATCACGGCTACTTCAACGCCTGGGGCCCACCCTCGTGCGGGATGGGCTATCGGGGACTCGACTTTTTCGAGATAGGCGCGCAGAAGGCCGTAGATATTCTTTCCGCTGAGGACTGGATGGGGCTGAACCACATGTACGGCGCCGATTACACGTGGATGGGAGCGCAGAGCTTTGAGTTTCTGAACGCGATTTACAGGTCCGCTATCGGCGACACCGGGATGTCGCTGCGGAGCCTGATGACTCCGAGCGATGACGGCTATCTGCGGCTAAAAGCGTACAGCGCGCTGGCCCAAGGCTCGAAGAGCCTTTATCTCTGGGCATTCGGCCCCACCTATCTCGGAACTGAGAACTACTGGTCGGACCTGCGCAGCGAGTACAACGGTCTTGCCAAAATCACGCGGGCGCTGGAGAAGTCCGAAGACATACTTTTTCCCGCCAAGCCTGTCCGCGACCCGGTGGCGATCCTATACTCCGTCAGTCACGATCTCTGGCACACGGATGATCCGGCGGGGCTTGTAGAGACGCGCCTTACCTGGGCCGCGCTCAGGCATCTCTCCGTTCAGCCCGATTTTCTCCGCGAAGAGGACGTTGAGGCCGGCCGGCTGAAGGGCTACAAGGTCCTTTACGTCATAGGTGAGTGCGTCACACGCAAGGCCGCGGCGGCCATCGACGAATGGGTGAAATCCGGCGGGACCATTTACCTTTCCGCGGGCGCCGCGACGCGGGATGAGTTTTACGAGCCGTGCATTCCCGCATTTGCCGCAAGTCTCTGGCCCGCGGACGCTGCCGGGAAGATCATAAAGGAACCGGGCCACGCCTACAATGAAAGGGTAGACCTGCCGACGATCAAGCCGATGGCCATGGTCACGTTTACCGGGTCCGTTTTCTCCGCGGAGCCGATGAAAGCCATTGGGTATCGTCTCGACCTGAAGGGCGGAGCCAACATTTTCGCTAAGTTCGACGACGGCAAGCCCGCCGCCGCAAGTGTGCCTTACGGCAAAGGCACAGTATATGCCTGCGGGTTCCTCCCCGGCCTCGCCTATTCACCGTTCAAGGTCGGGCAGACGACACTCGACGAGGTATGGTCGGCTGCGCCAAGACAGCTAATCGCGCTTCCTCTTCAGGTTTTGCCTCTAGAAGCCAGGGCGGTACTCACAAACAAACCGGTCGTGGAGGCCAGCCTGTTGACCGGCCCGAACGGTTCCGCTCTCGTCCTCGCCAACTATACCTACAAGCCGATACGCAAGCTGCGGGTATTCTTGCCGTCTGTTCGCGAAGTAGGCGAGGTGTTCAGCACGGAAGGCGTGAAGGTCAATGTGAAGCGCGGGGAAAAGGGCGTGGAGCTTGAGCTGCCGCTTGACTGGACGGATATCGTTCTGCTGCCGGGGAAGTAGGGGGGTCGTCGGTTGCATAATGAAATCGGAAGGAATCACCGAGATCATCGGGGAATATGGTTCTACTGGTAACTGGAGTTTGGGGAGTAGGATGGATGAACTGATTTTCATTGTTGAGGAAGCCCCGGAGGGCGGTTACACCGCTCGTGCCGTTGGTGAATCCATATTCACGGAAGCCGACGAGATGGAGGGTCTGCACGAGATGGTCCGAGACGCCGTACGCTGCCACTTCGACGAAGGTACGGGCCCAAAGATGATCAGGCTCCATTTCGTGCGCGACGAAGTCATAGCGGCATGAGACTACCGCGAGACGTGTCAGGCAAGGAGCTTGCCCAGGGGCTAACCAAGCTGGGCTATCGAGTGAGTCGACAGACTGGCAGCCACCTCCGCCTGATCACTACCGAGCACGGCGAACACCACGTAACAATCCCTCTACACAGCCCCGTGCGCATCGCGCTCTTGCAGGCATCTTGTCGGATGTTGCCGAGCATTTCGGAGCAAGCCGCGAGGCAATCCTTTCGCGGCTGTTTGGCAGGCTCTAACCCGGATTATTCATGAATGATACGTTGTACCGCCCCTCGATACGGTCCCGGAGGGCCTACTCGGGGACGCGGACTTGTTGTTTTCGTGCCGGAAAAGCATAACTCCGCGTTCCCGAGTAGCCGCTCCGGCGGCGTATCGAGGGACGCTAAAGCCTATGGCAGACTGCAGTGTCTTCAGACGTTTCGTGAATAATGCGGGCTAGGATGGTTGTTGGTTGTTGGTTGGGAATAGAGGATGAGGATAGTCGCAACGATATCCGAGACAAGGAAGGCTGTACGGGCTGCGAGGGCTGAAGGCAAGACTATCGGTCTTGTTCCTACGATGGGGGCGCTGCACGCGGCGCACCTGGCTCTGATGAGCCGGGCGCGAGAGGAATGCGGGTCGGTAGTCGTGAGTGTTTTCGTCAACCCCACGCAGTTTGGCCCGACGGACAATTTTGAGCAATACCCCCGCGACCTGGAATCGGACGCGGCGAAGGCGGCCTCCGCGGGTGTGGACCTCATCTTCGCTCCATCAGCCGCGGAGATATACCCAGCCGGTTTCGACGCATGGGTGGAAGTGGGCGGGCTGACGGGTATACTCGAAGGAGCGTCCCGTCCCGGCCATTTTCGCGGCGTGACGACCGTGGTCGCCAAGCTGTTCAACATCGTTGGTCCCGACCGGGCGTACTTCGGGATGAAGGACTACCAGCAGTTGAAGGCCATCCAGAAAATGGTCAGGGACCTGGATTTCCCGATCGAGATCGTGCCGGTTCCGACGGTGAGGGAGCCGGACGGGCTGGCGATGTCATCCAGGAACGCCTATCTCAGCACGGAAGAACGCACGGCCGCGACGGTTCTGCATCGGGCGCTGAAAGTGGCAGAGGAACTGGTCAACGCGGGGGAACGGGACCCTGAGAAGGTGAGAGAAGCCGCTCTGGGCCTGATCCGCTCCGAGCCGCTTGCGGATGTGGACTATGTGGCGCTTGTCGATCCGGAGACGCTCCAAGCTCAGCGGCGTGTTGAGCGCCCGGCGCTCGTAGCGCTGGCCGTGCGCGTCGGACAGACCAGACTTATAGACAACATGTTAATCGAATTCCCTCGGTAGGGAGAGCGGCGAATTGCAGTACAGACAGCTTGGCGGAACCGGTGAGAAGGTGTCTATGATAGGCATGGGAGGCATCGTCGTTAGCGGCCTGTCTCAGGCGGAGGCTGACGCGGCGGTCGCGGAGGCAATCGACAGCGGCGTCAACTACATAGACGTCGCGCCAACTTACGGCGATGCGGAGGAGCGGCTTGGAGGCGCGCTGGTGGGAAAGAGGGACCACGTTTTCCTCGCCTGCAAGACGACCCAGAGGACGCGCGCGGAAGCGGAAGACGAGTTGAACAGGACGCTGTCCCGGCTTCGCACGGACCACGCGGACGTTTATCAGATGCACGGACTGGACAAACCCGAAGAGCTGGCAACCGCCCTCGGTCCGGGCGGGGCGCTGGAGGCGTTCGAGGCGGCCCGCGCCGCGGGCAAGATCAGGTTCATCGGCATAACGGGCCATTTCGTTGACAACCTGTGCGCGGCCGTGGACACCGGCAACTTCGACACGGTACTGTTCCCGGTCAGCTTCGCCCAGTTCGAAATGGCGGGAAGCGGGCCGGAGCTGATGCGGTTGGCCGCGGATCGGGGAATTGGACGGCTTGCGATAAAGGCCGCGGCCAAAGGGCATTGGGCGGAAGGTGAGGAGCATATCTATCCCAAATGCTGGTATAAGCCTATCTCAAGGAAGGACCTGTTTGAACTGTCCATTAGATACGCGCTGTCGCAGGACATCTCCGCCGCCCTGCCGCCGGGCGACCTGGGATTGTTCCGAATGGCGCTGGATGTGGCGAAGAGGTTCGAGCCGATAGACGCCGAGGGAGTTGCGGCCCTGCGGGATGCGGCGGGGGAGTTTACGCCGTTGTTCGAGCCGAGGAAGGGATCTTAGTTGTTAGTTGTTGGTTGTTGGTTGTTAGTTGCTGGTTGTCAGCCGTCGACACGCTGCGGTCCGTTGCTTCGGGATTTGAGGGTTGGGCGGCATACGCATGCTATAGCGGACAACTTCGGGTCCCAACCCGGAAATCCCGAAACGGGTCGCTTCCTTAGGAATCCCGACACGGGCCTTCGGCTCGTCACTAAAAGTAAAAACAGCCGCCAGTTGGCTGACGGCTGATAGCTGAAGGATTCAAATCCCCCGATTCTGTTTCACATCAGCTCCGCGAGGCCCATGTTCTTTTCCAGCGTGAGCAGAGCGCATCCGTCCCCAAAATCGTAGTGGACCCGGTCCATCACGAGTCTCATAAAGTAGACGCCCATGCCACCCGAGGGAGCCGCACCCATATCCGGAACCGGCAGGCTGTCCGGGTCAAACGCGTCGCTGGGATAACGCAGCGCCAGCGACAGACGGCAGCCTTCCGCCCTGCAGTCTATTTCCACAGTGGCGCCGTGACTGTTTCCGTGTCTGACCGCGTTCGACGCAGCTTCCCCCACCGCCAGACTGATGTCGTCGAGAGCGACATCGTCGAAGCCCATTCCGGCGGCGAACTCTCTGACGACCTTTCTGACGTCGTGGCAGGCATTGCCGTCACACAGGACATGGAAAGTGTACGGCGAGACGACCGGCCGGCAGACCGAAAGGGGCGCCTCGGGGGCGCAGGCGCCGGGAGCGATCTCGAACAAGTGGCCGAGACCCGACAAGTCCAAAATGTGCCGGAACTGGCGGTTCATCGACACGATGCGCAGTGTTGCGCCCTGCTTCATCGCGTCGCGGGCGCCCGTGAGGAGGATCCGCAAACCGCTACTGTCAACGAACTCCAATCCGGCAAGGTCGAGCTCTAATACCGCCCCATCAACATTGTTGGTGATTATTCCCTTGAGACGGTCGCAGTTGGTGTAGTTCAGCTCTCCGGCGGCGTGTATGATCGGCGCGGGGCCGCTCTCTAGTTTGAATTTCAGAAGGACGTCTTCTTTCATCGGTAACTTAAGGATGTGTTTACCCCGGTACGGTTCAGCTCAAACGCATTTGGGCAAGAACGGAGCGGGCAGCTTCGGCTTCCAAGAGGGAGCGCTCAAGAACCGTCATTCCGAGGAGGAACGACGAGGAATCTGCTTTTTCCGGTTGCGTCACGCTCAAAAGCAGATTTCTCGCTTTGGCTCCTAATGAAACGCCGGATGCGTTGCGGGAACTACAGGTAGCGATGCCAAAACCTCAGCTAGAAAAGGCCGTTCCCGCAGGATAGGCCATGCGTTTCATTTTGGAGATAACCACGCCCGCGTGGTCGGTTGCTCGGAATG
>JAUSGG010000111.1 GCA_030649165.1 Armatimonadota bacterium
GACTGTGGTGGCAACCAAGGGCGCTGGCGGCATAGTTCTGCAACAGCCTGCTTGACGCCGCTTTCGAGTTGGACTGCCGGATTGAGAAGCAGATCAAGTTTCCGCGGGCTGGTCGAAGCGGCGTCGAGCCGCCGCACTCCAAGAGCCGCCGCCGCTGGACGTTCCAGGCCGGTGATAAGATAACGGCGGAGCCTCTGGTCCACGGCGACCGGGTCTACGTCGGCTCGTGGGACGAGCGAATGTACGCTCTGGACGTCGCGACGGGCGAACGCATTTGGGAGTTCAGGACAGGAAACGCGGTTGTGGCCGGCGCGGTCGTAACAGGCGAGAAGCTGGTCTTCGGCTCTCACGATGGAAATGTGTACGCGCTGGATCTCGGTTCAGGTAAAGAACTCTGGCGCAGGCCGATGGGCTCGTCGGAGGACGTGCTTCTCACGCCGAACGGCCCCTGGGTCGAGTGCTCTCCGGTAGCGGGAGAGTATAAGCCCGGTTTCCCGGAGCGGCTGTTCGTCGGCTCGCACCACCGCCGACTGGCGGCCCTGAATCCCGAAACAGGCGTGGTATGTTGGGAGTTTCCTACGTTCAACTGGATACTCGGCCGGCCCGTCGTCGCCGATTACACCGTCTACTTCGGCTGCATCGACGGCTGGCTGTACGCTGTTGACGCCATGTGCGGCGCGCTGCGGTGGCGGTATCGAGTTGGCGAGAAGCTGCGTTACGCGCCGACCGTCATCCCCGGCAGCGTCAGAACGAAAGCGATAACGGCCGGCCCGCTCATTCACGAAGGCGTCATTTACATCGGCGCGCACGACGGGTTCATGCATGCGGTCGATCGGGCGACCGGCAGGGCGATTTGGACGCGGGAGGTCGGGCGCGTTCTGCCGTCGAAAGCGGTCCTCCGCGGTAACCGGCTTGTGGCCGTGACCAACGATGGTCTTATCGTTGCTCTGGAGGCGCGGTCGGGTCGTCTGGACTGGCGGCGCGATCTCCGAGTGACCGTGCACGCCGATCTCGTCCCGCACGACGCGGATTCGTTTTGGATCGCGCCCGTAGAAGGCTGGATGCTGAGGATCGGGGCTGCCGGCGGCCTGGTAGACAACGCTTTGGCCGGAGGTCCCGTTCGCGCCACGCCCTGCGTCACGCGTGAAGGCGACCTCGTGGTCGCCACGTGCCGGGGCGAAATCGCTCGTATTCCCACCAAAGGAGGCGGAAGATGACAACGCCTGAGAAGAAGAGTCCGACCGAACCGCTGGACCTCCAGCGTAAAATGCGGGAGACTATTTCCGGCAAACGGCCCCTTGACCGGCTCTACCCCTACTTCGTGCCCGACTATGAGCTGCCTTTCACGCACATCGGCACGGAAAAGCAGTTGTTCGTGGACAACTTCATGCTCGACCACCTCGATGGCGCTGAGCGGGTCTTCCCCGAGCCGACCAGACCGGAGAGGCCCATGCTCGAAGTCGGCGACCTCCCGTGGGAAGTCGCGGAATATGCGAATCCTATAGTCTCCGGCGCGATATACGATGAGGCCGACGGCAAGTTCAAGCTCTGGTACACAATATCCACGGAAGGCAATACGTTCAACCTCGATCAGGTCCTCTGTTACGCGGAGTCGGAGGACTGCCTTCACTGGCGCAAGCCGCTGAGCGAACTGTGCATTCCGTTCGGCGAGCACAAGGCTACGAATATCGTATTGCGGGACTGCTCAGCCGATTCGGTGGTACTCAATCACGATCAGAGCGATCCCGATCACAAGTTCCTACTCCTGCACTGCCCGTACGGGCGGGCGAAGGAGGAGGGGAAACTGATCGTATCCAGCGTGGCGGCGTCCGCGGACGGGCTGCGGTGGAAGGTCATCAGCGAAGACACGCAGTACCGCCATCAACACAAGAACTCGATCGTGTGGGACGAGTCGATTCAGAGGTGGGTCGGATACAGCCAGCATTCGCACCATTGGCATCACGGCCCTCGCGCGCGGCAGGTCGGCAGGCAGGAGAGCGAGGACTTCATCAACTGGTCGCCCAAGGAAGTCGTCCTGAGCGGCGACTGGGACCCATCGCTGCCTCCGAACATGGAGTTCGGCGGTATGTCGGTGCGCAAGATCGGCGGTCTCTACATCGGGATAGTGGCGGAGTATCCCTGCGAACCGCTGTGGTGCGCGCGAAGTGACGGCGCCAATTGGCGCGATGAGGTCCGACCGAGGCTGGGGCTGTATTCCAGCCGCGACGGCAAACGGTGGCTTTGCGCCGGCAAGAGCCCGTGGGTCAACAACCGCGGCCCCGGCAGCCCGGACTACGGCTATGTGGATGGACCGATCGGCGGCCAGATGGTTCACAAAGGCAAGACGCATATTGCCTACCTGGCCGGCCCGCACAAGCAGTGGGTCACGGGACGCGCCGATAACCCAACGCTCGTTCCCGACGAAGCAAAAGAGGCGTCCGCCGCGCGCCTGGAGTTGCTGAAGTCGCTTGGCGTGGACCCAGGCTGGCCGAGCAAAGGGCCGGAGCGCAGGTCTGTCGGCGTCTTGATCCTGCGCGAAGACGGCTGGGCCGAGATCAAACCGACCTACGAGTGCGGCAAAGTGTACACGAAACAGTTCGTTTTCGAGGGAAACGTTCTGAAAGTGAACGCGGACTGCGCGTATGGCTGCGTCAAAGTGGAGATGCTTGACCCGCATTTCCATCCGTACGAAGGCTTCTCCCGCGAGGACTGCGGTCCGCTGCACGGTCCCGATTCCGATACGGCCTGGCGCGCGGTGATGTGGCGCGGAAACTCGGATGTGAGCAAGCTGTGGAACAAGCCCTGCCGGATACTGTTCGACCTGCACGAAACGAGCTTGTACGGGTTCCAGTTCGTCTGGGAGAACGCAACCGCCGATGAACGCGGATAAACGCGGATTGGGACTGGGTGATGGGGGAACCGATCCGTCCGATCCGTCCGATCCGTCCGATCAGTCCCATCTGTCCGACTCCTCCGACTCTGGAGCACACATGCACGAAAACGCTGACAAAGACGCGCTGAGCCGAGGCGCCCTCGGCAGCCTGAGGCGCTACATAGTGGACGCGGGCCTGAAGCCGGGCGACCGCCTCCCGCCTGAGCGCGAGTTGGCGGAAAAGCTGGGCGTCAGCCGGAACACGCTTCGGGAGGCCCTGCGGGCGCTGAGAGTGATAGGCGTGCTGGCCCGCCGGCCCAAGCACGGTTCGTATCTGCAGTCGGTTGACCTGAGCGTCATGGCGGACGTGTCGCGGTTCATGATGGTCCGCTCCGCCTCCGATCTGAACAAGCTCTTCGCCGCTCGCCGCGTGCTGGAGGTCAGCATGCTCCCGCTCGTGGCGCAGAACGCTCAACCGGGACACTATGAAGGAATGGAAGAGGCGATCAGGTCGATGGAGGCGGAGATCGACAACGGCGGGGTAGGGACGGAGCAGGATATGCTGTTCCACCAGACACTGCTTAGCGCGACTGACAACCATTTTCTGTCGCAGTTCGGCTCGCTTCTTCAGGAGTACTTCCGCGATCCCAGGACTCGCGAGGTCCGGGATGGGCAAGAGTTGAGGGCCGGGCTGGGGGACCACAAGAACCTCGTCAAGCTGCTGCGCGCGGGCGAGGTCGAGAAGGCGCAGGAAGTAATGGAGCGGCACTTGGACAACTACGTGCGGCGGGGGGTTGTGAAGGGTCGGGCGTTGGGTGATGGTTGATGGGTGTCGTGGCCGGACTCCCGGACTCTTCACCGATCACGACGCTTTCCGCCCGGTATTGCGCTATTTGGCGGCGGTTTCGTATCAAGACTGAGCTCTTCCGCGCATGTTTGCGCGCGTTTCCGCACGATTTACTGTCGTTTTACCCGCGTTTTCAAATACCCCGGTTCGGGTCGTGGCTCAGTCGCGAGTGTCGCTGTTTTGACGCCGCCACCACCGTTTTTCGCCGTCCACGATCGTGGCGCATCCACTAGCGGATAACCTCCCAGCTCATCCTTATGGCCGTGATAGCGACCGTTGTTTCGGTGCGCCAAGCAAAGTCTGGCTCACACACCGGCCTGAAAGTGGCCGGATTGTAGTTGCTCATTCGACAATCAGCCAGTGGTCCAAAGCAGGCAGTAATGTTTGTGTTGAAGCGACCATGTGGCGAATGCGTG
>JAUSGG010000120.1 GCA_030649165.1 Armatimonadota bacterium
ATCTCCTTCTCCCACGCCTCGCAGCCGACGCCTTTGGCGTCAAGGCTTGCTGGTGCGTCCCTTGGCTTTGGCGGCGCGCGCCTCATCCGCGCAAATCCGGCGGAGCGCCTGCAGCTTGGCCAAGTGAGGGTTCTGCCAGCCGGCCAGACACAAGACAGGCTCCTTGCTGTGAATAGCCCCGCGCTTGTCGCCCAGCCCCAGGTCGTCTCCAAGAGCCTCCGGCGCGACATCGAGGTTTTCCTCTATCCAGCGGGTCAGCCGCATTTCGCTGTCGAACGTAAAGCAGTAGTTCACGAAATCACGGTTTGTCCGGCCTCGCCCGCTGGGTACAGCCGTGAGCCCGAGTTCCTCTTTCAGCAGGGCGCCGAGAGTCCTTCGAAAGCTGCACGATCCGCTGTATCGGTCTATCAGCGGCCCTCTCCGCTCCGGTCGGTAAGCGTGGCCGATGTAGATGAGGCCGCTCAACCATATTCCGTGCAGAGCTAACTCCTTGCCCGGCTGAACGTAAACGGCGTAGCCTGTGTTCCTCAGGCTCCGGGGCTTATAAACATCCATCGCTGCCAACCTCCCTCACAACCCGTACAGCGCCGCTACGCGGTCGTCGATCTCCTTCTCCCACGCCTCGCAGCCGACGCCTTTCGCGTCGAGGCATTTCTGGGCGAGGGCGGCTATGGCGGCGCGGTCGGGCTGGGTCATTAGCCCGGTCCCAGTTCGCGATCCCGAGCTTCCGGTAACGACTTGAAATTTCGCCTGGATATGACCCGCCGCCCAGATTTCCTCTCCAGGTCCTCGCGAGCGGCCCCGGCCACCTTTCCGCCGTCCGCCGCCGCCTCTTTATTCTCGTCGAAGCCCAAGGCATCGCGGGTCCTGGCGATCTCGGTTGTGGACGCCTCGCCGAGCATCGTGAAGATCAGTTCCAGATCCGTCATGTGGTCCCGCAGGTTGTCTCCGGGCCGGGCGAGGTCCTTGAACTGCTTGTACTCGGTCGGCGTCATGCCGAAAGTGGCCTTGCTTATCTCCGCGGTGAGGATGGCGTATTCCTTGCCTTCTTTGACGCCGCGATTCTTCCATTCGTCAGTAAGCTCGTCGCGAACGGCAATGCTGCGCACGCGCTTTTCGATCCAGTCGTCCGAGTAGCCTTTCGCCTTATATAGTTCGCGCATCCGCTGTTGGGCCAGTTCGGGGTTTTCGATCTCCTGCAAGCGCTCGTAGCCGACTCGTGCCAGCCATCGCTTGAAGGGTTCTGCTTTGGGGGAGGGTATTGACTGAATGATACGAAGCAAACCCTCGGCGTCGGCGCAGTCTGTCAGGTATTTCTTACCATCCGGAGACTCCATCTTCAGTTGTCGACAAAGTGTCGACAACTCACTCCCGGCTGTCTTGTCCCGTTTCTTGACGCGGTACCAGTAGTCTCTCGGTTCCGGGCTGTCTGTAAGTACCTCGACCACATCCACGACCGAGAAGTACCACTTCCCTTCGTGCCAGACTCGTCGGACCTGCTTCTCCTCAAACAATGAAATATTGCTCACGTTGCCGCCTCCAGCTTCAGTCGTCCGATCTTTTCGGACAACTGGTCGTAGCCCTCCAAAATGAACCCGTGACAGATTGTCACGAGTTCAGGTTCACGTCTCCGCGGAACTGACCGTCCGCGGACTCCATCTTCAGTTGGTTACAGTCTGTAACCGGCTTACCAGATCGGTCTTCTCTCAACACTCAACTCTCCTCACAACCCATACAACGCCGCCACGCGGTCGTCTATCTCCTTCTCCCACGCCTCGCAGCCGACGCCTTTCGCGTCGAGGCATTTCTGGGCGAGAGCTGAGATCACCGGACATCGTTAGCGCACATATCAAGTGTAGATATTGGCGAAAACAGTAGGTATGCGCGGGATATTCGTAGGTCGCCCTTCACGGGCGGCAGCCGCTTGTCGGTGGGATCCTACGACCCGGGCCCTGCCTTTTTCTTGTACGGCACATGTTTTACTTGCGATGCGTGGCGATTTCCGAATCGCCACCCCAAAGCCAAACCCGGATTTCCGAATCCGGGAACCACGAGACAGTTGCGGGAAAGCTGCGGCGTCTTTCCTGTTTGTTACTAACCATTCTTCTCGCCCCCGTTTTGATCCGGAGGCGCTTGCCTGGCGGCTTCCTCGAGTTGCCTGATGGATTCCGCCTCGCCGAGGGCTTCTTTGTATTCGCGCCGTCTGATCTCGAACTCATCATACTGCGCCTTGGCGTGTTCTTCGGCGGCCTGTTTGCTTACTTTTCCGGCATTCGGAAGCACATTGCGGTCATTGAAGCGGAGGAACTCGTCCAGCTTTTGCTCCCAGTCTTTCATGAAAACCTGTTTGCGCCGTTTGGCCTGATCTTCGGCGAAATCGAGCCACATGACCACAATGCGGTTCAACTCATCGATCTCTGTTTCGTTAAGATAATTCTTGGCGATAGTAACGTCGGTCTTGCGGACTTCACCTGATTTCCAACTGGTCAACCCTATGTTCGGAAGAACATGATCTGCGCGAGATTGGATTAGCTCAGCGGCGGTCATGCCGGTTGCCGCAAAGTGCAGTTTATTCTGAATGACGCTGAAGAATCTTGAAGTCTCGGACAGCGAAGGATCGTAATCACCGGCCATCGCGAATATCTCTTTCACGCGCAGGTACATTCGCCGCTCGCTGGAGCGGATATCGCGGATGCGAGCCAGCATTTCATCAAAGTAGTCGGGAACGGGCGAACCCTTTACAGGAGGGTTTTTCAGCCGTTCATCATCCATAACAAACCCTTTGATGAGATACTCTCTGAGTTTTGCGGTCGCCCAGCGGCGGAATTGAGCGCCTCTTGGACTGCGAACCCGATAACCCACAGCCAAAATAGCTTCCAGGTTATAGTGTTCTATCTTCCGGGTAACCACTCGCGATCCTTCAGATCGAACTATCTGGAATTGCCGGATAGTTGCCTCAGGGGAAAGCTCTTCTTCCGCATAGATGTTCTTTAGATGCTCATTGATCGTCCGCACATCTTTCTGGTATAGCTCCGCCACTAACGCCTGTGTTAGCCAGATGCTTTCGTTTTCAAATCGACACTCCAGCCTGGCTTCTCCGTCAGATGTCAGATAGAGAACAACCTCGCCCTTTGGGGAATCCGTTTGGTGTTCCGACATTTCACACATCCTCCGCATCCCACATCAGACCGGGATTTCCGAATCCGCGAACCACGAGATGGTTGCGGGAAAAGCTGCGTTCGGTCCCCTCCAGCCCTAAGACAACTTCGGCAATACTACTCCAGCTGGAGTAGTATTCAAGAACTCCGTCAATTCATCAATCACGCCCAGCATCGTAGGCAGGCTTGCAAGTAGCAGACCGACCTGTGCCGGGGTGAAAACGTCGTCAACGGAGTGAGCAGCCGTGTTGCGCGCTATTCGTACAGCTTCGGCGTAAGGCTAAAAACACGCCAAGCGTTTCGTCGTGCGAATCATCAATGTAGACCAGGTGCAACTCTCACTCCTCCGTTGGCGACATCTAAGCAACGTTCGGCTAACTCACAACCCATACAGCCCCGCCACGCGCTCGTCGATCTCCTTCTCCCACGGTTCGCAGGTGGCGGCCCGCACGCTCAACTCTCGGCCCCGGCTATTGATACGTCTAACTCAGATCTAAAGCCTTGGAGATCGTTGTCGCGCAGCTTCTGGAAGAACCTGTTGTAGTCCTTGGGGGTCAGCATGTTGAACTGATATCGCTCCGGGAAGTTCTCCTTGTCCAGCCAGTCGTTGAGAAGGTTGAAGTGGGCCAAGGCATATTCGTGCTTCTTAGCATTCTCCGGCGACAGGTCGGCTATTTCAGAGTCGTCTTTTATCTCCACAACGAAGACACGGTCACCTTGCTTCAGGAAGAAATCGGGGCTGAATTCGCCGCGCTTTGGGTGCTCTCCCTTCTTCCATGCGTATTGGATGAAGTAGAAACTCATGGGGGTATTCTTCAGCCATGCGTCCATTTCGAGCGCATTTTCACGTGTGCAAAGTAAGCGCATAAACCTTCGTTCAGGCCCGCCGTCGGCTATCGCCAGACTTGCCGGGGTCTTGAAATCAGCACTATTACTTACTGAGACCTGTCCGGCAACGAACTCACCGTCTGGCTCCTGCACCTCGTCGAAGAACTCCTTCTGTTCGTCGTCCAGTCTTGCTCGTGAGTCTGGAGTGAAGAACACTGTCTTCGTCGCGCGTCTAAGCTCGGCTGCACTGCAACTCTCAGCTTGACGCTGGCTGGTGTTGAGTGTTACAAGCGCGTCCGGCGTCAGCTTGTAAATCACGCGTTTGGCTGACTTGCGCCGCAGAGTGCCAAGTGCTTGCAGGAACTTCTGCCGGTTGTCATCGGTAATGCGACCCGATGTGATCCGCGCTTGCCTCAGCGACTCGCTGACGATCTCCGTCAGCCTTTCGAGTGGGAACTTTCGGGCATAGTCAGTGCGCTCCTTAGGGTCCTCAGCGTGCTGTGACTCCTCGTCAACCGAGCGCAGGCCGTTGAACATTCTCTCGGCTACTTCCTCAGCGCTCCAAGTCTTGTGTTGGATTTTGGTCCTAAACCTGGTGTGTTCGCCGGTCACGGCGCGTTCGAACTCCACCGTCACGTCCTCCGCCTCAACCTGCGTCGGGAGGTCTACGAATCCCGTCTCCAAGAACCGATACTCGCCTCTCTTGGCATACTCGCTGATGTCCTCTGCGCGTGTGTAGTCGAGGTTGTGCAGGGTGAAGTTGAACGGCGAGGCCGGGTCAATGGTGGAGCTTAGCCTCCGCTCAATCTCCAGTACTTCGTCAACCAAATGCTTTATGCTGCCGGACCACGAGTCGTGGTTGAAAACGGTAACGATCGGGTCCTCTCCCTGCCAGCCCTCCGGTCTGCGAAGACCGCGGCCCAGAACCTGGGCTATCAGTAGCTTGCTGTCAAACGCCCGTTTCTCGTGCGGCACGATCTGGAACACGTTCTTAACGTCCCATCCCTCGCTCAGCATGGAAACCGACACAATCCACTCCACCTTGCTCGCCGCGTTGTCGACGAGTCTGAGCTTAGCAACGTTGGGCTGATGCTTGCTGGAGGAGGTCACGGGTAGAACCTTGTCGGCTGCCTGCTCCGCGGAAATACCTTCCCAACCGGCCAGGAAGTCCTTCAACTCCTCCGCGACCTGGTCACAACCGCGTATGTCCCGCGTAACGATTATGCTGAGCGGCCGAATGCCTCGGCTCTTCAGCTTCCTTTTCCAATCTTGGTGACGATTATAGATAAGCTGCCATTTCTCTTCGAAGTTGTCTGTGGGGGGCATCTCAGCCACGTACTCAACTTTCTTGACAAAACGTTCTTCGATCGCTTGCCGCAGCGAGTACCGGCTTACCACGTCGGCGAAGTAGTCATCGTTTACGTAGCAGGTTCCGGACGCGCCAACTATCATACGGAAGCCGTATTCCGGGTCCAGCAGGAATTCTTTCCATTTCTTGGCCTGAGATCCGCTGGCGTTGGAAACGTGATGTGCTTCGTCATTCAGCACGAGGACGCGCGAGCCTTTGCCCTTCAGGCTGTCGCGGATCGACGACTTAACGTTCTCAAGGATAGCATGGTAGTTCTCCACGCAGACCGAGCCGTCCACAATCGTTTGTGAGGCGTTGATAACGTGCGGCACGCGAACGCTGACATCCGCCGGAAGCGAGTCGCGCAGTTCACTGTTGGCCGCCAGGTCACGGAACTTCTCCAGCAGCCCAGCCTCGATTGTGTTCGAAGGGCAGAGCGCCAGTACTCGGTCAACCGCACCGCGAGCCAGAAGAATCGCCGCCAGACCGTACAGCACGTAGCTCTTGCCCGTTCCTGTAGCTTGGTCAATGGAGCAACAGAGATGATCGGGAAACTGCAAGTGGCGCTCCATCGCCGTCCACGAGCCGTAACGTTGCTCGAGTTCTTCCTTTTGTTCGAAGTTCTCTCTTGCCACATCACGGAGGCTTGAGTACTTGCCGCCCAACAGGTAGCGCAGTACCGTGCGGATGGCAGTTTTCTGGTACTCTCGTATGCCGCAGAGCGCGTCCAGGAATGCCTCGTACCGTGACTCGTCCCAAACAAGGGGGTCGATGTTCGTGCTGACCTGTAGGATCAGATCCTCATTGTGGAACGTCCGCCGATCCCCGAGCGTCCTCATAGGCCTGCTCCCGCCTTCTTCTTGTTGTCCCGCTTTGACGTGACCGCCGCGGATGCGCCCGCTGTGCCGATCTGACCGCTCGAAATCAGCTCGCGGGCTTCGTTGCCGTAAATGTCGATAAAGACGGCCATGATCTGCTGTCCCACGGACTCGACCGGGAACCGCACCTCCCAGCCGGCCTTCCCAATAGCATCCGCGTAGAACACTGCGTCAAGGTCGAAAATATCGGCCTCGTAGTTGTAATCGAGCATAACCATGGAGAGGGTCTCGCGGTTGCCCTTCTTGCGCATCGGATCGCGCACCACCGCTTCGCTCTTAAACGTCTTGATGTGTATGAAGGCCTCGGGCAGCAGCGTGCCCTCCCGCCGGTTAACCCCGCACTCATATTCCAGTTGCGGGGTACGGACGAAGTCAAAGCCCACCGCCTCCACCGTATCGTTCACGGCCAATTCGTCCGACGGTTGCTTGAGCGCCGTGAACTCCCGCTGGTGCAACTCGTGGATGATGGAATATGGGATGCGCAGCGCATAGTAGCGCACGCCGCCAAGGTCAGTGTAGTCCTGCTGGAAATCAAAGGTGAGCGCCGGGGCGATGATAAACAGGCGGCT
Organism: Armatimonadota bacterium; assembly: GCA_030649165.1. GTDB lineage: Bacteria > Armatimonadota > UBA5829 > UBA5829 > JAUSEB01 > JAUSGG01. The sequence goes on from JAUSGG010000120.1 coordinate 6,782, forward strand.
ACCCACGCGTGACCCGAGCGCCTCATGGAGGCTTCGCACGGTTTCCTCGTCAATCCGCACGCCCGGCTGTTTCTGGTGGTTAAAGACGAGAACACTGGCCCCCTTGAGGTAGCCATCCAGTTCGATGCCGCCGATCCTGTGGCACTCGTCCCGGCATTGGAACAGTTGCAGGGCGAAGAACCGCCACGCCTCCCACGATAGGTCCTTGAGCTTGGAGAAATCGTAGAGGCCGGCGTTGTAAAGTGTGAACGGCTGCGGCTTGAGTGCCGGCCCCTTGTTGCCGATCTCGCGACGCAGATTCAACATCCGCTTCTGGATTGTATAGATAGCCAGCTTCCCGCAGTCAATGCCGATCCAGTGTCGGCCCAGCTTTTCGGCGACGACGCAGGTGGTGCCGGACCCAGCGAAGGCGTCAAGGACAATGTCTCCCTTTGCAGAAGATGAGCGGATGACGCGGGAAAGCAATCCTTCGGGCTTCTGTGTGGGGTAGCCCGTCGCCTCCGAGTCGCCGGTAGCCCAAGTCACGTCCTCATCAATCGCTTCGCCGATACCCGCATAGGCTCCCTGTGTGTAGGGCTGGTAGGCCCAGAGGTCCTGCATGGGATTCCCATCGCCGACAGATTCCGGTCGAACGATTTGTGGCTGCCCACCACGCTTTCTTGGAAGTTGAATAAGACCGTGGTCGCGTAAATAGTTGAGTTTTCCGATAACTCCGAGCTTGGATATGTCATCGTCCACGAGATCGTAGATGAAACCAGGGATCGCCCAGTGCCTGCCCGTCTCTGTGGGCTTGTAACCTTCCCACTCCGCTCCCGATTCTCCATTCCGAATTCCGTCCCCTGTGGGATCGGAATACCTAAACTTGGCACCCTTCTCGTCAGTGTGGCGGTAGTGTGCCTCAACGTATCTGCGAAGGCGCGGACGAAAGGTCTTCTGAAACAAAAATCTTGGCGAACGCGTGAACAAGAACAATGATTGATGGATCTGGCCGAATGTCTCAGCCTTGTTGTGGGTGTTCGTGTTTCGCCAGATGATCTCGTTGCGGAAGTTCTGTTCGCCGAACACCTCGTCGAGAACCACTTTGGCATAGTGTGCTTTCTTTTGGTCAAGGTGCACATACACACTGCCGTCGGCGGCGAGTAGTTCGCGAATCAGTAGAAGTCGCCTGCGCAGGAACTCCACGAACTGAGCCCCGGCCACTTTGTCCTGGTAGGCCTTCTGGTCTTGACTTCCCTGGAACTCCTGTTTGGTCGCAAACGGTGGGTCGATATAGACGAGCCGCACACCGGGGGTGCCGTCTGCATTGCACAGATGGCCAGCCTTCTTCGCCTCCAGCAGGCTTTTCATAGTTTGCAGGTTGTCACCAAACACAAGCATGTTGTGCCAACCATCCCCGTTCTTGCCGAAGGTGCGGACCGGCTGGAGGGGCACTGCCAGTGTATCGGCGAGGATGTCCTCCTCGCGCTGCTTGCCGTGATAAACCAGTTCATATTCCCGCTTCTCCGGAGGGAACAGGATGCGAGCCCACTCAGAGGAAATGTCTTCTCCCTGCTGGAGCAGACGTATGATCTCCTGACGCTGCTCTTCGGTCATGTCACTGTGCCTTTCTCGTACGTCTCGACTGTCGCCGGCCGCCATCGGGCGCCAGACAAGCCAGTTCTATCTCGTCCAGCAAACCGCTATCCGCAAAGCTGAACGTTGTTTCGTCAGCCACGATCACGTGATCCAACACCTTCAGCCCCAGTGGACGAGCGGCGGCAACGAGATCCTGTGTCAGCAGACGATCGGACTCGCTTGGCTCGGCTAGAGATGAAGGATGATTGTGGGCCGCGATCAGTGCCGAAGCGTTGGCCTGAAGAGCGCGTGCAATAATCGCGCGTATCGGCGGACGCACCGCGTCCACCGTTCCGTGCGCAATCAGGGAGTCCTCCAAGAGGTGCCCTTGGCGATTAAGGTAAGCCACCCGAAAATGCTCTTCCGGCAGGCCCCGCAGCCGCCGCGAAAAATACTGCGTTGCCTGCTCCGTGCTCTTTATCGTGACCCTCTCTCCTGTCGCCGGCAGAACCGCCCTGCGCGCCAGTTCGAGTGCGGCCTGAACCTGCGCTAGCTTGGCCGACTTGACTCCCCTGATTCCATCCCAGGCAGACATCGGAGCACACATCATCCCCTGCACCGACCCAAAACGGGCGAGGAGTTCCCGGCCCAGCTCTACCGCGTTCTTGCCTTGGACACCTACGCGCAAGAGTATGGCTAATAGCTCGGCATCCGTAAGGGCATGTGGCCCCCGTGACAGCAGACGCTCCCGGGGGCGTTCGTCTTCCGGCCACTGCGAAATACCTGTGCGAACGTGCTTGCTTTCCACTAGCGCAGTCTCTCCTCGATTGTCGATGATACTTGAGGCCTGGTCACTCATAGGGCCCCTTCCGTCGTGCTTGGCGTTGCACAAACTGCGCGGCAATGCCATAATGAACAGTGTCGGACAGTGTGGTGTTCGACTTGACGGGGGTTGTTTCCTTCGGCCCGCGATGCAGGGATTCGGAAATCCCGGGTCAGCTTTGGGTGGCGATTCGGAGATCGCCACCCATCGGCATGGGGCAGACGCCCGGAAACCCAAGTAGTCGGGGTCGAGAGAACCCCGACATCGGGTGATTGGGAGTTGGGGGCTCGGGGCCGGCGGACTTATTTGCAGGGCTGCAGCTTGATTGCGTTTGGCAGAGCCTGCCGGCGCTGCCTGGGCGCTGTGCGACTAGTGGTCGCTCTTTGCTATCCACGCGCCACAGGCAGTGCGCAGGCTCCCTCCCCGGCTGTGCTTTCCTCTGCTACTAATCCTGGCGCGATCGCACCACGATCTCTATGGTGTTGCGAGTAAACGGGCCTCCCGGAGCAGGCGTGTAATGCGGCTCCTGACTCTGCGTCACCAATTCCGGATGCTCGGCAGCTTCCTTCAGCTTGGCAAGTGCGCTATCGAATTCGGCCAACAGTTCTGACGTTATCATCATGTATCACCTCCTTCCTCTTGAGAAATGGCGGCCCCGCCCCCGCGGTAATCACTCCCATATACATATACATCCGAACGTATGTTCGTGTCAAGCAGAAAGCAGCGGATAGTGGTTCGTGGTTCGTGTAGACCGAAGAAACCCCCCCCCAGCCCTCCCC
>JAUSGG010000001.1 GCA_030649165.1 Armatimonadota bacterium
ATCGAGTAGGAGGGGCCCGTCACGAATGACAGGCCCCTCCTCTCACACCACCGTACGTGCCGTTCGGCATACGGCGGTTCATGTAGGGCATTGAAGTCGGCGATGCTGATCTAGCAAGTTCAGAAGTCCCTGATTTGAAAACCACTGGGCGGTGATTGAGACGTTCATATGGGACGCCCCTGCGTTCCACCACGGCCCGCGGCCGTTCCCAGCGGATTCTTTAGCGCGTTCGCGTTCCAACCCAAGCTGGACCATCTTCTTGAACCGTGTGCGCGGACGCTTCCATTGCCGCCACAACAGGCAGCGCATTCGGCGTCTGAGCCACGCATCCATGTCCTCCAAGATGTTCTTCGCTTGGGCCAGCCGGTAATATCCCACCCACCCGCGAGTCACCGGGGTTATTTCCCCGATCACCCGCGCCAGTGAGCGCCCGCGACCTTTCCGAAACAGTTGCTTGAGCGTTCCCTTGATTCTCTGGACGGACTCCAAGGGAATCCTCAGCTTCGGATTCTGCCCGCTGGTCATCGAGTAGCCCAGGAAGATGCGCTTCCAGGGCCGACCTACCACGCTCTTGTTCCGATTCACTTTCAGCCGCAACCGATCCGCCAGGAACTTTTCCAGCGAGGCCATAACCCGTTCACCAGCGGCTCTCGACCGCACGTAAACATTGCAGTCGTCGGCATACCGGCAGAAGCGATGCCCCCGTCGTTCCAGTTCCTTGTCCAACTCATCGAGCAGGACGTTCGACAGAAGCGGCGACAGCGGCCCTCCTTGAGGTGTTCCTTCCCCGTGGGCTTCAACGACTCCTTGCCGCATCATCCCCGCTTCTAGAAAGCGACGAATCAACTTCAGAAGCCGCTTGTCCTTGACTCGCCTCGCCACCCTAGACATCAGCACGTCGTGGTTTACGCGGTCAAAGAACTTCTCCACGTCCAGGTCGACCACCCATCGCAATCCATCTTCGACATGCTTGCGTCCTGCCGTCACGGCCTGATGGGCCGAGCGTCCGGGACGATAGCCGAAGCTGTTTTCCGAAAAGGCCGGATCGAACACTGGCGTCAGCACCTGTAGGACGGCTTGTTGTATGAACCGATCCAAGACGGTCGGAATGCCGAGCGTTCTCACGCCTCCGCCGGGTTTGGGAATATCGACAGCCCTCACCGGCATCGGTTGGTAAGTTCCGCTCAGCAGTTCTTCCCGCAGGCGGGTCCAGTTCGCTTTCAAGTGCGGCGCCAGTTCCTCGACGCTCATCGCGTCGGCTCCCGGCGCTCCCTTGTTGGCCAAGACCCGCTTCAGCGCCCGTCTCAAGTTCTCCCGTCCAACCACCTGCTCCATCAACGTCGTCGTCTCCTCAGAGGCTACTTCCGTCCCCGCCGTGAACGTTTGACGCGCCTGTTCCGTACCTCCGCCGCTTCCGGCGACGACCTTCCGGACAGGTTCGGGTTTCTCAGCCGTGTTGCCTGCGCCTGCTTCGTTCATCGAGGTTCTGGGCCTCTTCTTCCCTTCATGTTCAGGCCTTCGCTCCATTGGCGGAGCTACTATGCCCTCGGCTGACTTCTGCTCGTCCATCGGATCGCCTCTCGACGATCCTTGCCTTGCGGCGGGCGAGCAGACCTCCCCGGGTATGACGCACTTACTTTCCTCCCATCTATCCGTCGCATCTACTTGCGCGGCCTTCCGGATGAGTATTGGGCTTCAAGGATCATTGCCCCTTCGCCCAGACCCGCAAGCCTCCTATGCGCTTCGTGTACCTCGGACCAGGAGTTTGCTTACAGCTTCCTCCAGACCCCGCCTCGCGGCGGCAGCCCTTGCTGTTCGGCTAACGGTTCCCCTCATCAGGGGCCGTAGAGGACTTACACCTCCAAGTAAGTGCGCCCTGCCGGGCGCACAATGAGGAGACCTGGCGCCGTAAGGTGCCAGGTCGTTTGTGCTATGGCAACCTACACTGCGAAAGTGGCCACAGCTTCGGTGCTATGTGATCCCTTGAAACCTCACAAACTTGGACCCCGCACGGATTGCATAAGCCCGCGTCGCCTGTTATCCTCGGTTCCATGCTCTGCCCATCCTGCCGCAACGAGAACGCGGCCGAGGCCGCCTTCTGCGAAGTCTGCTCCGAGGTCCTGCGAAAATCCGCGGGCGCGGCGCAGACCGTCGCTGTCCCCGCTCGGGCACAGGTTGTCGCTGTGAAGCGCGACTTTCCCTCCCCTGTGCTGCTGGGCGCGGCCGTCGCGTTGTTCCTGGTCTTCTGCGTCATCAGGCCGTGGCTTGCGGCCGTGTTCCAGCCGCTCGATTGGGTCAATCTCGCCTTTCATGAGGGCGGGCATATCATCTTCGGCGTGCTCGGCAGCCGCTTCATCATGGTGTTGGGCGGGACTTTGATGCAGCTCCTCCTTCCCGCCGCCGCCGGCGTCCACTTCTGGACCCGCTCGCAGAGGGTCTCGGCCGTCCTCATGCTCGTCTGGCTCGGCCAGAACTTTTTTGGCATCGGCAAGTATATCGCCGACGCGCGCGCGCAGCAGCTTGAGCTGGTCGCCGGCGGCGTCCACGATTGGACCTATCTGCTGGAGACGGTCGGACTGCTCACCCACGACGTCGGCATCGGCCGAGGCGCTGAGATCTTCGGGTGCTTGGTCATGAGCTGCGGGCTCATCCTCGCCTTCCATTTCCACCAAGCAGATCGGTCGTGATTCGGATTGGGCAGGCTTAATCCTGAAGAGCCCAAATTCTTCAGTTCGACATGATCAACG
>JAUSGG010000139.1 GCA_030649165.1 Armatimonadota bacterium
GATTATTCATGAATGATACGTTGTACCGCCCCTCGATACGGTCCCGGAGGACCTACTCGGGGACGCGGACTTGTTGTTTTCGTGCCGGAAAAGCATAACTCCGCGTTCACGAGTAGCCGCTCCGGCGGCGTATCGAGGGACGGTAAAGCCTATGGCAGACTGCAGTGTCTTCAGACGTTTCGTGAATAATGCGGGTTAGCCTCCGGCCCCGGCTGGCCTCATACTGCGCTGCGGTACATTTGGGTAGCTCGCTTCAGCGTGCTTTGAATCGTGCAGGCTCGTCGTTTACGGCGAGAGTCCTGGGTGAACCTACACCAGCGCCCCGGCCTCGCGCAGCGCGGACAGGAGCTTCTCGACGTCTATCTCCTTCGGCGAAACCCCCGCCGACGCCGCTATTGCCGCCGCGGTTCCAGCCGCCTGGCCCATTGCCATGCACGAAGGCATTACCCTTATCGCCCCATGGCCCTCGTGCGTGCTCGACACGCATTTGCCGGCGATCAGAAGGTTCCTCACTCCTAATGGAAGCAGGCAGCGATACGGTATCTCGTACCAATCGCCGGGCGGCGGCGCCAGCCTGCGCGTGGTCTCTTCCCCACGTGTGTAGCCCTCACCCTTGGGAGAGTGGACGTCCACCCAATAGGCGAGACGGCCGATGGCGTCGGGGAACTTCCGGGCCGCCTCCACGTCTTCCGCCGTGAACACATACTCCCCGGTGATTCTCCGCGTCTCGCGCACGCCGACCTGGACCCCCGATCTTGCCAGATAACAGGACTCGAATCCCGGCGCGCAATCCCTGAAGAAACGCATCAAGGACATCATCTGGCGGCGGCCTTCTATCTCGGCGCGCGTGAGGTCCTCCGATCTCGTCCCGTCAACCATCCCGATGTGCGTGGTGTTCACTACCACTTCGCCCGGCCTGGGCCTGGAGATGAAGAACACCAGGTCGCCCGGCACGTTTAGCTCTCCCTTTTCCTTGGCCTGCTTCACCAGATCGTAATACCCGGCGATCGAGACCACGCCTTTCAGCATTTGGCGGATGTCGGTCCCAGGCTCGATTTTGGGGAATCTGACCTGATCGGGGTTGGCTTTGACCCACTCCAGCGCGGCGTGAAGATCGACGCCGGCTATGTCGAACTTCAGTGTCATAGCCTGCATTGCGCCGTCCTCCGCCCGGCCCTTCTGGAACGGCGCTCCGGCGGAAAACGCCACGTCGCCATCACCAGTTGCGTCCACAAACACGCTGGCCGCGACTCGCTCCTCCCCGCCTTTTGTCCGCAGGGCAAGTTCCGCGATCGAGTCGTTTCTCATCTCCACGCCGGTCACCCAGCTATGGAGTACGAGCTCGACCCCGGCGTCGAGAAGCATCTCCTGGGCCACGAACTTGAGGGCCTCGACGTCGAAGGAGTTCTCGACTATGGCGTCCATTTCGGCAAGCCGGCCCCGAAGCTCCTCGAAGAACCCGGCGACGAGCGGTTGTCCGGTCGAGGACCGGTGTGACATGAAGGGGCAGACCATGGCGGCGGTGGCCATTCCGCCCAGAAAGCCATAGCGTTCGATCAGACACGTCCGGGCGCCGCGCCGAGCGGCTGAGTGCGCCGCCGCTATCCCGGCAACGCCTCCCCCCGCCACCGCTACGTCAAACGCGCGGCGATCGCATCTGTTTTCCGAACTGTTGATCATAGGCTCCAAGTAGCTGTAGGCGTGAAGATAGCCAAACAAGATGGAGCGTCCCGATTTTCGGGACGCTCCACTTAATGCAATACTCAGTCGTTTGCTCGGTGTTGGACCGAGCGGTCATGTCAGACTATGGCAACTGGTCGGCGCCGGTTTTTGGATCAGTCGTGTAATTCAAAGTGTTGCTCGGGTCGGGCGCCACATTGAAGAAGTTGGGCTCGCCGCTGCTCGCATTGGCTCCCGCCAGACGATGGGTCTTCACGTGAGTATCCATGAAAACGCAGTTGACGCTGGCGTTGACAGCATTTGGCCCCAAAGTTCCACCGCCGGGGTCTGTAAAGATCTGCGCGCCGCCCCAGTGGAAGCTGGCTCTCTCGAAGAACATGATCTGCTCCGACGGCCAGTTGAAGTCGGTCTCTTTCCAGGGCGCGCCGGCGCTGCTGTTATCCACGACTGCCTTCAGATAATAGGAAACCGTTGTAGACGCGGGATCATTAGCCGCCTGGTCTGAAGGACACTTGACGAGGTCTTTATTCCTCTTGTAAGGATACAACCTCATCGGCCACGTAGTCGGCAGAGCCCCATTGGGTGGCGGAAGAGGGCCCCTCCCCGTTCTAAAATTCACAGCGTTGGGGGCAGGGGTCGCCGGCGTGGTACCCGGCGGTGTCTGGCCGGCGTAGGTGGCCCACGTTGGCGTAGTGTCCTGGTTGTCGCCCATGTACATACTGTACGCCAACGCGATCTCTTTCATGTTGGATTGACAACTCGCCTTACGGGCCATTTCCCTTGCCTTGGCAAACACAGGGAAGAGAATGGCTGCAAGTATGGCGATGATTGCTATGACTACCAGCAGCTCTATCAATGTAAAGCCGCCCTTTTTTTGGCTGGTTGCCATTGAACTTCCTCCTTTTCGTGATCAACGCATTCCGCGTTGCGAGATTCGACCCGCGCGTCTTGCCATATTGCCGACTCGTGGCTTCCTGGCCGGGGAACGCCTTTCGTGCATCGCACGACATCGCTGCCGTCTTAATTCGCATCTCGGCGTAGCGCTTACCGCGGTCGCCTCTGATGCTGTCTGAGGCAGCGCTGCGAGTCCAGCGTGGCGCTTATGTGTTTATCTAAGATCGCGCGAGGTCTCCTGATATTACGGATGTATAATGTCTTTTGCGATCCAGCGCCGACAACACCTCCTCTTGCATTCCGCCAGCGCGGAAATGCGATCCCTCACTACAGGGATATATAGATGCTTCCTACCTTCCACCGCCCGCTCGTCAAAGCGCTAGGCGGTTGAGGCGCCTGGTTCAACTCGGCGTTCGGGCGCCACGAAACGTGACCGTCCACGAACAATAGCAAGGAACCTTCCATGTGCCTGGCCGCGTTCACCTTTGCGAAAGCCAGGCTGGTGGCAGTCTCCGGCGAAGCGGGTACAATAATCCCTGTCCCGTCATCCGTCGGGAAACGATAAATCGGCGGATTTGTCGTATCATTTGGGGCCTTGGCCTGATCGTACATCATCGGCCTGAGTAGAGCGTGGCCTTTGCGGTCGGTCTCTCTCATCATAAGGGTGTTTGGGGCGTCCTCGACTTTCCCCTCCGTCTGCTCGAGTACGTAGTAACTCATCGTGTACGTGACCACGGCGTTGGCGGCGTTCGGCCCGGCAATAGGGTAAGTATTGTTGGAAGCGGCCGGACAACGCCAGATTGTCTCCGAGCCGCGCGCATCTTCCAGTTTCTCCACGAACGGAGTAATTGCTTCGACGTAGTTCGAGCTGTATTGCGGCGGCGTGCCGGCAAAGCCTTCGAAAGTCAGCCTGCACTGCGCGTTAAGAGGCGGATTCGGGGTAGCTCCGGACGGGAGGTTTCTGTTCGTGGGCAGTGAATCATCATTATCTGAAGCGTACATTCGCATCGCTTTGCCGATCTGCTGCAAATTCTGCGTACAAGTGGCCTTCTTTGCTGCTTGTTTCGCTTTTACGAAGACCGGGAACAATATGGCTGCTAAGATGGCAATTATCGCGACAACAACCAGCAGTTCAATGAGCGTAAAACCGTTACGACTTTTCATAGACTCCTCTCCAAATGCCGCTACATGAGGCTGGGATCATCAAAGTTTGCGGGCCAATACTAGTGGATGACGGCGGAAGGGAATTCCTTACGCCTCAGCCACCCTCCCACAACCTTTGGCGTGCAGACTATGTAGTCAGATACCCTTTACCCACACCTCATTTGATAGAAACTCGGCTAGTCGTATCGGAGAGATATGCTGCGCGAGGGGACGTTTCTCTCTAACCCGGTAGAGTTGAGCAAACGCGCGCCTCGCGAACGCTTACCCAGCTCTATTACCAGCATACTAGCACAACAAGTAAGTGTTGTCAATAGGATTCTCTCCGAAATTTTTCCAGACAATCCTCGATGGCGATTGCGGGAGGTTACAAGTGGTTCACCCCTCGCGGAATGACCTCCGGCAGCGCGCTTCGAAGGTTCGCGGCCCAGATCTGCCCGAGCTTTTCGGGCGTCGTTTTGTTCGCGCGGGCAGTAGTCCAGTCCACAGTGATGATCAACTGGTCCTTGACGACGATGGCCGTCTCCTTATTGACCCTCTTGATCTTAACATCCTCGGGCTGGATGGGCCCCATGCCCAGGACTTCGTTCAAGCGTATCTGGACGGCGTCCGCCCGCTCGGCGATGGTGTAACCGGCCGCGGGATAGCGAATCCTTAATACTACCCGCCCGGCCAGCGTTACGTCGCCGTCAGAAGCGAATGCCGTCGAAAAGGCCAATAATACCAACGCAAACAGCGTTGAGATGACTCGCATGGTTCCTCCCGCGGCGCCTTCGCTACAGGCGCCTCTCCATGATTGTATTATTCCAGGTTAGGCGACTCTCCTCCAGGTGGCGTCGCCAAATCCGGATTTCGTAAGTCTGTAATCACCTCCGTTCAACCAATGCTTGCCCGAATCGGTCTTGAACGGGCATCCGTATTACCAGATGATTGACTTATCGATCCCCTGCAATGTTCCAGGGGAAAGCTAGGAGGTATGGCCAAATGCCTCCTCTTTCTCGAATGGGCTAACCTGGATTATTCACGATGTGCCTGTATTGTCGGCAGTGCGCAGACACGTCATTCTTCGCTTCGCTCCTAAGGAAGCGCCCCGTTTCGGGATTTCCGGGTTGGGACCCGAAGTTGTCCGCTATAGCCTGCGTATGGCGCCCAACCCTCAAATCCCGAAACAACGGGGTGGTTCCTTTCCGAAATAATCCCGGTCCATCGGGATCACTTGCTCAGAATGACGATCTTCGGGGCGCTGTTCGTGAATAATGCGGACTAACTCGCTAATAGTATCGGTTGGCGAGACGTGTCGGAATAGGGCCAAGAAGTCGCAAACGTCCGGCGGGGGGGGCGCGGCGCGGCACAGGAAGGCGTCTTCGATGCGAGCGGGATGGAGACTCAGCCCTTGCGACGTAATTCTATGCGCACCGGCTGAAGGTCCGTCACGACCGTAACTTCGCCGTCCGGGCCCTTCGTGTATCGGCCCGCGCGCTTGCCGTCGACCAGGATTTCGAACCCGCCGGGCGGGCGGGGAAATGTGACGCGGGCTTTCAAACCGGCGGCGCCGGTTATCTTGCTTCCCTGAAACGACACGTAGTCTCCGCCGGCTTCGATGGTCAGATAGTTGCCCCGGTAGTAGACGTTGCGGACGCCGATCTTGTCCAGCCGCGTCGGAATCGCCGGCGCGACGGAAATGACGCCGTCTTCTGTCGCGTCCACGCCGAGGAACGCGTAGAGCAGGAAGAGCGTTCCCAGAGACGCATCGGACAGGAACTCCCTGTCCAGGCCGAGTCCGCCCGGCGGCCCTCCGCCCTGCTGCACGCCGCGCTCAGGATGGCCGGCGTAGTATGCCCGGTAGAACTCCGTCCCTTTGCCTCCGGCCGCCTTCACGTCCTCATACCATTTTTTGATCTCCAGGGTCCGCTCAAAGGCGCGGTCTATCTGGTCCTGCCGGCGGGTTCGGCAGCGGACCATCATCTCAAAGAGTGAGGTGAAAGGCACGGCCCCGCCGTCCTGCATCTGGTCGCCCCACTTGTGGTATTTGGCGGATTCGCTTTCGGGCGGCACGCGAGAGTCCTGAACCCACGGCCAGAAGTAGTAATCCTGGTTCCGTTTTGTGGTCGTCCGCGGGGCGAACCGCCATCTGTAAATGTCCGCGCCGGTCGAGGTATCGCCGGAAACAACGCGCCCATCAAGCCAGGAGAGCACGGAATCACGCTGGGCTTTAGTCCCGATGCCGAACATCAGCGCCTGCAGGTTCGCATGCAGGAACCCATAGTCGTGCTTTTTCCCGGTCACGTCGATATTGCGGCAGAACCGGCCCGTTTCCGCAACCCAGAACGCCTTCCGCATCCTGGCTTTCACCTTGTCAGCCAGCGCGTCCAGTGATTTGGCGGTTTCTCGATAGGGTATCACCGTGCGGTTGTCCGGGCCAATAACGGTGACCGGCGGAACCGCGACCTTTCGCCGGTTTACCGCCCGTTCAAGCGCGGCCATCGCCCGAAGCGCGTAGTAGTAGTCCGCGCTGCTCTCCAGGTCGTGATGCCCCGCGGGGAGCAAATCCCAATAGCTGCCGATGAGGCCGTGGCCGACGTTGTCGCCCCCCAGGCCGTCGTGCCCGGCCATCCACGAGAAGTTCAGCAGACGGTCGGTTTTCCCCCGCAGGTGGTGGTTCAGGAACAGGATTGCGCGCCTGAGCTTGGGCATCTCCGCCGTCAGCAAGTCCTCATCGCCGGACCACATGAAGAGCCTGTAGACCGAGTTGATCTGCTCCGTGTTGGTCACGCTGGACCTCACGTCGTAACTCGCCCGAATATAGTTCAGATGGATTTCCGCGCCCTTGCCCTCTGAAGCGCATGGAACGACTTTGAGCCGCGTGATACGCCGCCCCGTCCTCCCCCAATCAGGATGCAGGTACATTGGGAAGAAAAGCGAATAACGTGCTGAGGATGCGCCCACCCACGATGTGTAGTACTTCGGGTCGTCTTTTGGCGGCAGATCGCAGAAGTCGATTGTGACCATCCTGCTCTCGGAGAACCTGGGCGAGTCGGCGGTCGTCCAGTATATCTTGAGTCCGTCTATCAGCTTATCGGCGCTCTGACCGTTCGGGGTCCTGTACTCGATATCGATTTCGACGATCGGGACGTGGAACACGTCCACGTCGAACTTGGGCGTCAGGATTTCGGGATGTGGCCCCGTTACACGCCCGGCAAGACGACTATCGACGTATTCCGGCTCCAGATCCACGTCTCTGGCGATGATCTCCTTCCGGAAATCGTCGGTCGTTCCATTGAACTCCCAACCCGTGGGCCTGGTTACGGTGGTATTGCGGTAGTATTTCGGCCATGGCCAGCAGAAAGTGGGATAATAGCCGCCGGGGAGGCCGGAGTTGCCCTCGGGCCTTGCGTTGGCAAACCAGGCGTAGCCGTACTTGTCCACGGCAGCCTTCAAGATGGTAGTGAGTATGACGTCGGACGTGTCGCCGAGCTGCCGCTCCAGGCCCATTGCGCCGCGATCTATCCAGGGCAGAAACCATGCGTCCCACTCGACTGTCCACATATTATCGACCGCCCCTACCACCGGGTGGTACCAGTAGACGCCGGTGTCATCGACGCTCAGGTGTCGCATGAAGTATTCGTTGACGAAGGCATCATAGGCTGAATCGGATGTGTAGAACGAGGGCAGACGGCTGAAGTCGGGCTTCGGGACAGCGTTTTTCAGCGCGATAACGCCGTCTTCCGTATACTGCTCCCCGCGCGCACAGGGGGACGCGATCAGAACAAATGCCGCCAATAGCGCGCAATGCAGTATGGCCTTGTGTGGAAGGGCGAACAGCTCGGTCAGCAAAGGAACTCTCTCCGAACGGCGCTTGTGTTGTGGGTACCTGTTCCCGATGCGGGGCGGTGTTACCTTCACGCCTCTGATTCGTCCTCTATCTCAGAAGCTTGATGCAGTCTATGTTAGCGCAGAATCCCCCGTTTGCGGCGAAATCCTCACTATCCACCTGCAGCTTGACCGATCCCTTGACCGGCGCTTCGATGTCCAGCGCGCGGTAGGTAAACCATCCGCCGGTTACGGCGAAGGTAATCGTTCGGACGCGGACGTCGTCGACGTAAAGCCCGCACCGGTTGTCTCTGTCCGTGCCGTTGGAAAAGGTGATCGCGATTCCCCCGGCATCGGGCAGATTGTAGAAAGTAACGGAATCCCCGGCGTCTTCTCCGAAGTACCCGACACCCGAAAAACCGGACGCGCCCATATCGCTGTAAACTTCACAGCCGCGAATACGAGCGCCTTCCGCCTCTATGAGGGAAGTCGTCTTGAGCGCAGGCCTGTGTTCTAAAGCTGCTTGGTTAGAAGCTTTGCCCTCGTTGCCCGACCCGTCCACAGCCGTTACGCGATAGTAAGAAATTCCGGATTGCGGAAGCCCGTCAAAACCCGGGTCGTCGTCTTCGAAGCGCGGAGTGTCCTTGTGAACGTAGGTTACGAAGTTCGCGCGGCCTGGGGTAAATCCCTTCCTGCTGCTTCTGTATATCCGGTACCAGAATACGTCGCCCGTTGCCGCGGTCCACGAGACGCGGCTGCCATCCGCGACCAGATTCCGCGGAGCGCCCGGAGCCGACTTCGCGTCCGTCTTGCAGGCGATCACCGAGGCGTTTACCGCAGGCGCTGTCTTTGGATAGCAGCCCGTATTCGTCCCGTCGGAAGCCGCGACGTAGTACTCCAGACCCGCTTCAGAAACAGGGACCCTGACCGTGAATACGCCTCTCACTCTTCTCGCCATTCGTGACTTTTGCCAGGCGTCCGTTCCGGGTTTTCGGAAATAGCAGACGGCGGACAGGGAGTCGTAAGTTCTGCCATCGAGTACCCGCGCGGTAAGCTCGAAATGCCGTCCGATGGGAACCGACGTCGGAGGAGAGATCACAACCACGTCCGGCGCGTCGGTGTCCGCCGATCCCGCGTTGCAGGCGCTGGGAACCGATTTAGGACTTTCCTCGCCCGATTTGGAGATCGCGGACACGCTGTAGAGATGACTTCCGCTGGTCTTGTCAACGAATCGCATCGAGTTAGGGGGTAGGGGAGACGAATTCCGCTTGTTGTTGTCTCTGTACACGTTGAACCCCGCGACATCCGGTCCCTGATAGCGCCAGGTAATCACGGCCCCCGTATTTGTTCCCCTTGCCTCAACGTACGACGGACCTTCTATGGCTTGAGCGTCCCGGAGGGCGTTCTCTTTGGCCAGATACCTGAGTTTGACCAACCTGTTCTGGGAACTTACGACGTTTCCCAGGGATGAAATGTCAGTTACCCGGTTCCGGAAATTCCTCGACCACGCCTCAAAGGCCCCCGGAAGGTCCTTCCAAATGCTGTTCTGGAAGCTCTGGTCGAGTTCGCAGTATGCCTTCACGGCGGAAATCCTGTTTCGCAGAAGCTGAAGACGGCCGCGCGCGCCGGGGTCGACCGTTTTGGCGATCCACTTGTCTATCACGCCGAGCTGGGTCCGCGCCTTGGCGATGTCCGGGGTTCGGTCCTTGCCGCTGAATTCGGGCGTTCCCTCACACTCGCTTGCGCCGCAGGCGAAAGGCTCGTTTTCGTCTATGATCTTTGTTATCTCCGCCGCGGCGTCGCGGCCATAGTTTTTGACGGCATAGTCGTGGTACACCGCGCGAGAGGAATCGCAGGTGTCTCGCAAGTCCCACGGGGCCTTGGCGATGTACGACATCTTGGCGTCCACGGCGTCGGTGAGCCTCCAGGTCAGGCACATGAAACCGGTCATATTCGTGTTCCTGTTCCGATACGCCTTCACGGTGTCCGAGAGGTTCATGTTGTAGGGGTAGTAGTGGACGGAGCTGTTGAAATCCCTTTCAAGCCACGGACAGCCCCAGTATTCGCGGGCGGGATAGATGCTTCCGCTCTCGCAGGAGGCGGAGTAGTCGGCAATCGGAGCGGCGATGACGTCTTTGGGAAGATTCGACACGTGTTCCGCGGCAAGTCCCCACCCGGACACGGCGAGCTTGATCCGGGGAGCCTCGTTCTTGATCCTCTTGTAGACGATATCGAAAATGTCGCTCCAAGTCTGCGCCGAGTCGGGCTTGATGCATTCGGACCTGTAACAAAGGAGATAGTCCAGGTTGGGGTAATCCTTTACGATCTGATCGATCCTGGCATCGACCACTTCGGAATCGTTTGGTTTTGCATTGTAATCGGCAGGAATCAGGTCGATGTCGAGTCCCAGCCCGATCTTGACACCGCGCGAGTGGGCATATTCGATGACTCTT
The DNA here is from genome assembly GCA_030649165.1 of Armatimonadota bacterium. Classification (GTDB taxonomy): domain Bacteria; phylum Armatimonadota; class UBA5829; order UBA5829; family JAUSEB01; genus JAUSGG01. Next base: position 9,999 of record JAUSGG010000139.1, read on the forward strand.
TGGAAAAGCGACGCGCCTTTGCGGAAGACCTCTTCGTTCGAAAGCGTCTTGTTGTGAAGCGCGCAATCCGCGCCGAAGTCGTAGTCATCGAATAAGTCGGCGGACTTGAACAGGTAGTCTTTCACATTCCACGCAGGGCCGGCCCAACTGTGACCCGTGCCCGCGGTCGCCATGAACACCCTCGACGTGATCCCCCTGTAGGTGAAGTTGTGGAACATCTCGTTGTGGCCGGACTGCCCGTTGTAGTTGTGGATCTCCAGGAAGTTCATCCTCATTTTGGCCATCTGGTCGATGATGAACAGATAGTCGTCAACGGAATAGACTGTGGCGGATTGGGGGAAGTTAGTCCACGGCAGAAATCCTCTTATTCTCTGCCTCGGCGCGACCTTCTCGTCCACGTTCGGAAGATAGAGCGGCTTCTTTGCGCCGGGGAGTACGTCCCCGCCCAGGTAGAAGCCGACGCCGTAGTGGTCGTCGAGGAGGCCGTAGACGCCGTAGAGTGTTCCCATCTCGTCGCTTCCGGCTACGATCAAGACATCAGCGCCGTGGATTGTTGTATTTTTGAGGACGTAGCCTTCCGGTCCAGGGTCGGATGGACTGACGGCGACGCTTTTGGATTCCACCAACGATTTGACGGCGGCATTCGTTGACGGCTGACCGATGATAAAGGACGTTCGATCTATAGCGGCGCCGGCGTCTCGTATAGGGAGAAGCTCGCCTGACAGCGCGTAAAGATACCGCTGAAGCTCTTTTGCGGCGTACATCTCCATTTCGGGAGCTGTCCCGCCGACTATGATCTGCCCGGTCTTTTCCAACGCGCCGGCCCGCGACGCCATCGGCTGGGCAAGCAAGAGCAGGATTGGGAACAACGCCGCGAGATAACGAGCGTTCTCCATCAGTGAACTTCCTTTCCTTTTGCAGCGCAACCCCGTTTGGCGGCTGCCTTGAGTATGCGGTCTACAAGCCCACCGGCGGCCAGGGGGCCATCCAGAGGGCGGTCCTCCAGAGCGGCCGGAAGAGACCAGAGCATCAAATCCTGATAGTAGTCATTGCCGTACGCCCTGATCCCCGTATCGCTCATATACAGGATGCCCCAATCCCAGCCGCCCTGATGGTCACGGACTATCGTGCTCATTATTCTGCGACAGAGCTCCAGCCCGAACTCCTTCCGGCCGTGGTATATGTACGTCATGCCGAGCATAAGGCCGGCGGGAGCGTGCATTCCCTCATTGGTCCAATAGCCGCAGTCGAAGCCCTCGCGGATCATGCCGCCGTCGGCCGCGCCGAAAACGAGAGGCCCGTGTGGCCATTTTTGGGGATTTGCGGTCGCGGTCTTGAGGGTATCGAGGGTCTTTGTCACACGGTCGCGCTTGAAAACGCCCTTGTGGCCGTGGAAGAGCGACATCCATTCTCCGTCAAGCTGATAGCCCATCATGACGTCCGACTTATGTCCGGTCTCCGGCTCGTTGTACAGCCGATAGTACGAGCCGGTCCAGAGGAACTCCTCCGCCGCGTCCGAGCCGCCTTTCAGCAGTCCTTGCAGCCGGTCCAGCCACTCCTTGTCATCCATAGCCTTTGCCCACTCGCAAGCCATCTGCAGATGGGCGAGATGCACGCCCGCCACCTGTGTGACCATTCCGTAGAACTGCGTACTCTCGTGCCAGGTGTCTCCCTGGTTTCCGGTGGGCATGCTAATGACCTGTCGATCTCCATATTCGGGACGCAGGGTCATGGTGTAATCGGTAGCCTTCTTTAGCGACGGGTAGAACTCTTTGAGCAGTCCTATGTCCCTTCCCTTGGCAAGCCACAGCTTGTTGAATATGTCGGCATAGCAGGAGCCGTTCAGCACAAACTGATAACCCTCGCTCGGCGCGGCGACTTCATACGGCATTCCGAAGACCCACGCCGGCCTGCCGTTCGGCAATTGGTACGCCTTATGCGCGCGAGCGTTCGACAGGGCAAGTTCCGGGAAGAGGTATACGATCGGGATATTCCCGTAGAACGTGCATGGAATGCACTCCATTTGCGGGCATCCCCTGGGAGACTCGTTCATCGCGAAGACGCCATCCTCGACCTTGCACCACTCGCCGACCGGAGGCTTCGCCCGCGCCCAAACCGCGGTTTCCGGTATCAGGTGAAGAGAGTTGATCAGCGTGTCCTTCAGCCATGCAGGGAGGGTCTTGTCACCGTATATCACGCTCTGCCAGGCGATAATCCTGCTGAGCAGAGACTCATGTTCGGAGGCCAGCCTGTCTGCAACATCGTTGAGCGATCCGAACCGCGCGGCGTACATGTGCTCGAAACTCCGTCCCGATCCCATGCTATAGCCCTGGCTGTTCCAGGTGGGAGCGTACCAGGCCAGGACCAGCCTCAGCGTCTTGCGCTCACGGGGCTTCAGCGTGAAGTCATAAGCGGCTGAAACACCGGCGTTGCCGTGATCGGGAGAGACCCACTCCGGAAGAACGTCGGAGATGGCGCTCCAGGCCACCCCATTGTTGCGCAGTTCGCGGCCAATCCTGGCGGCCTTCTCGCCTATCGCTCCGATGAGAAATGAGATGTTGCCCATCCTGGCGGTCATCCCGTCGACCGGGCCGTGATAAGCCTCTTTGAAGATTCCTTCCTGCGTGACCTCGCCCTGGAGGTTGCCCGGGAAACTCATGGCAAGAGTGCATTTTCGCGTCTTCCCGGTGTCGTTGTGAAGGCGGACCTCAAAGACGGCGCCGGGGATATTGGAATTGACGACGTCGCCCGGAATGAAAGGCGACCACGCGCGCATCTCGACCTTAACCGGGCAGTCCATTTCGTATTCCAGATCGGCGATCGGGTAATGTCCCCAGTAGCGGATGTTGCGCGCGCACTTGACTCCGGGAAGCGATTTTGCGCTCAGCAGCCAAACCTTCTTGTCTACGGCGAGGCCCAGAAACGGCAGGTTGAGCGAATGCCTTGGAAGAAAAGAGTTGAAGATCGTGCAGTAGCCGAGTTCGCCGGTCGTTTCGAGATCGAGGCATCCGGTCTCGATTCCGCCCAGCGGCATCCCGTTTTCCGCCGGCTGTTTGGCGTCGAAGATCAAGCCCGATACCTTTCCCGGATAACCCGCGGCTTCAAACTCCGCCCACTCCAGGATCGGCAGCTTCTCCGGCAGCAGCCGATCCGTGCCGCAGTTTGCGGCAGTCACTGCAAGACCCAATACGAGTACCGCAAAGGCCAACTCTATCATTCTTATAGCTCCTTGGCAGATCAGCAGGCGTTGTGGCATGTCAAAGAATCCCCCTTGTGAGAGTTCAGCCTTCCGGGCATGGTCATTTCGGAGCGCTAGGAGCCTGTCCGACTATCCACCTGCGGCAAGCATTTGTTGCGCCGGCAAGTATGGTCGGCTGGGCCTGAATCCATTATTGTTCCGTTCTTTTCGTGTGCGGTTGGCTTGTTTTCGCGAAACGCCAACCTCAATGGC
>JAUSGG010000141.1 GCA_030649165.1 Armatimonadota bacterium
GCCTAGACGCTTCGCGAAGCCGGACCCGTTCGTCAGCCAGAATTCCACCCTCTTGAGGCCCACTTCCGGTGGATTCGATTGGGCTTCGACTACGATCGGTATGACGCCGGATATCCGAGACTCGTCCGGCGATATAATGGATACGCTCGGCGGCGTGGCGTAGGGCGCCATGAGCGGGTCGCCGAGAACCACCTGTTGAGCGCCCAGCCGCTCCGTGCCAAGGTAGGCCGCCTCAGCCCACGTGAATCCGGCGGCGTACCGAGGGAACATATAATGGCTCTCCGCCATAGCGTAGGAGAATGGCTCGTTCACAAATCCGAGGGCGCCGCCGGCGCCTTCCCGGATCAGATCGGATATCTGCGGATGGGCAAACACGATGAGCCGGAATATGGCGCCGTTCTGTTGGTCGGTCGAGGTCAGCGGCTGCGTTACACTGCCGAGAAGGTACTCTCCCACGTGCGGATCACCGTTGGGAAATTGAACGCGAGCGCGCACCGAACCAGTCTGCGGCCACGTAAGTCCTCCCAGGTTCATATCGGCGACACCCTCTGTGTTGAATGTCTGGCTCAGAAGGGTCTCCTCGCTACCGTCCGTGTGAATCCAATACAACTCGACCCAATGCGTATTGTACGCATCGTAAGCCGCGGGAGCGCAACTGCCGTCTGGCGCTTTGCCGCAGAATATGAACTTGAGATGATTGCCCTCCACGCCGGTGTAAACCCGCTCAATGCCGAATACCTTCGCTACCTCGCGGATGTCGCCCGCCCCGAAGGAGGTCAGGAACATTCCGATACCGCCGGGCTTCCACGTGTTGAAAGGCCGGCCCCAGGTCGTTACCAGGTTCGCTGTGGGCTTGTGCACGTGGCCGGGGCTGGAGTAGCCCATCACGTCCTGCTGCCGAGTGAGGTATGTGGAAGTATCGTTATACACCACGTTGTTCGCGCCCACGAGCGGGATCAGGTTGTCGCGGGGAATAGTGTTCGGCTCGCTGACCTTCCAATCCAGCACGAACTTGCCCGCTCCGTTTCCATCGGACGCCACGGACCTGTCGATCATGGCCTTGATGTCGTCCGGTATGCCGTCCTGGTCGGCATCCTCCGGGAAACCGTCCAGCCGGCAGACAAGATAGCGCTGGCGCCAATTCATGTCCGGGATGGTGTACAGATCGCCCCACTGCCCGCTGGAGGCTTTGCCGCGCAAGGTTTTGCCGCAGACAGCCAGTATGTCGCCGGAGCCGTTGATACATACAGATTCCTTCACCGCCGACAGATCACCCGCGTCAACGTTCCAGGAGTCCTCGGACGAGTTGTACGTGAGGAAGCGCCCGTTGCCGTAAGCGACGGTGGCGCGGCTGCAGTCCGGCGACACCCACAGGTCGCGGAAATCCGCCGAGCCGGCGGAATGGGTTTCCGTGTGCCAGTCCGCGCCGTTGATGGTGTGCAGCAGAAGACCGCTGGGGCCGATGGCCCAACCTTTGTACTGGCCCTGCACGTTGCGCATAGCGAGCTTTCGAATGGATGTTTGGCTTGACTGCTGTGTCCAGGTTTGGCCGTTGCTAGTCACCTGGTATAGGCCGGTATTTCCGGCCACCCACGCGTACGTGGAGTCCACAGCCGCGACAGCCCGCGCCTCGGTAAAGCCGGAGGGGAGGTAGTCCTTCAGGTCGGTCCAACTGTTCCCGCCGTCGTCGGTCTTGATTACGACGGCTGCGGCTGTTCCGACTGCCGTCTTACCCACGGCCCAGCCGTGGTCCGCGTCGTAAAACGAGATTTGGGTCAATCCATCGCCGGGGACGGGGCACAGATACATGTCCGCGTATGGCGCGGTTCGCATCGCCGTCCAGGTCGCGCCTCCGTTGGTTGTCTTGAGAATGGACCCGCCGTTGCTGTGGAAACTCCCGCCGTATGCGGCGCTTGGGCCCGTGCAGGCGTACGCGGTTGTGGAGTTGACCACACAGACATCGCTCACTGTGTTGGCGACGTAGTCCTTGTTTTCGTCCGTCGTGGGGGTCCAGGTCCAAATCCCACCGTCCAATACGCCGCGATACAACATCCCTTGATGGCCGACGGCGATGGCAGTCGCGACGTCCGGTGGTTGGACGTCGTTTAGCATCCTGATAACAGTGAACTTCGGAGCCGCTTCAGTAACGCTGTTGTACTGGCTTGCTCGAAACTCGCCGAAGTCGGCGGGTTTAGCGCCCCTGGCAGTCAAGTAGCTGGTCCCACCACTGTCCTGGTAGGCCGCGTCCGGGCTGTATGCCCTAACCCAGTCGTATGAGGAATTGTTTTCGTTGTCAACGCCGGCCATTGCAACCCGGCCCCACGGGGCGCGCTCGAAAAGCATGGTTAGCGCGGAGTCAACAGAGCAGTATCTGTTGGCCGTGTGAACGTTGGAGGGGACGCCGTAACAGAGGACGATACATTTGATAGGGTCGGTTTCGGGGTGGTCCGGGTCGGAACCAAAGCGGGATTGAAGGGCGGCGCGGAGGGGCACTGCGATTTGGTTGCGGAAGTCTATTTGCTGAATGACCTCCACTGATAGTGTCTGAACGGGAAGCTCTACAATGCTCGTGACCGGTATTTGTCTTTGAGAACAGTAGTATTCAGCGACAGCATGAGAAGTTGCTGAAACATCTGGATTGTTGCTGACAACAACTACAACTTCTTGCGGAGTAAGACCACCTATTACCGGAACCACAGAGATAAGGAGGGTGGCCAAAACTAAAATGAGAAATGGCACGCAGTTTCTCAACGTCTTGGCCTCCGCACTATGAATGACACAGCAAGCGATAACGTGGCTAAGAACCCGGCTATAGAGGCCGGCTCTGGAACAGCGACAACGCGAAAGAACAACCCTTGATTGCTCACGTCATAAGCAATCGATGTCGTATGATATTGGTAACCGGACTCGGTCTGGCTCCATAGCGTAGATAGGTGTCCCGTAATTGGATCGCGTTGTACAAACTCCAAGCGCATCGCGGACGCGTTGTAGTCCGTCCCCCATCCCACGCCTATCTTGGCGATTTGAGGGGTGGAAGATATTCCGTATATTGGCAGTTCCACTCCCGTACCTGGGGCGACGTCGTAGGCGTTGGTTGGGACTCTCACGGTGCGGTAATACTGGCCGCCGTATGGCTCATCAGTCACAAGAAATGGGCCGTATGTCCCAGTCGGAGTCCCGAAAAATGCTCCGCCATATAGCACCACTTGCCCCCACTGGTCGTACACGTAAATATTTACACTGCTGATCTCGGCGAACCACCCTGCCTGCAAATCCGCGCCGCTGACTTCTTGCGGTAGCGCGAGACATAAGCTCGCCAGCGCTAGCAAAACGAAGCAAATGCGCAATTTTTTCATATTACACTCTCCTTTCCTCCCGATGGATTAGCGGCCAATAAAGCCGCGCCGGGAATGCGCAATAATACCTCTACAAAACCGGCGCCAAATACAGGACTTCCCACGTCTATTGTGGAAGCCAAGCGTTCGTTTGTCAAGTGGTAGAAATACCGGTGGTAGAAATACCGGGTTGGGCTGGGGCCGATGGCCCAGCCTTTGTACTGACCCTGCACATTGCGGATGGCGAGCCTGCGAATCGTCGTTATGCTCACCTGATCCAGCTTCTGCTCAGTCCAGGTCTGACCGTTGTCGGTCACGCGGTACAAGCCGGTGTTTCCGGCGACCCACACGTACGTGGAGTCCACAGCGGCGACAGCCCGCGCCTCGGTGAAACCGGACGGAAGATAATCCTTCAGGTCGGTCCAACTGTTGCCGCCGTTGTAGGTCTTGATGACGACGGCCGCGGCGGCTCCGACCGCCGTCTTGCCCACGGCCCAGCCGTTGTCGGCGTTGTAGAAAGATATTTGTGTCAACCCGTCGCCGGGAACGGGGCATAGATACGTGTCCGCATAAGGCGCGGTCCGCATGGCTGTCCAGGTCAAGCCGCCGTCGATCGTCTTCAGAACAGAGCCGCCGTTGCTGTGGAAACTCCCGCCGTAGGCGGCGCTTGGGCCGGTGCAAGCATACGCGGTTGTGGAATTGACCACGCAGACATCGCTCACTGTGTTGGCGACGTAGTCCTTGTTCTCGTCTATCGTGGGGGTCCAGGTCCAAATCCCGCTGTCCAACACGCCGCGATACAGCATACCTTGATGGCCGACGGCGATAGCAGTCGAGATGGCCGGTGGTTGGACGTCGTTTAGCATCCTGACAACAGTGAACTTGGGGGCGGCTTCAGTAACGCTGTTGTACTGGCTTGACCTGAATTCGCCGAAGTCGGCGGGTTTCGAGCCTCTTGCAGTCAGGTAGCTGGTCCCACCGCTGTCCTGGTATGCCGCGTCCGGCGAGTATGCCCTAACCCAGTCGTATGAGGAATTGTTTTCGTTATCAACGCCGGCCATTGCAACCCGGCCCCAGGGAGCGCGCTCAAAGAGCATTGTCAAAGCGGAGTCAACCGAGCAGTATCTGTTGGCGGTGTGGATATTACTGGGCACTCCGTAACATAGTACGATACACTTGATGGGATCGCTTTCGGGGTGGTCAGGGTCGGAGCCGAGGGATTGGAGAGCGGTCTCTATTGGCCCGGCTATTCGTTCGGCGTAAAGTAGTGGATCCGCCAGAACCTCATAAACTGGGGCATCAATCTCTACAATGTTCTCGGAAGGTATGCCCCGTTGTGCGCAGTAGTAGTCGGCAACGGCACGTGAGGCTTGAGCGAGGTCCGGCGCTTGTGGGTTGTTGTTGACCACAACAACCACTTCGTAAGGGCTGAGTCCTCCGAAGGCGGAAGGCAGCAATGAGACCAAAAGCAAGGCTGCCACAACCAAGATGCGGATTGTCCTTTGTGTCATCGCGGGACCCTCCGCCTGATGTAAGCCACCGCTAGCGCTGAAATCGGAGCAACCAAAGCGAGAAAACCGCTCGGTTCTGGAACCGCTACTACGCGGAAAAACAGTCCATCTGGCTGAAGGTCGGATGCCAGAGTCTCGACATTTCCAGTCACGCCGGAGGTATTCTGTGTCCACAGTGTGGTAACCGCGCCTGTCGCACTGTTGCGCTGCGCAAGCTCAAGCCGCATTTGGGACGCATCATAGTCGGTTGCCCACTCCACGTTTAGCCTGGCGATCAGCGAAATAGGCGAGAGATTGTAGAATGGAAGCTCCAACAGTGTGCCTGCCGGCACACCATACACATCCGAGGCTACGCGGGCCGTACGGCAGTATTGGTAGTGGAAAGGCTCGTCCGTCAGAATAAGCACGCCATACGTGCCGGGCGCGGTCGAGAACCGACCGACGGTATAAGGTTGGGGTTGGCCGTACGCATCGTAGGCATACATATCCACCTGCTTAATCGCCGAGTACCAGCCGGCCTGCAAATCCGCGCTCCACAGAGCCGATGCGGGAAGCAGAAGGACGGTTGCCAGAAGCAAAGCTAAAACACAAACCCTTTTCATCTCCTCATCCCCTTTCTCGCCCATACGCGGGCAGCCCCGATAGATCGGGGCAGGGCTGTGTGGAAAAACTGCGAAGCCCTCAATAGTATGGTTCAGCACACGTTATGCCAAAACCTGCTTATGCCACGGCGCTAGGCTACTTTCATTCATTTATGAATGTAGCGGGAGTAAGCTCGGTTGTCGAGATGTTTTCGTATGTATGTCAGCGATGGTGCGTCCGACGAAGGTTTTGTTCTCATCCAAAGCGCACTCCCACGACCACGTATCATTGGCATAAGTTCCGTGGTAGAGAAGCCCCTGCTCTCCGCCTGCGAAGGCGTACTCGCCAAGAGGAGGGGAGAGTCGAGAGCCCGGGGTGCGGGTTCTCAGCGATGCTGACCGGCGGGGTCAGATCAGGGCGAAGCTTGCAGCGAGAAGACGATCACGGACCGAGCCCTTGCCGCTTCCGAATGAAACTCGGGTCGGAAGAGTCCCTGCCTGATCGCCTCGTATACAAGCCGCGCGGATTTGGGCGGGTCCGGCGCGCGCATAGGGCCGATGCCGAAGTTCACGAGCGCGTGGGTGACTCCTTTGCTTCGCAAGAAGCCGACCATATCGGCCGCGCCGCGAAACCGGTCGTAGGGAATGAGAGTGTGGTGGATTTCGTCTCCCCAAAAATAATCGCGATCGAGGTAGAAGCCCCTCGTATCGGCGATCAGGATGATCCCGGCCTCCCTTGGCAGTTCCCGGTTGATGTATTGGCAGGCCGGGTAGATGTCCAGCGTCTCCGCGAGATAGGATTCCGGGTTGACCAAACCCGGCGCCGCCTTGACAGCCATATAGCCGGCAATGATCATCGTCCAGGCCCACGCGCACCCGATGGATGTAAACAGAAGCGCCTTGGCAAGGCGCAGATTGCCGAGTTCGTCGACAAGCGCGCCGACCGCCACGGCTCCCACCGCTATTGCGGGAATGAGGTAGCGGCTCTGCTGTGTCATGTAGAACCAGATGATTCCGGCCGCGGCGATGAACAGCAAGACCGCGCGGAGCTTCGGCCGCCCGAACCGGACCGCAGCGAGCAACGGCAGGCTCGCGAGGAACACCGGCCCGATCGAGGCGAACAATACGTCCGAGTCGAAGAAGCGTCCGGCATACATGGTCAGGTTCCACGGCGCCAGCGCCAGTGAATCCAGACTCGCACCCATCCCGAACTTCATCTGTGAGGCCCTGTAGACTTCGGCGAGATGCGCGTTCCAGTTCTTGCCGGCGAATGTGTCGTACAGGAACGGGTAGACCGGATTGCCGGTGTAAACATAGCTTTTGATGTACCACGGGGAGGCTATCGCGAGGGCCAGCAGACAGAGGCCGGCGGCGGAGGAAAGGGCTCTTGTCGGACCTCGGCCACGTCGGATGTCATTCCAGATCAGCCAGATTCCGCACAGCGGGATGTACGCCAGGGCTGTTGTTTTGGTCGCGGCGGCGAGTCCCAGGCATACCGCCGCCAGGACGCCCCAACGGCCCCCGTCGTCCCGGTGGTTGAGAAGCGCGAAGACCGCCAGAGTTATGAAGAAAGCGGCCCCAAGGTCGATGTAGCCCGTGGTCGCCTCCCAGGCGATCAGGGGGACCGCCGTGAAGACCACTGCGCCGACGACTCCCGCGCGGGGCGAGAAATGCTTCTTGCCGATTGCGTATATTGTCAGCGCGGTCAGCGCCCCGACAGCCAAATGGAAGAGCTTGGCCAGCGCGATCCCGCCGGCAGCCGGCATCAGCAGGCCCAGCGTGTAGAGCATCTCCATCAAGAACGGCAGATTTGAGTGCGACGTGAACGGCACATAGTGGATTGCGTGCGCCTTGATATAGAGGGCGGGAACGGCGAAGTGATACGCCAGCGTGTCCCAGTCGTTGACCGAGGGCGGCGCCAGCGCGCCGATCAGCGCGACGCAGCCGAGTGCCGCCAGCGGAATTGCGACGACAAGCGCGCCTGCTGAAATCTTCCACGACCTTGCTCTCGAAAAGGCGGAAACGAGCAGGTCCTCAATGTCGCGGGCCGATACCGCCGCAAGCGCCGCAACGATCGCGAGAGCGGCCCACCAGTAGAGAGCGCGCAGAAGGCCAAGAGCCATTATCAGGTAGGACAACGCGCCGAGTCCTATCGCCGCGCCGAACAGAAGCCCTTTGTAGCCGGGAAGCGCCTCAGGCGCGAGAAGGCGGAGGACCCGCCGTCCAAACCCGCAGCAGATCAGCAGTATGATCGGAAACGATATGATCGCAATAGGTGAGTGCATTTACTTCACGTGTAAGCATCAGGCTGAATCAGATTATATCATCGCTGTTGAGGGTTGAGATTTGAGAGTTGAGAGAAACCTCCCCCTAACCCCCTCCTAAGAGGAGGGGGCTCGCCCTACAGTTGCATTATACTACCTGAAATCCTGACTTCGTTCCCGTCCGGCTCGATCTGAAGCCTGCCGACGTGGCGTCCCCAACTGCCGGCCTGGACAATAGCCGTCCCACCGACCATCTCAGGCGAGTCCAGCAGCGCGTGCGTGTGGCCGCCGATGATCAGGTCGATGCCCGGAACCTCGACAGAAAGGCGACGATCCTCCTTCAGGCCGATGTGAGTCAGCGCGATTACCAGATCGTGAGTTGGCCTGAGCTCCGGAACGAGCTTCGCGGCCACGGCAATCGGATCGTCAAATACGAACGCGCTGACTTTTCGAGAGAGCATACGTTCGGTGATCATCGGGACTGTCAGGCCCAGGACGGCGATCCGCAGCCCGCCCAGCTCCTTTGTGATAAACGGGGTTACCGGGATACGCGCCCTCGGGCGAGCGGGTCGGATGTTGGCGCAGAGAACCGGAAACTCGGCCCAGCCGATCTTCCTTCGCAGCCCGGACTGCATGAAGTGGAACTCACGGTTTCCCATCGCCATCGCGTCGTAGCCGGCCCGACTCATGAGCCGCAGAGCCGGTTCCCCGCCGGGCCGGACGTACACGTTGCCCGCCCAGATGGCGTCTCCCGCGTCCAGCAGCAGCGAGTCGGGGGTTTGGTCTTTGAGAGACTTCAATCGAGCGGCTTTGCGCTCGTCGAAGGCGTTGTGGAAATCGTTGGTGTGGAATATGGTCATAGGGTTTTAGGGTTATAAGGGTTTTTGGGCTGTCAGTGCCTTGATGAGTCTGTTTAGGAGGATAGATACCGAATCCACCTGTTTCAGGACCGGGGCGATCTCCTCCGTTGCCGCAAGTTCCACCTGTAGGCTTAGCAGCAGATGGGTTTCCAACTCACGAAGACTGCCCTGAGGTATCCTGAGAAACTGAACGTAATTCTTTCGCGAGCCTCTGCCACTTCCCTCCGCTATGTTGGCCGGTACGGAACCGGATGCTCTTCGTATTTGGGCCGTCAATCCGTAGAACTCGTGTTTCGGGAACTCCCGGTGAGCAGGTAACAGTGTTTCGCCAACTCCATTCCCTGTTTCCACACCAGAAGATCTTTGAACGACCCTATCCGCTCTTTATCCATCCGTGTCTCCATCCTTAGAACCCTATAACCCTATGACCTTATAACCCTATCCTGCGGCCTTTGTGATCCGCCCCTCGGTTTGCTCGCGCTCGAACTCTTCCAGAATCGAAGTTACGGCGTCCTGCCATCGACCCTGGCTGGTTAGAATGGTCTCGATGACTTCTCTTACCGCGCCCGCTCCGCCCGATTTAGTCGTCGTGAACTGCGCGGCCTGTTTCACCTCTGTGGCAGCGTTGTTGACCGCGAAAGCGACGCCGACCTCGGCAATCGCGGGAAGGTCGTTCAGATCGTCGCCGACATAAGCGATCTCGTCGGCGTTGAGATCATACCGCGCGGCCAGTTCCCGGATTGCCTCCGGCTTGTGCCTCGCCCCCTGATAGAGGTCGCCTACGCCCAAATCCTGAGCGCGGCGCTCGACGGTAGGGGACACGTTGCCGGTGATCCACGCAATGCGTAACCCGGCCAGCATTGCCATCCTGATGCCCAGGCCGTCGAGCACGTTGAAGACCTTGGCCTGGCCGCCTTCCTCAAGGTAGACCATGCCGCCGTCGGTCAGCACACCGTCCACGTCCATCGCCAGCAGCTTGATCCTCTTGAGCCGGTCCATTTACACGATCCCCGCTTCGGTGAGGTCTTTGAGCATCAGCATCCCAACGACCCTGGAGCCTTCGATGACCGGCATTTCGCCGATCTTCAGCGATTCCATTGCCTTGAGTCCTTCGGTCGCAAGCGCGTCGGCGTCGATCGTCCTGGGATTGCCTGTCATCACCTCTCCAGCGGTCTTGGCGAGGAAGTTATCGTCGGCAAGCGCGTGGCGGCGGACGTCACCGTCGGTGATGATACCGATAAGCCGGCCGCGCCCATCAACCACGTTCGTAGCTCCGGCGCCGGCTTTGGTTATGGCGAACAGAGCGTCGCGAACGGAGGTGTTCTTCGTCACCACGGCAACCGCGTCTCCCGTTCTCATCACGTCGGCCACTCTAAGAGTCAGGCGGCGGCCGAGGGCGCCGGCGGGGTGAAGCCGCGCGTAGTCCTCGCGCGTAAACTGCCGCATTTCCATCGCGGCCAGGGCAAGAGCGTCGCCAAGCGCGAGCATCGCCGCCGCGCTGGCCGTGGGAGCGAGACCGAGCGGACACGCCTCCCGCTCAACGGAGACATCCAGGGCGACATCGGCGTATCTGCCCAGCGTGGAGCCGCAATTGCCGACCAGCGAGATGACTTTCGCGCCGACTCGTTTGACGGCGGGCATAATGGCGATCATCTCGTTCGTTTCGCCGCTGTACGACAGAAGCAGGACCACATCCTGGCCGGTGACCGCGCCCAGGTCGCCGTGGACTCCTTCGGCCGGGTGCAGAAACAGTGAAGGCGTTCCCGTGCTCGAAAAGGTTCCGGCGAGCTTGCGGCCTATCGCGCCCGACTTGCCGATGCCGGTTACGACCAACTTGCCGCGGCAGGCAAGCACCAGTTCAGTTGCCCGGACAAACTCGTCTCCCAGCTTGCCGGCAAGGGCGACTATAGCCTGCGACTCGATGTCGAGAACCTGCCTCGCCCGTTCAAGGACGCGCTCAGGACGTATACGTTCCGGGGACACAGCAACCTCCCAGGTATTGCGGTTCGGCCTCAGCCAATTATAGCAGAGTTGGAGGGAGAGAGGAATTGGCCACAAATTCGTAACAGTTCAGGAACCAAGAGAAAATTCACCCTCACCCCATTCGCTTCGCTCAGGGCAGGCTCTAACCCTCTGCCTCAAGGGAGAGGGGATTGGGCTCGTGTTCTCCCAATGGTGAGCAGCGAGAAGGATCGTACCGACCGTTTTCTGAACTGTTACACAAATTCGGCTTTACTGTGCGGAATAACTGAAGTACAATCAATGTAGAGGTGTTGACCGGATTATTGGTCACAGAACAGGAATAAAGCTGATGATTAACTCCTCCCGAAGATGGCGTCGGGTCCTTCGCCCTCGGACTTTTGCGCCATATCTTCTGCTGGCTCTTCTGTTTCCGCACGCAGGTCCGGCGGAAGCATCGAGCGTTTCTTACGGCAAACACTACGTGCATCACGTCGTCGCTCACGTCGTGACGATCAATCTGAACGATCCGGACGTGAGATTGACTCCGGTGTTCGCGAGGCGCGGCGTCGGCACGTCGGAGAGGTTCGAGTCTATTCTCAACCGCACTCGTCCAACCGCCGCAATAACGGGCACGTTCTTCGACACGCGAAGTCTTTACCCCACCGGTGATATTGTCGTAGACGGTGAGATGGTCTGCCGGGGCGTCGTCGGCACGGCGATAGGCATCGGCTGGAACAACGAGGTGGACTTTATCCCTACCCGGCGAGGCGCCGTTTCGGACTGGAGCGCGTATCATTCGGTGCTGTGCGCCGGCCCGAGGCTGCTCGCGGATGGTAAGCCCGTGGTCTACCCCAAAGGCGAGGGATTTCGCGACCGCTCGATCTATTCCAAAGGGATACGCGCGGCAGTTGGAGTTACCCGCTGGAACAAGCTCCTTCTGGTCACCACACGACAGCCCGTCTACCTGAGCCGCCTGGCCAAGGTTATGCGCGCGCTCGGGGCCAGGGACGCGGCCACGCTGGACGGCGGAAGCTCGACCGCTCTGTATTACCGCGGCCGTTTCTTCGCCAGACCCGATCGGAAGTTGACGAACCTGCTGGTCGTATATGACAGCTTGTCGGGGTACGAGCAGGCAAGACAGCATCTTGCTCCCGGCAGGAGCCGCAGGAAGGTATGAGTGTGGGAAGGTATGAGTTATGAGGAATGAGGAATGAGGTATGAGTTGGGAAGTCGAGGGCAACCCCCTCTCCCTGGAAGGGAGAGGGCCTGTAGTTTGGCTACCTATGTGCATATATTACGGCTGAAGCGGCGATGTTAGGCATTTTTAGGGGCTTCGCATTAGCGCCGAGTTGGTTATCGAAGCCGTTAAAAATGACTCCGAGC
>JAUSGG010000142.1 GCA_030649165.1 Armatimonadota bacterium
GCCTAGACGCTTCGCGAAGCCGGACCCGTTCGTCAGCCAGAATTCCACCCTCTTGAGGCCCACTTCCGGTGGATTCGATTGGGCTTCGACTACGATCGGTATGACGCCGGATATCCGAGACTCGTCCGGCGATATAATGGACACGCTCGGCGCCGTGGCGTAGGGCGCCATGAGCGGGTCGCCGAGAACGACTAACTGCGACCCCAGGCCGCCCATGCCGAGATAGGCAGCCTCACCCCAGGTGAACCCGGCTGCGTACCGGGGAAATATGTACTCTTCCGATTCCCAAAAGCCGCCCGGGCCACCCGGTTCCCGGACGTGCGTAACCGCCCCGCTGGCTCCTTCTCTTATCAACTCAGCTATGCTTGGATGCCCCAACTGGGCCGTGTATACCGCGCCCGATGCGAGGTCACCGGAAGTCAGTTGATTCCCATACCTTGTGCTTGCGCCGGGCACGGCTTCATTCGGATGATAGAGGTCGTCTTCGGGAAAATGTATCTCCGCGTACAGGCTGCCCTGCGACGGCCAGGTGAGGTTATCGATGCGCAACTCCGCCCAACCCATCGAAAACTCCGCGCTTCGCAGCGCGACGTCGGGATTGGCTGTAGAGTAGATTCCAACCCAATGCCCGGCATAAGCGTCGTGATTTTCGTCAACGGCGTCAGGCGCGGGTAAACCGGTGATCTTCAGCCACGACTGGCCATCGTGCTGGTTGGATGAGCTTGTTCGCTTGATCCCAAGACTATGAAAACTCCTCAAGCTCTGGCCGTCAAAAGAGGTGGCGTAGATGCCCACGCCGCCCTTACACCACGCGTTGAAAGGTCGTCCGTAAGTGGTTGTCATATCGGCCAAGGGATTGTCGTAAATACGGCCGTGGCTCCAATACCCCATTACATTCGACTGCTGCGTGAGATAGGCCGCTCCCGTGTCCGCTATTAGCTGGTTAGAGCCAACCACGGCTGTCAGATTTGTCGACGCGACTTGAATGTCGCTTCCGCCGGTCACGTTGCCGTCCAGCACGAAGTTCCTCGGGCCGGAGGTTGTTGGATTCGCGGCATCGTCGATCATTCTCTTGATGTCATCAGGTATGCCGTCACTATCACCGTCGTCGGGATAGCCTTCGAGCCGACACACGATGTACCGTATTTTCCAGTGGGCGTCGGGTATGGTGTAGACGTTGGTCCAGGGCGAGCCGGAACGTCGCAGCGTCTTCTGCCCGACGGCAAGGAAGCTCCCCGCCCCATCGGGCGCGACAGAAACCTTGCTAAACGTGAGATCGCTTTCGTTCTTCTCCCAGTGGTCTGTGACATAGACCAGGAACTTTGCCTGGCCGTAGGCTATAGCGGCACGCGCGCTGTCATACATAGCAAGATCAGTTGCGGCGACAGCGCCTAATGGGTTCGACTGCTGGCTCCACGTCGAGCCGTCGGTAGTATGAAGTATGGTCCCGTCCGAGCCTGCCGCCCATCCCACGTAATCACTGCCCACTTTGACGACGCGCATTTTGTTTATCGTTGCGCAGGATGATTGCTGCGTCCAATCAGTCCCGCCGTTCGAGGTTACGTACAAACCGCCGTCGCCAGCGACCCAAACGTGCGTGTCATCCACCGCCGCGACCGCGCGGGCGTTAGTCATACCAGAGATGCTGTAGCGGTCCCAATAGCCGCCGCCGTTGCCCGTCTTTATGATGACCGCGACATTCTCGTCACACTTCTTGCCGACACACCAGCCGTGCTGGAAATCGTAGAACGACACCTGGGCCAGGTCCTCCGCTGGCTTCACAGTGAAGTATTGGGGCACCCACACATCGCCCGACGAATAAATCTGCGACCAACCGGCTCCGCCGTTGTTCGTAAACATTACCGATCCGCCAGCGCAGGCAACGGCAATGTCCGAATCCACAACGCAGATGTCGCGGACCTTGTTCGCCATAAACTCTTTGGATTCGTCAGGAGTGGCAGTCCAAGTCCACGTATTATCCGCCAACTCACCACGGTACAGCATTCCTTGCTCCCCGCCCGCCAGAGCATACGAAGGGCTGACGAATCTGACCACTGTAAACAGAGGAGCGGTTTCGGGCATGTCATTGGCGGAACTGGCCCGGAACTCACCAAAGTCTGTCGGTTTTGTGCCTCTCATCGTTAGGTAACTCACGCCGCCCAAGTCCTGGTACGGATTTGACACGCCTCCGTACGGGTTGCTTTGGTATTCCGTGCTGAGGCAGACGCCCATTGCCGTTCTGCCCCAAGGAGCAGTTTGGAAAAGTGTAGTTAGGGCGGAGTCTACAGAGGAACGGCGATTCTCGGAGGCAATCACGGAGGGGACGCCGTAGCAGATTACCAGGGCGCGGATTGGGTCTGTGTAGATGTTTGTAGCGTCAGAACCGAAGTGGTCGCTAAGGAAGGATGCAATTGGGATATGTATGGCTGATCCGAAGAATCGTGGGATTACCCTCTCGCTGGGGTCAGCCCAGGAGATCGGACACTTGTTCTCCGGCGGAATACCACGAGTTTGGCAGTAGTAGTTGGCCACGAGTTCTGACGTCGATGGCACTTGCGGGTTTTGCCTATAGGCATTGTAAACAACAAGAATGTCACTTGGTGACAGCCCCGCGCGGCATGTTAGAGGCAACATTAGGAGAATGCAGGTAACAGGCAAGAATACCCAATGCCTCGTCATGCTCTCCTCCTCCTTGCCGCTCCAAGGAGCAACCCGAGCCCCGTGGCCAACCCCAACACTGACCCCGGCTCAGGTAACACGGCTACTCTGAATGAATACAGCCCTTCAAAGTAGGTATCCTGGGCTACTTCCGCAAACCCGCGCTGGAAGCCAGACGTTGGCTGTAACCACATAAGTTCCTGTTGACCGCCGTATCTCGTTCTCCATAACTCTAAGCGCATTTGCCCGGCGTCATAATCCGTTTCCCAGGCAAAGCCAACGTATGCGATGGGCTCGCCAATGGCCATTCCGAATCCTACAGGCAAATCAAGGCTTTCGCTCGTCTGGACGCCATAGGCGTCAGATGGAACCAGCACGCCTCGCGTATCTCCGGAGTGATATTGGCCATCAGTAACGAGAAATGGGCCGTATGAACCAGTGGGCGTCGAAAACCATCCAGTAGCACGCGGGTAGTAACCCCCCATGGGATCGTAATCGTAGACGGTTAGTGGTCCAAGGTCAACGTACCATCCCTCCTGGAGCACGGCGCTCCACGAAGCGGATGAGGCCGGCGGCAGGATGACGGCGGCCAGAAGCAAAGCTAAAACACAAACCCTTTTCATTCTCCTTCATCCCCTTTCTCGCCCAGACGCGGGCAGGGCTGTGCGAACTGCGAAGCCCTCAATAGTATGGTTCAGCACAAGTTATGCCAAAACCTGCTTATGCCACGGCGCTGGGCCGCTTTCATTGTGGGTTTAGCGGGAATAAGCTCGGTTGTCAAGATATTGTGGGATGTTGTGGGATGTTGTGGAAGCCGAACCGCTGGTACAATTGCTGGTTTTCGGCTGGACTGTTTACTTCGCCGCCTGAAACCGATACTATTGGACTGGATGATCTGACGCCATATTCCCTCCGGCGCCAGTCCATGCCGCGAATCGGCGCAAGCGGCCCCCATAATAATGGCGGTTTTCCCTCACTAACGGAAAAGAGGAGAAGGTTGTAATGCAAATCCGAGTTCGGCCCGGCAAGATCAACATGTTGGCGCTGCTAATCTCTCTTTCGCTGAGTTTCGCGGCGAAGCCTGGTCTATCCCAGTTACTATTGGACGACCCGCTTCAAGGCTCCACGAGCGGAGTGCAGGACGGCGGCTCGTTCGTCAGTGGAGGATGGCAGGTAACCGGGGACTATAACTCCATTTTCTGGCATCTTCCTTACACAGTCAGCAAGGGCGCCGCTGAGTTTTACGTCACCGGAGTCGCCTCGACCTATCCGCACAAGACCGAGCACTTCCACATGTATGATTACACGTTCGGAAATTCGGACTACAACTACAACGGTGGGTACAGGGACAACCCTTACAAGCATTTCGTCCGGAAGACCGGTACCGACGACCCGCCGCGAAACGGCTCTTGCGAGATCGTCTACGCAATCAGCCCGAACTACTTCGAGTTGGACACCGCCGTGCTTTCATGGAGCCCCTCCACCAACTACAAGTTCCGCGTGGAGTGGGGACCGGAGGGCGGCAACAGCCGTCTTAAGGTCTTCAGAGACGGCGCACAGATTCTGAGCGACACCGTCCCCGGTAACTACGCTCCCCCCGGTCACAGCGTCCGCATAGCGTGCAGCCCAAGGAGAATGGGCGAAGGGTCCGAGATCGGCGCCAAGTACAGCTACATCAAGGTCTGGGATCTGAACAGCTCTATACCGACGGCCCCAAGCGTGACTACACCGGTAAACGGCGAGACGATGAAGAGCAACCTGGCGTTCATCAAGTGGTCCGGCGACACCCACGACCGCTATCAGGTGCGAGTCTGCACGGCCGACAATCCCGACCTCGGCATAGTTTGGGACTCCGGCGAAGTAATGTCGTCCAGGGACTGGGCTTGGACGGGCTCTCTCGGCAACCTGACAAGCTACTACATCTATGTCAAACTGGGCAGTTCCAGCGGCTGGAGCGCCTGGAGCGCATCGGGACGCTGGTTTAGAGTTGACAACTCGTACAGTGGATCGAATAACGTCTTGGTCCAGGGCAACACTCTGCGAGACAACGACGGCCCGTTCCTCGGCATCGGCTTCACCTACATGAGGTCGCTGCAGCGGTGCAAGTATGACCGCACCCGATGGCACAGCGATATGGCCGCTATGGCCGGCAAAGGGTTCAACTACCAGAGAATCCTCTCGGAGGTCGACTGGACCGGTTTGGAGATAGCGCCCGTTACCTTCCCGAGCGGCTTCCCGGCCTGGCCCGACTATTGGACCCAGTTCGACTATGATATCGACACGGCTTACGACACGTACGGGATTCGCACGGAAGTGACGATCTTCGCAAGCGATTATACCTTCCCTAACGACGCCGCCAAGTACGCGCACGTGGACAACGTCCTCGCGCACTGCAACGCCAGGCCGCACAAGGTAGTCCAGATCGAGGTCGTCAACGAAGGCTGGCAGAATGGCTTCCCGGACGAAAACGTGACGCGAGACTTCTGCCAGTATATGGCCGACCGCACCAGCATACGGGTGTGCGCCAAGTTTGGGGTAGTGTCGTCATGCTGCCATACCCGCGTACTGGCCGAAGTCGGCGTCTTGCACGTCGAACCATAGTCGGCGTAGCTGCAGCATAGACGCCGCTCCATCTTGGGTCCAGCGCATCCCGGAC
>JAUSGG010000149.1 GCA_030649165.1 Armatimonadota bacterium
ATTTATACGGCATGGCGCTCACGACCACAGCCACCTTCCCCCCTTCGAACGTTTGCAGGGCTTCGTGCAGGTTCCGCGCGCCATCGAATGTGTAGAACGTGTGAGATGCGTCGGCCAGGCCGGGAATCGCATCAGGCGCAAGCTCCGCGCCGAGTGCGATGACGAGGTAATCGTAGTCCAACTGCCCCGTGCTCGTCTCGATCCGGCGGGCGGCAAGGTCGATGCCTTGTGCCTCGGCGACCACAACTTCGATGCCCGGCCTCACCAGCCGGTGCAAAGGAGCGCTGATCTGCTCAGGCTTCCGATCACCAGTCATCAGCCATAGATATGAAGGGGCGAAGGTGTGCTGGGAATCCTTCTCCACCAGTACTATGCGGTGTTCCCTCGGAAGACGCCGCCTGAGCTCGTCCGCGGCAACAAGGCCTCCGACGCCGCCGCCCAGAATGACCACAGTTCTAGTACTCATTGTTCGTAACCTTTCCTCAACAGAAATCGCTGCCATAACTTGATAAGCGCCGGCAGGTAAACTAACGTCGTAAACGCGCTGAGCAGCATAATCGCGGCCATGAACAATCCCACGGTTATGTAGGGAGTCAACGCGGCAAATACCATGACGGAGAAGCCAAGAGCAAATACTATCGCGTTGCGCACAATGCCCTTGCCTGGTCGGGCAACTGTCCAGGTCAGGACCTCGTCCAAGGGGGGATTTCCGCCCAGTTCAGCCCGCCTCTGCCGGAACCGCCCGATGAAATGAATCGCAAAGTCGGTCGCCAGGCCGAGCGAGAGCGTTGAGAGGACCGAGATCGGCATATCGAAGTCTTTTCCGACAAAGCCAACGAACCCGTAGATAACCACGATAGTAAAAAGCAATGGCAGGCCGGCCACCAGGCCCCAGCGCAGGGAACGGAAGCACAGCGCCATCAGAACGAGCACCAGGACACAGGACAAGATGAACCCGTAGAGCATTCCCCACAGGACCTCGTTGTTCCACACCAGGTTGAAGTAAGCAGTGCCCGCTGGCCTGATCCGTAATGGGCCGTCAGCGGCGGCGCTGTGGGAAATCTGTTTCATAACCGTCTGCATTGCCACGGCATCCCAGGTCTTCATCTGCACCCACACGTTCGCTTGCCGCATCGGGTAGTCAACGAAGTTGTTCAGGTCGCGGGGCTTGCCTACCATGCTGAACAGGAGCAGATACTGAGCCACGACGTTCTCCGAGTCCGGGATTACCTCGTATTTCGGGTCGTCGCCATGCATAACGCGGTTGACGCGCTTCACCACATCCACTATTGATGTCGTCTTGCCGACGAGGGGCGATTTCTCCAGTTCACGCTGCAGCCGCTCAATGCGCCTCAGCGTATCGGGGCGCTTGATCGCTCCTTCCTTGTCTCCCGCTGCTACCAGGTAAGCTGTCGCCGTGCCTCCCAGTTTCTGGTTGATCACCTTGTCCGCTACGCGCACGTCGCTTTGCGGCTTGAACCATTCGACCATGTTGTTGTTCACCCGAATGCGCTGGATACCCACAAGGGAAACAACCACCAGCAAGGCGCCGACAATCGCGACTGTCTTGCTCCGACAGATGCTCCACCGCGCCAACCAGTCCAGCCATCGGGATGTCCGGCTTTCGGCCAGTTCCTCGTGCGCAGTCAGCGCCTTGAGTCGATCCGGCTTGAGCAGAGAAAGCAGCGCGGGAGTCAAGGTGAAGCTCATCAGAAGAAGGACCAATGTCCCGAAAGCTACCAGCAGGCCAAAGACGCTCACCGGGATAATATGCCCCGCCGCCAGGCATGCGAAGCCCGCGGCCGTGGTGAGGTCTGTATAGATGAGCGGCCGTCCGACAACGCGCATGGTGTCCAGGATGGCGCTCTCCCTGTCGCCAGTTTCCTTGAACCGGAAGTAGAACTCGTTGAAGATGTGCACGGTATCCGTGCTGATGGCCATAAGGAATACCGGACTCATGGAACTCATTATGTGGATCGGTATCCCCAGTCCTATGGTCCCGCCCATAGCCCAGATAACGCATACCATCGCGACGGCCATGTAGGCCATAACCGGAATCAGGCTGCCGAACATCAGCAGGAGAGCGACGAACATGACCATTCCAGCGATGGGGGAGAAGACCGCCATCTGCTTGAACATTTGCGCGCCGAAGGTGTCCCGCGCAACCGGATCGCCGGCCAGGTAGAAGCGGTCTCCATTGCCGTCCCTGGCCTCCTTGTCGAAGAGTCCGCGAATCCGATCCGCGATGACCTTGCCGTTCGCCGTCTTCTCGATGGGTATGTAGATGGCGGTCGTTGTCCCGTCTTTCGAAATCAGGCGGTCTACAAACATTGGGTTCTCGTAGAGGGACTTTCGCAGGGCAGCCGTCTCGCCGCTTGTGGTGGGTACCGTTTCCATCAAAGGACGTGCATAAAGGTCTTGCTTTTTTGCCGACACGTTGTCTGCAGTGGTGAAGCTCACGACATCGTGACCGACCACGCCGGGAACGTCCATAACCTCGTCAGTAATGCGCGCTATTTTGGAGAGGGTATTGCGGTTCAGAACACCCGACTCATTTACTATACCCAGAACAATCCAGTCAGCATGCAGTTCGAACCGCTCTTCGACCTTGTCGTTGTTAACTCGCACAGGCGAAGTTGCGGGAAGCATGTGCTTTGGGTCCGTGTCAGTCTTCGCTCTCGGAAACTGGGAGCCGAAGAGCAAAGATAAGACAACGACCGCCCAGATGACCAACTTTGGCCGCCTGATAGAAAACCGAACAATACGTTCCGTCATTCCTTACCAGCCTTCCTGTATTGCCCAATCTCGAAACATCCGCGCCGAGGCTGACTCACCTGGCCAACCTAGAACACAAGGACCTTATCAGCCTCGATGGTCCAATCTGTCAGTTCCTCCATCGAGCTTCGATGCGCTCCTTGAGTGATCAGATTCTCTTTGATTCCTCTCGCGTCCGAACAGGAGCCGCACAGCCCGACTCTGGCCCCTCTTGCAAGCACAACCTTGATCATTTGCTCGATGTTGTAGTAACCATTCGGCGTAGCCTGACCTGTTTGGCCGCAAGTCACTGCGTCTCCAATGAGAAACACCTTTACTTCCACGCCATCTCGCTTCGCCACGGACCCGGCAAGCCGGAGTGCATTGTAGCTCCGTTCGCTTCCATACGGTCCATCGTTCAGTATGAACAAGTACTTCATGCGTCACCTCGATTTCGGTGTTGAGACTCAGCAGCCGAAACAGCTTCCTCTACCGGCAGCCCAAGAGACCGCCATTCCACAATGCCATCCTCCATTCGATGCGCCTCAAAGCCCCTCGCTTTTAGCCTCTCCACTGCTTCGACCGCAAGTACGCAGTAGGGTCCGCGGCAATACGCCACGATCTCCTGGTCTCTTGGTAGCCCGTCAAGGCGTTCCTCTAACTCTTCCAGGGGAACGCAGAGCGCTCCCGGAATATGGCCCGCCAGGTACTCCTCCTTGGGCCTCACGTCCAGCAGCGTGACAGCGCCGGAAAGCACACGCTCACGCAATGTCTCTCTATCGACTGGCTCCAGGTTGGGATGGCTTTTCATGAACTGCCGGGTGATCTGCTCGATGTCCGCCAACCGTGCTTCTGCCAGCAGTCTGATAGCGGAAAGCAGATCGCATACCTGCCGGTCGGCGAGATGGTAGACGACGAACAGTCCCCGTTTCTCGGCTTCAATCAGTCTGGCTGCTCGGAGCGTGTGCAGGTGCTGCGAGGCGTTTGCCACCGAGAGACCTGTGCTCTTTGCCAACACCTCCACTGAGCGCTCTCCCTGACACAGCAAGTCCAGGAGTTCGAGTCGCTTAGGACTCGCCAGGGCCTTACTGATACGGGCGAACTGCTCGTATATGGCATCTCTGAACTCTCGGTTTCTCAATGCAGAATCTCCTCTAGTATTCAATGAATTACTTGAGTATATGGTACGGCGCGGATGTTGTCAAGGTAAGTTTGCCTTGGTGTCTCGCAGACTCACTATGATTGGGTATGACTGACGCAGATGGTATTCTGGTGACCCTCGACATTCTACCCAGAAGGAAGATGAACAAGCCCGACAACGCAACCCACTCAAGGCGCTAATGCGAATAAGCAGTCGAGAGGCCGGAAGACTTGCCCCGTTTCCGAGATTCAGAGAGAATCGCAGAGAAGAGAGATAAACGGGGGCAAAAGTGGGGCATGAAGCGGCGCGCCCGTTTTCAAGATTCGGCGGGCGCTACATCGGATGAAACGGCGGATTTGCTCTTGATTCCACGCGTGGAAGGCGGGCAATGGGGCTACAAATGAGAAAAGCGGAAAACCACCACAGAGATAGTTTTCCGCGTCACACTTGGTAGCCCGTAGGGGATTCGAACCCCTGATCCCCTGGCTGAGAACCAGGTATCCTAACCGCTAGACGAACGGGCC
>JAUSGG010000156.1 GCA_030649165.1 Armatimonadota bacterium
TGTCGTGAAACATAAAATACGAGAATCCGTCGGTCCTATGCTCGTCCGCCAGGTAGTCCGCGAGCCACTTGGTGGCTTGAACCTTCGTGGCGTGGTCGTTGACAATACCTGACCAGTGGCCAAGTCTTTCCGCGAAACCGACTCCGTCCATAGCCAGGCCGCGAGCGCCGGTAAGCTCATTGATGAACCGCGTCTTCTCCAGCCAATAGTCGAGCTGGTCCTTGCCGATGATGACGTTGGCAGGGTCTTCCAATGATGGGCCGTTGTAAGGCCCCGGCGTCCGCCCGCAATCAACCTGAGGAAGGCCGGCCGTAAACGGGGCCGCGCTGCAGCGCACCGGGTAGGCGACAAGGGCGAGGCCGTCCGCGAGATCGGAGAACTTGGCCACTGGGATAGTATCCAGCGCCCCCCAATGCACCACGACCCTCACCGGCGCTTCTGGGTGCATCTCCGCGAGACGCTGCCGCATGTAGCGGACGTAATCCCGCTGTTGCACAGCTGTGGGAAATCGAGCCGGAGCCAGCCGGTCCTGGACGAAGGTGTCGTCCATTGGCATATTTACGAGATAATATAACAAGACGCCGGGGCACTTTCGCCTGATGCGTTCGATGGAGCGGGCGTAATAGCTCAACACCGCGTCGGCGTCCGCCCGCAGCGAGGCGGATAGAACGTCGAATGTGAATGTCGCTGGGTACCACTCGATCCTCGCTATCACCGCCAGTTGCAGCTGGCGGCATTTGCGCAGCAGGTGCTCTTCCAGCGTAATGCCTGCGCCTCGAAAGGCGCGCTTTTGCAGCCCCGGGCTTCCCAGTCCATACAGGTTGATGGCATTCGCATTGGCGGCCCTGATATCCAACAGGTCACGGTCGATCAGGTCAGCGGACAGCGCATCCCCATGGACCTCGGGCGCGTAGATAACCGCCTGAGCGTAATCGGATACGCGGCAGCGGCGGTGATATGGCGGAATCACGCCGTCGAACTCCAACGTCGAACGCATTGGCCTGGAAGTCGTCCAAGTCACCACGGCCTCAGTCGAAGAGGTGACGTTCACCTTGATGTCCTGAGCAGCCCTGGCAGTCTGGCCCGGAACTGTAGTTGCGACGGTTGGCAGGGCGCAAGTCGCGAGAAGGGCAAACAACGCTGTTCTCTTTCCGCACATCTCTCTACCTCCTGTATGGTTCATGCTCTGCATAGGCGCAAGAAGCTACACACAAACTTGTTCGTGGTCGGTTTCACCATTAGCTCCGCGCCATTCGGGTGACCAAGGTATTGCCGGAACGGCGTTTCATAGCTACCACGCCAGTCGGGATTGACGTAAAAATTGCACACGCATTGTAGCACAGGTTGCCTGCCAAGTCACCCGTTAGAATCACCAGTTATTCTGCCGCCTGTTGTCTCGTGGTCAAGCTAAGCTTGCGATTTGAGATGGCGCCTTGCGAGGCGCTTGCGCGGAAGAAGAGCTTGTGGTCTTGGATGAGAGGGTTTCGATAGCGTTATCGATTGAGATTGGCTGCCGGACTAGGGCCAATTGGTCAGTCGGCAATCGTCTGGCAACCCTCAATAAGACGCTTGGCTGGTTAGGAATCTTCCGGGGGCACCAAGGGTTCTATGAGTTTGATCAGTTCGGGAATGTCATCGCACACAGTTTCCCACACTCTGTCGAGCCGAATGCGAAAGTATTCGTGGATCAATCGATTCCGCATACCAACGAGAGATCGCCAAGGGATATCTGGATGAGCATTCGTCGTTTCGGCGGAAATTTTCCGAGCCGCCTCGCCCATGATCTCTAATTGCCTCATTACGGCATTTTGCATTAGTTCATTCTGGAAGAACTCCTGCTCGTCAGTGTTCTTCGTGAAATCGAGCGCTCGCCGCGCCGCGAGCAGGATATCCAACAGCCAGGCGTCATCCTTCCACATAGAACATCTCCATATTGCTTAGTATGTTTTTACGCCTGATATAGTTCTCGCTTTGTTCCACGGCTGGACGTTCCACTATGTCAACTTCGCGGCCACGCCCAGCGCGGGCCAGATAGCCCTTAGCTGGACAAATCCCGGCGACGCCGACTTCGCGGGGACGATGGTCCGGTTTAAGACCACCGGTTATCCTACCGGCCCAACCGATGGGACCCAAATATACACCGGAACCGGGACGAGCTACACTCACACGAACCTGAGCCCCAGCACGACCTACTACTACTCGGCGTTCGCCTATGACGAAGTTCCCAACTACGCCACCAAGGCTGACGTCAGCGCCACCACTCCCGCCGGGATGAGCTGGCAGGTGATGTATGAAGGCGACGTACTGCCATCGGCCGCGAGTCCGTCTTGGGCTTTCGCCGGCTCCGAGAGCTGGGCGTCGATAGTCTCCGGAGCGGTGCGGGTTAACGACAACTCCACCGCTACCGGGTCATATGTAACGTGGCGCCAGGGTTGGGTTGCGTCGAATGCGACTGGAACCACCGTGGAAACGCGCATGAGGTGCGCCTCCATAACGTACAATTCGGCGCAGAAGAACGTCGAGCTTCTCGACGGGACAAAGAGCGTTGGGTTCTTGCTCTATACGAACAAGATAGAAGTGATTGGAGGCTCCAGCTACAACCTGACTGGGAGCACGTACCATACGTACCGGTTTACGCTGCAGGGAAACACCTTCAACGTCTATCTCGACGGCGGCTCGACGCCGATACTCACCGGCGCTCCCGGCACGAGCGCGACGAACCAAGTGAAGTTCGGAGTAGCCGCTTATGCGGGTATGCAGGACATCTACTTCGACTATCTCTACTACACGGTTGCGGGCGCATATCCTCCATAAAGCGTTCGTAGCTAACTCAAGCTGCTCCGGCGCGGGATAATCCCGCGCCGGAGCAGCATAACCAACCTATCAAAGGAGGAGAAAAATGAAGCAGCCGGCATACAAAATTTTATTACTCACCATTGCATTGGTTCTTGTCACGGCGTTGGTAGTGACCGCTCAGACGGTAGACAGGACCACTTTGAACAACAAAGTAGCCTGTGGGTATCAGGGCTGGTTTGCCTGTCCTGGTGATGGAAGTCAAGCAACAGTCGGTTGGCATCACTGGAGCGACGACCGGACCGACATCGGCCCCGGCTTATATCGCACCGATGTCTGGCCCGATATTGCTGAATACAGCGCTTCCGACCTCTATACAGTACCCAATACGACTCTCGTATATGGCGGCACACCCAAGCTCTTCAGTTCCCGCAAGCCCGGAGTCACAAATACGCATTTCCGATGGATGCAGGAAAACCAGATAGACGGCGTATTCGTTCAGAGGTATACCGTCGTAACAATCGGCAACCCCAACGACCCGTTTCAGGAGTTCAAGGATACCGTATTGCAGAATGTGATGGACGCCACCGTGACATACGGCCGGGCTTTTGCCATCACATACGACATATCGGCCACTCCTGAAGCGGAGCTCTACGACAGGATCACCAATGACTGGAACTATCTGAAGAACACATTCAACATCAAAAACCACTCTCGCTACTGGTATCACAACGGTCAGCCGGTGATTATGATCTGGGGGCTTGGCTTCTCTGATCGGCCTGGGACTCCAGCCATGGCGCAGAATATTATCAATTTCTTCAAGAATGATGGGTGTTTTGTGTTAGGAGGAGTGCCGTGGGGATGGCGTACGCTGGGACCGCCATCCAAAACCGATCCGGCATGGAACGCGGTATACAGAAGCTACGACGGGATAAGCCCGTGGAGCATCGGTTTATACAGTGATTGGGCAAGCATAAATTCTTATAAGACCAACTATGCCCAGCCCGACATTAATGAGTGCAACAGCCTCGGCATCTACTATATGCCGACCTCATGGCCTCGCTTTGGCTGGGATAATATGAACGAGTACCCGTGCGGCCAGTCTAAAATAGGAACACGCGGCGGCCAGCAATTGTGGGATCAGTTCTACGCCTTCAAGAGCATTGGCGCACACGGCCAGTACGTGGCTATGTTCGACGAGTATGACGAGAGCACCGCGATTATGAAACTCACTGACAACGTTCCAACAAGCGGCTGCTGGTTCAACACGGAAGGCAAGGGCAGCGACTGGCAACTGCGCTTGACAAACCAGGGCAGTAAGATGCAGCGCGGCGAAATAGCGCTTTCGCAGACCATACCGATCAACTCCGCCGTTTCACCGGACAACGCCGTGGTAGTCAGCGACACTATTCCGACTACAATGACCACCGGCCAGCAGTACAACGTGTCTGTCACGATGCAGAACACCGGTGAGACATGCTGGAACGCGGAATTCTTCCAACTTGGAACGGTCGACGATTCCGATCCATTCTACGCATCAACGCGCGTGTTCATGCCCGCAGGCACGACCGTAATGCCCAACGGCCAATACACCTTCAACTTCACGCTGACCGCCCCTTCCACCCCTGGAACCTATACAACCGACTGGCAAATGGTGCATGCCTATATCAGATGGTTCGGTGGCCAGGTCGTCAGACAAGTTCAGGTCAGCGGCCCGGCTGGAGTGGGAACGCTCAACTCCAAGGCAGGCGGAACCATCACCGTGGACGGCAACA
>JAUSGG010000165.1 GCA_030649165.1 Armatimonadota bacterium
ACAGATGGACCTCCCCCTAACCCCCTCCCACGGGGAGGGGGGATTTGCCCCCTCTCCTTTCAGGGGAGGGGGTAGGTTGTCCGTTGGCGGTCAAATATCAGTACTTCGCCACGACGGTCACTTTGCCCGCGACTCCGCTCAGGTCGATGTCGTCTTCCGCGGCGGAGAATCTCTCCCAATCCTTACCATTTACCGTAACCGACTTCATCTTCTTTCCTTCGGGATGTCTGAGAAAGACTGTGACGGACTCGGCTGGGTTGCGGGTCGGGAGGTCCATCTCTGCCGCGATCGAGCCTTTTGCCACTGACGAGGTGATCTTCAGACTCATCGGTCCGAAATAGGTCGCGGCGTTCTTTAGCTCGACGACCTTGCCGTCCCGCATCCATTCGAGCGGAATGCCGGCGCCGATATGGAGTTCGTTACCGACTTCCATCACCAGCATTTGGCGCATCCACTGGACGAACTTGCACTCATCGGGGGTCTTATAGAGCGGGCCGCCGCCCTGGCCAAAGTTCGGGACCCACTCGGCGAAGCATCGCATGTCGCTGTAAACGCTGGCGGCATAGATGTTGAAAAACGCCCTTTGGAACATTGCAGTCTGTCCGCGCTCCAGATAGGCGATGGGGCTGTCGAGCAGGTTCGGCTGGAGCGTGAACCCTCCGAAGGTGAAGAACTCTGACTTGGGGTCTTTGAGGCCGTAGCCGGATTCCCGGCTCATGTAAATCCGGTCCTCCAAGTCGTCGAGCATCCACGCGGCGATCGTGTCGCGCGGTCCTATCAGCCCGCAATCGACCAAATGCAGCGACGGGTAGAGGGCTTCGCGAATCCAGCCTTCCTTCAGGTCGGTGAGGGCGTAGGCCCTTGGTGGAACGTAAGGGATGTAGGTCCCGTCGAGGAGCCGTACGACCGGCGTGGTGGCGACGGACTCGTGAAGGCTGGTCATTATGTCTTCGGCGTAAGCTTTTGCGTCGGCGGCAATGCGAGCAGCCTCGGGATGGCGTATTTCGGCAAGCGCGTCGGCGGCAGTCTTCATTCCGAGGTAGTAGTAGCCATTAGTGGCGTACCAGTATAGATATTCCGCCACGTCTTCGAGGTCTCCGGCGGGAGCCAGACCATACTCTATCGGCTTTGTCCCGTCGGGGTTCATGACCATCGTGGCCTTGCGCTCCCGGGTTATCCAGTCGCAGGCGGCAATCAGGTTCGGCGCGACGGCCCGCAGGTAGTCTTGATCGCGGGTCCAGAAATAATGTTCCGCGGCGGTCCAGAGGCCAAATCCGTGGTGCATATTGTAGCCTTGTGCGGTGTAGTGGTCGTGCTCTCTCGGGGCGGCCGCGTAGATAAGGCCTTCCGCGCTCTTGAAGTTGCCGGGAAGCCCTTTCTCGCCCTGGGACACGATAAACGGCTCGAACAGGCGCCTTGCTTCTTCGTACTCGCCGCGCATCTCCAGCGAGCGGAGAACGTCCACCGTTTCGTTGACATAAATGGGGTAGCCGAAAGTGGCCGCGCCGTGCTCGTAGAGACCGGTCGGAACGTCGCGATCGGTCGTCATCAACACGTGCCAGAGGTTGGCCCGGTATAGCTCCATCAGAGCCTTTTCGGGGACCTCGTACTGGTCGAGCGCGGACGCCAACCGCTTCTTCCAAAGCCCCTTGACCTGCCGGTACGACTTGCTCCATTCGAGCGCTTTGAGCCGGGCGATCTCGGCGGGAGTCATCTGTTCGATGTACGGGACCTTCAGGAATATGGCGCGCTTTTCGCCAGGCGCGAGCCGGACGGTGTATCGGATCAGGTCGCGCGCCTCCGCTCCTTCACGAGCGTAGTTCTTGAGGTAGACAAGCTCGCCTTTTCCGTTGGCGTCTATCTGCCCCCAGGTGGGGATCAGGTCCTTACCCGCGGAGTCTTTAGTCGGCGCGTCGAGGATGAGGAAGCCGTCGGGGTCGAGCCGCATCGGGACCATTGGCGTCGGCTTGATCCAGTAATAAGCCGTCTGCTCCGTCTTCCCGCGGTTCTCGATCTCGATCCGGGCGAAGCCAACGACCGTTTCGTCGCCTTTGGCACCCAGGCCGAAATCGGCGGCGCGCTTGTCCTTGCCCATCGGCGCCGGCGGGGGCCTGGGGAGGGCAAGCGCGGCCTTGACGATATGGGGATCGAGGGCGGTGGCAAAGACCGCCTGCTTGAAGACGATGTCTCCCGTTTGCGCTTGAGACTCGATGACGGGCAGGTAGCCCTGTTCGAGCGCGCGAGTTACCTCATCGCGCTTGAGAGGATCGGACGGGTCCTCGGTGATCGCGACGGCGTATCTCCGCTGCATCCATTCGCCCCGGCGCTCCAGAGCGGTCGATCTGTCCCTGTCCTGACCGGGGCCGCGGAGGGAATGCCAATCGACGCAGAGTTCGCCGTTGGCATGGACTGTTATCTCCTGCCTGAGATTGGGCAAACCGAGATGGGCCTCCCGCGGGGGCTTTAGAGGCATCTCTTTCATCGCGCGCTCGAAGGTCTGTTCAGGCATCCGGGAAACAGTGTCCGTGACGGTCGCATCCCAAACGCCCGCGGGTTTTGCGCCGAACTGAACGTTCCCGGTAGCGTCGGAGATGAAGACGTCGAGATTGCGGACGAATATCCCTCCGTCGCGGAGAACGTCGTCGATGAAAAACGAGAAGTCGTGAAATACACTCGCGTCTTCTCTGACGACGATCCGGCCTCTGTCGGGGCTGAGCCGGTCGGGGTTGTCGGCGTACTCCAGCTTTACCAGGGCTGTGGATTTGTCCGGATAAGACGCCGACACTATACGCGCGTTGCGGGCTTCAAAACGGCCATTCCACTTCTCTTTCGCGAAGTTTCCGTGGGTGATTTTGACTTCGGCGCTCTTCCAGTTCGAGTCGGTGAAGCATCTCAGTTCCGACACTCGCGCGGGCGCGGCAAAGCGCAGCCTGATCTTGTAGGTCCGGCGGCAGTCGAAGCCGGTCTTCTCGATCTTCTCGTTCTCAGTCTTCTCCAGAGGTTTCAGACGGAACTGGAGCATGTACGGGGAATAATCCGCCTCGACCGCGGCGGTGACGAAACGCCCATTGAACGGGTCATCCACCCTCATCCAGCCGCCGCCACCGTTGTCCGGCCAGACGTGATACCAGTACTGCAGAGTCACGTCGTCGGGACGTGGAGCATGACCTTCGAAAAGCGCTTCGACCAGGTAAACGTCTCTGGGATGCCGCCATTCGATCTGGACCGAACCGCCGGACGGGACGTCGACAGCCGTGCCGTCGTTCTGATCCGCAAGCTGAGGCGCGTAGACCGGCTGGGCCCCTTTGGCGGAGATGACGCTCGGAGTTCCGAACGGCGCGGCGTCGAAATCGCCGGGCTGACCGGCGAACGCGCCTTCGACCGCAAGGCCGATCATAACGGCCAGTAGCCCGGCGATTGAGATAATGGAGGGAATGTTCATTTGGTTAGTTTGCTCGCTTTCATTTTGGTTGGTGGTTGTTGGTTACGGACTAGCAGACATCGGATAAAGTCGAGACACGGCCTGAACCTCCCCCGTACCCCCTCCTAAGAGGTGGGGGGACCCCCTCTCCTTTTAACCCCCTCCTAAGAGGAGGGGGGACCCCCTCTCCTTTTAGGAGAGGGAGTTGCGCTGTCTCGACTCCCTCGACTCTTCCGACTCCCTTCCCATCTGTGCGCATCTGTGGTTCAATAGTAAGCTGCCACTCTTACTTTGTTGGCCGTACCGTTGAGACGTATTACTCCGGTTGTTGGGTCGAAGGTTTTGGTCGATTTGCCGTTAACGGTTACGGTCTTTATCTTCTTGCCTTCCGGATGCCGCAGGGAGAGCAAGACTGATCTCGGCGGGTTGCGCTTGGGCAGGTTCAGGTCGGCGATGATTCTGCCTTTTGAGACGGCGGAGGTTATCTTCATGCCCATCGGGCCAAAATGCGTCGGCGCGTCCTTCATCTCCACGGACTTGCCGTCGGTCATCCAGGCGCGGGGAACGCCACGGCCAATACAGAGCGTGTCGCCCATCTCCAGAATCAGCATCTGGCGCATGAACTGAATGAACTTGGACTCGTCGGGTGTCTTGTACAGCGGCCCTCCGCCGTCGGCGAAGGGCGGGACGCACTCGGAGAAGCAGACGGTATCCGGATAGATACTGGCTGAGTAGATGTTGAAGAACGCCCTCGTCCAGTTGGCGATCTGATTGCGGCGGAGGTA
Source organism: Armatimonadota bacterium (assembly GCA_030649165.1). Lineage (GTDB taxonomy): Bacteria > Armatimonadota > UBA5829 > UBA5829 > JAUSEB01 > JAUSGG01. The sequence continues at coordinate 4,207 of JAUSGG010000165.1, forward strand.
GGTCAGGCCGTTGTCGAGCAGGTTGGGCTGCGGGTTGAAACCGCCCAGGCTGAAGTATTGGTCCTCCATGTTCGTAATCCGGCCTCGGCCCGGCCCGGACTCTTCGCTCAGAAATATCCGATCCTCCAAATCCTGAAGTATCCACGTGACCAGCGGATCGTTCGGCTTTATCAGGCCGCAGCTTTCCAGGTGGAGGGCGCAGTAGAGGGCCTCGCGAATCCAGCCCTCGCCGCGGTCGGTCGGGGCGTATGCCCGATGGGGAACGTACGGTACGTAGCTGCCGTCGAGCAGCTTCACGACCGGACTTGTCGCGACGGCCTCGCGGACGCTGGTCATGATGTCCTGTGCGTAGGCGTTGGCGGCGGCGGCGATGCGGGCAGCGTCCTCCCAATAGCCGGCTTGCGCGAGGGCTTCGGCAGTGGCGTTCATGCCGAGGTAGTAGTAGGCGTTGGTGGTGTAGAAGTAGAGGAACTCGTCCACGTCTTCCAAGTCACCTGCGGGGGCCAGGCCGTACTCAAGCGGTCTCGTGTCGTCCGGGTTGAGGACCATCGTCGCTTTGCGCTCCCTGGTTATCCAGTCGCAGGCGGCTATCAGCTTCGGCGCGATGGCCTTAAGATAGCTCCTGTCGCGAGTCCACAGATAGTGTTCGGCGGCGGCCCAGAGAATGAAGCCGTGGTGCATGTTGTAGCCCTGGGCGGTGTAATGGTCGTAGCCCTGGGGAGCGGCGGCGTAGAGGAGGCCGTCCTTGCTCTTGAAGTTGCCGGGCAGCGACCTGACTCCCTGAGACATCAAGTAGGGCTCCACAAGCCGCCGCGCTTCCTCGACCTCGCCGCGCATTTCGAGCGAGCGCTGGACCATCATCGTCTCGTTGGCGTACATCGGATAGGCGTAGGTCCCCGCGCCGTGCTGGTAAAGGCCGGTGGGAACATCCCGGTCCGTGCCTATCAGCACGTGCCAGAGGTTCGTCCGGTAGAGGTTCATCAGTTCCGGCTGGGGAACTTTGTAGCTTTCGACGGCTTTGGCCAGGCGGTTCTTCCACAGCCGGGCGATCTGTTCGTGCGAGCTTTCCCAATCGAGGGCCTTGAACTGCGCGACTTCGGCGGCGGTCATCTGCTCGATATACGGGACCTTTATCACGATTGCGTGCTTTTCGCCCGGCGCGAGTTTGACGGTGTATCGGATGACGTCGCGGGCGTCCTTGGGATCGCCGCCTTCGGGCACGAAATCCTTCAGATACGCGAGTTGACCCTTGCCCCGGATATCCACCTGCCCTCCGATCGGGGTGTGGTCCTTTCCCACCGAGGGCTTGGTCGGCTTATCCAGGACGAGCAGACCCTCGGGGCTGATGCTCATCGGGGACATCGGGTTGGGCTTGAGCCAGATATACGCGGTCTGTTCGGTCTTGCCGGGATTGATGATCTCCATGCGGCTGAGCGCGCATATCGGCTCATCGCCCCTGAGATCGGAGCCGAAGTTTGCGGCGTGGATACCCTTTCCGATCGGGCGCGGCGCGGGCCGAGGCAAGGCGAGCGATTTGCGCGTGACCTCGGGATCGAGCGCGGCGGCGAATATCGTCTGATGATAGCTTATCCCGTCCTGTTCCCATTTCGAATGGATTACGGGCAGATAGCCGTCCTCCAGCCGGCGGGTGATCCGCTTGGGGCTTGGCGGGCCGAAGGAAACACTGTTCGTGACCTGGGTGAGGCGGCGCATCGACCATTCCTCGGGAAACTGAGGAGATACGTCCACTTCTTTTCCCGGGCCCCGGAGCGACTTCGAATATATGAAGATGCACGCCTGGGCGTCGATGCTGACCTCCTGGCGGAGGACGGGCAGGCCCATGTGCGCCACGTCGATCCATTTGCGCGGGATTTCCTTCATCGCCCGCTCGAATGTCTGCTCCGGCGAGGCGGCGACTTTTTCCACGATCGTGGCGTCCCAGGAGCCCGCGGGCCGCCACTTGGGCTCTATATGAACGTTGACGAGGTCGTGAGTCACTCGAACGTTGAGGTCGCGGATGAAGATTGTTTTCTCGCTCAAGACGTCGGCGGCGAAAAACGAGAAGTCCTGTCCTTTGCCGTTTTGTCTGACGATTATGTATCCTCGGTCGGGGCTGAGCCGGTTCGGGTTGTCCGCATAGCGGATTGTGATCTGCGCGCGGGCCGCCTTTCCCGGAGAGATACTTGCCTGCTCTACGAAAGCGTTTCTTCCCTCAAAGCGGCCCTCGAACTTGCCGTCGTAGAACGAGATATCGAACCCGGCCCTCTTCCAGTTGGAGTCGGTGTAGCACTCGATCTCAGCGATGCGCGCGGGGACCTTGACGAGTGCCCTGATCTTATAGGTCGAACGGTAGTCGAAACCGGTCTTCGTGATGCCGGGGGCTTCGGTCTTTTCCAGCGGCTTGAAGCGAAATTCCAGCGTGTTGTCGTTGGGCCTCGTCGCCTCGGCCGCGGCGGTGATGAACCCTCCATTGAAGGGGTCGTCCAGCTTTAGCCACCCGCCCTCGCCGTTGTCGGGCCAGATGCGCCGCCACCACTGTATCTCGACCTCGTCGGGATTTGGCGCCTGGCCCTCGAAGACGAGCCGGACCAAGTATATGTCCCTGGGCTGCCGCCACTCGATCTGAACCGGGGTGGGGATGCGATTGTTGGCTGAGTCGATACGGGTTGAGACGTGGGAACTCGTGCGGTTGTCGCCATCGGTCAGCGCGGGGGCGTACTCGGACGGACGGTCCTGCATCAGGATGGGGGCGGTTCCGAACCGGGCCGCGTTGAAGTCGCCGGGCTGTCCGGCAAAGGCCGCGGCTGACGGCATCAGGAGCACGGCCACAAGGGCCGCGAGGACGGAGGGAATGCGCATTCGCTTTTGGCTCTCTTTCCGAAACTACGGACCAGCTTAACGATCCATCTCAAGTTTAGCAGCGAATCGCTGGGATTTGCAACTGCAGTAACAGTTCATGAATGGTGAGTACCTGCCGGGCAACGTCATTCCGAGCAACCGACCCCGATGCATCGGGGTTATTTCGGAAAGGAACCACCCCGTTGTTTCGGGATTTGAGGGTTGGGCGGCATACGCAGGCTATAGCGGACAACTTCGGGTCCCAACCCGGAAATCCCGAAACGGGGCGCTTCCTTAGGAGGAACGAGGAATCTGCTTTTTCCGGCCACTTTACAGAAGCAGATTTCTCAACTACGCTGGCGCTCCGCTCCTAATGAAACGCCGGATGCGTTGCGGGAACTACAGGTAGCGATGCCAAAACCTCAGCTAGAAAAGGCCGTTCCCGCAGGATAGGCCAAGCAGATTTCTCGACTACGCCGGCGCTCCGCTCGAAATGACATTCAGCGCCACTTACTTCCTATTCCTGAACTGTTGCCAACTGCAGGCCCGCAAAAGGTCTTTTGACGAGGAAAACAGGAAAGGGGAGGGATTGTTTCGGCATTTGAAATGCCGGAACGCCGGCGCTGGTCACTGACCGCTGTTGACTGATCACTGTTCACCGGTCACTGGTACTTTTACCAGTTTTGCCGACAGGCATTGAACGAAAGCCACTCAATAGGTTAGCATTAGCATGGGTAGGTATGACCCCTCTCGTAATCTGCCCGGAGGATGGATTGAGTAGAAGGCTCGTTCTTATCTGCGCTGTGTCAGTCGCCGTCTGCGCCGGCGCGCCGGCGCGCGCCTATCTGAAGGTCCATCCGGCGAATCCTCACTACTTCCTGGAGACCACGACCGGTAAACCGGTCTTATTCGCTTCCTGCGCCGGGTATGTTCCGACAGATCGGGACTGCGATTACCGGGCGCAGATCAAGAAGATGCGGGAGCAGAACCTGACTTACGGCAGAGTATGGCACTTTCTTCCGTGGGCTGGGGAGAATGCGATCTGGCCGTGGGCGAGGAGTGGCCGGCCCGGCGCGCCGATGGGCGGCAATAAGATCGATATGAACCTGTGGAACCCGGAGTACTGGGACAGGATGTCGCGTTCGGTGTCGGAGGCGTCGAAGGCAGGGATATACTCGGAGATCCATCTGTTCGAGCGATGCGGTATGTCTCCCGCGAGCCCTACCAGATGGCGCAACAATCCGTGGGCGTCGGACAACAACGTCAATGATATCGAAACGCCCGACGCGAGCAAGGACGGGACACCGGACTTCTACCTTTACGAGGAGAAGCCGAACCTCCGCGCGCAGCAGGAGCGTTACGTCCGGAAGATGATCGACCGGACCGTCAAGTCGCCCTACGTTATCTATGAGATCGAGAACGAGCACTGGGAGTATGACAATCCCAAGTTCGCCGAGCATTACGCGCGTTTCGTGAAGGAGTATATTGCGCGGAAATACCCGACCTGCCCCAGGCTTGTCTCACACAGCAGCCTTCAGAACGACCTGGAGGCGTTCTATAAGATCCCTTACGTGGATATCGTCAACCGTCATTTCGGCAACGAGGCGGAACGCAATCCGGACGCGCTCAACCGGTATATCGAGCCGCGATGGAGCAGGAATAAGGCGATCAATATAGACGAGTTCGCCAACGGCGTGACCGAGACGGACCTCTTGAGGAAGATGTGCTGGATCATCATCACCAGCGGTGGCAACTTCCACATCGAGGACGCGGTGGAATCGTCCCGGCCGGCGGAAGTGTGCGAGAGCATCAGGCAGTTCAGGGTCACCTCCGGCTGGGATTTCGTGCATTCCGCGCCGAACAGGAGCTTTATTGCATCGGGCGACGGCTATTGTATGGCTCGACCCGGCAAAGAGTACGCGGCGTATTTCCCAGCCGGGGGCACGGGAGCCGGTGGTTTGAGGGTCCGGCGTTCGCCGGTCGTGAAAGAGATAGACCTCGCGCCTGGGCTTTACAGGGCGCGCTGGTGGAATCCGCGGGCGTCGGGCTTTTCCAAGCCGACGCTCATACGCGGGGGTGGGGTCAGAAGGCTTCGGGCGCCGGACGCGCAGGACTGGGCTCTGCATGTCAGGGCGGCAGGCGACAGGTGGAACAAGTGATATTGCCGGGTGTCTCGCAAGAAGGGCGTGCCGGTTTCGGGACGCCCTCGTCCCGAAATGACGGAATCAGGAGCAGGCGGCAATCCCCTCTCCCTATGAGGGAGAGGGATAGGGTGAGGGTGGAAGGTTACGCGCAACGCCAAACAATGGGTTTACAGCCATTACGTTCAACCCTCACCCCAACCCTCTCCCTTCCAGGGAGAGGGAGTTACATGGGCGCGCCGCGCTAAGTTTAACTGACTGGTGTAAGACCACAGCCTTTCGCTCCCTCTAAAGCGGCGGCTGTGTTGGTGGCAAAGAAAGAAATACTCAGTTTAAGGGGAAGGAATGATGAAAGGAATTGCGCTAGCTATGCTTGCAATCGTGGCGCTGGCCCCGGCGGCTGTGGCGAGTCCGCCTGCAGTGCCATGGTTCACCGACAGTTTCGGCAGCTACGACCCCGGCGGCTATGGGTTGGCGCTGCAGAACTGCGCTCCGAACTGGCAGTCGGCTCCCGAAGGCAGCTCGAACAGTCAACTGAGGGTCGTCAACTACACCACTTACGGTGAGGGACCGGACTACGACGCCGACGGCAACTATGTCGAGTTCAAGGGCGACAGCCACGTGGGTAACGACAACCACGTTCAGACCGCGGCCAACTGGTCGGGCCAGAGCGCCGGGAAGGTGCAGATTTTCCATCTGAGGGCGAGACCGGGTATGACGCCGTTTCCGGGGACAACCGGGTGGTACCACGCCAGCTTCGGGATCAGAGACGCCGCGAACAGCGACATAGCCTGTTGGGCCGGCGGGTCGCTGGGTTTGAAATCGCATCTCGTTACCGCGCCGATTGTGTACCCGGGGTGGGACAGCCACTACTACGGCATTTTGCCCGCCGGTTGGGTGGGAGGACCGACCCCGACCGACACGACACCCGGCGCGCAGTATCTGTTTCCCGACGCCGACTGGCACGACTTCGACATCACGTATGATCCCTCGACCGGCGTGACCAAATGGTTTGTTGATAAGAACCCAACGCCAATCTGGACGCAGACACAGGCGGCGGGACGCGCGATGAACAAGATATGGGTGCGCGACGTCTGCGTGAAGGCCGACTCGTGGGCGTGGGAGGACCACGTCTATGTTGACGAGGTCTCGGTCGGTACGATTGGCGTTCCGACGCTCAACGCCCCAGCCGGCGGCGCCCAGGTCAATACCTTGCGGCCTATGGTCGCGTGGGCAACGGCGGCGCCGGACGATCCGACAGTCGCCTATCAGGTGAAGATATGCAGCACGGACAGTCCGACCGGGACGCTGGTCTATGACAGCGGAACCGTCTCCGCATCCGCCACGCTGCACGCGGTCGGCAGCAACCTGCCGACGGCGGTTACCTTGTACGCGTTCGTGAAAGAGCAGCACGCCGTGGCGGGATGGACCGGATGGTCGGCGACGGGCAGCGGCGGCTTCACTGTATCGACCTCCCTGCCGGGGCCGGGCCCAGTCGTGAGTTTCACGGCCATAGCTGGCAACGCGCAAAACATCCTGACGTGGCGCAATCCCGGCGACGCAAGCTGCACCGGGACTCTTATCAGATATCGGACTAACGGCTATCCCTCGTCCCCGACCGACGGGTCGCTCGCAATCGACAAGCCCGGCGGTCCCAACGCCGACGACGCTTACACGCACACCAGTCTGACGAACGGAACGACTTACTACTACGCGGCGTTTGCCCACGACTCGCTGTCGCAGTACGCGACGCAGTTGTTCGCAAGCGCGACGCCCGCCGCACCGGACGTGACGCCGCCCTCCGCGGTGACCAAGTTCAAGGCGGTCAAAGGCGATGGAGAGGTCTTGCTGTCGTGGCGCAATCCGTCCGCCGTCGATTTCACCGCCGTAATGGTCCGCTTCAAGACGACCGGCTATCCAACCAGCAAGACCGACGGCGCGCTGGTAGTGGACGAACCCGGAACGAGAAACGAAGATGATTCCTACACCCACACCGGGACGAACAACGGCTTGACGTACTACTATTCCGCTTTTGCGCACGACGGCGTTCCGAACTACTCCGCGGCGGCGAACGCCACGGCCTACCCGCCGGAAACGTCGGGAATACGCATTCACCCCGACAACCCGCACTATTTCCAGGACATCGCTACGGGTAAACCGGTGATGATCACGAGCTTCAGCTCGATCGTTCCCTCCGACACAAGCTACGATTATGTGGCGGGAATAGCGGAGATGCAGAGCCGCAGGATCGACTATTCGCGCGTGTGGCACTTCCTGCCGTGGGCCGGAGTGAACGCTGTGTGGCCCTGGGGGAGAAGCGGCGTCGCCGGAGCTCCGATGGGCGGCAATAAGATCGACATGAACACCTGGAACTCCACCTATTGGACGAGGATGAACGACGCAATGTCCAGAGCGGCGACCGGCGGAACTATCGGCGAAATCCATCTGTTCGACAGGTGCGGTATGTCGCCGGCCGGCCCCACCAGATGGCAGGGCAACCCGTGGGCCACGAACAACAACATCAACAATCTTGAGACGCCGACGGCAGACCTCGACGGCACGCCGGAGTTCTACGACTACGAGAACAGGCCGAACCTGCGGAACCAGCAGGAGCGATACATCCGCAAGATGATCGATGAGACCATTCAGTACACGAACATCATCTATGAGGTCGAGAACGAGCATTGGGAACTTGAGGACCCCACTTTCGGGGCGCATTACGCCCAATTCATCAAGGATTACATCGCGAGCGCCCATCCGGGCAACGAGAGGCTGGTCACCTACAACAGTTTGATGGGTGACATCGAGAATTTCTTCAATATCGACCAGGTTGACATTGTCAACATGCACTTCGGCGGCGACGCGGAAGCCGACACCGATATCCTTAACGCGTACTGTGAATCGAGGTGGCCTTACAACAAGGCCGTGAATATCGACGAGTTCGCCAACGGCGTGGGAGACTGGACCTTATTGAGGAAAATGTGCTGGATTATCGTCACCAGCGGTGGAAACTTCCATATAGAGGACGCGAACGCGGCGGTTTCCTACGACGTTTGCGAGAACATCAGGTCCTTCAAGGCCGTGTCGGGCTGGGATTTCATCCGCTCCCATCCCGAAAAGGAGCTAATCGTCTCCGGTGGCGGCTATTGTATGGCGCAGATCGGCGTGGAATACGTCTACTTCTTCCCGGCAGGCGGGGGTAAAGCCGTCACTCTGCCCGCGGGGACCTACCGCGCCGAATGGTGGGATACGCGAACGGGCGGGTTCAGCAGCGCAACTACGTTCTCTCACGCTGGAGGAAACAAAGTCCTGAACTCACCGGACTACGATGATTGGGTCTTGCATATTGTGCTCGCAACCGATGCAAATCCTCCCGCCGTTCTGGAATCCAAGTACTCCGGCCCGACCGCTATAGACGGTAACCCGGCTGACTGGAATATCTCCCAGTTCACAACGAAGATACCGGGAGGCGATGTCGGGAGCGGGCAAATAGCCGTCGTCGGTTACGACACGAACGGCGTCTGTTACTCTGGCTCCCACTCCTCTGGCCTTCAGTTTCCTCCGGCGAACGCCGCGGATCACGCGGTCAAGATCTACAGCCGTCACGACGACAGCTATCTGTATCTGCTCGTTCGCTGCGACGACAGCGATATGCGCTACCCGAATCTCGTTGACTCGAACTGGGCCAACGATTGTATAGAGATCTACATCGACCCGAGCCACAACCACGGCTCAAATGCGATCAACAACTCCACCTCGGATGTGCAACTGGTCATCGATGCGAACAACCAGGAAAAGGTCTACTGCACGACGGCCGGCTACGCCACTCAGGTCCAGAACGGCGTCACCTCCGCCGTTGTAAGAGACGGGACGGGTTGGTGGCTGGAGTTGTCGATTCTGAAATCCGCGCTGGACCCCGATATTCCGTCCAACGGGACTATCGGCATAGACTTCAATCTCCGCGATAACGACAACAACAACGACTCCGCCCTGACGACGCTATACACCTGGACCGATCCGCTTGGCGCATCAATACCAAGCAAGGTCCCCGACAGGTGGGGCGACCTCAACATGCTTATTCCGGCCGACGTCACGCCTCCGGGACCGGTGACCGCCTTTGGCGCGACCGGCGGCGCGCAGCAGGTAAGCCTTTCGTGGACCAACCCGTCCGACTCCGATTTCACCGGGACCGCGATCAGGTACAAGACCGGCGCATACCCGACCAGCCTGTCCGACGGCTCTCTCGTCGTAGACAAGTCCGCGTCGCCCGGCTCGAACGATAACTTCGTCCACGGCGGACTCGTCGGCGGAACCACGTATTACTACAGCGCCTGGGCCCACGACGCCGCGCTCAACTACTCCGTCGCCAAGGCCGACGCGAGCGCAACGACGGACGTCGATTTGACTCCTCCCGGCCCCATCACGAACCTCTCGGCGGCGGGAGGAAACGCGCAGATCATCCTCTCCTGGAGGAATCCGTCAGACACCGATTACACCGGGGCCATGGTCCGCTACAAGACCAGCGGATATCCCGTCGACAGAACGGATGGACCGCTCGTAATCGACAAGACCGGTTCGCCCGGCATCGACGACAACTACACGCACACGAGTCTCATAAACGGCACGACATACTACTACAGCGTATGGGCGCATGATAGCGCGGGCAACTACTCTGTCTCCAAGACCGATGTCAGCGGCGCGCCCAGCGGAGTCACTGTGGCCACGTTGAACGTAAAGAAGGCCGGCGGGATTACCGTGAACGGCGGCTCCAGCGACTGGAACCTCTCCGAGTTCACCACGAAAGTACGCGGAGGGGAAAACGTGCTGGGCGATATGGCGATTGTGGGCTTTGACGGGGCGACCGTGTACTACGGAGGCAGTTGGACAGGTGGAGTTCTTCCGACAAGCCCGGCGGATCACACTGCCAGGATATACAGCCGTCACGATACCAGTAACCTGTACTTGCTTATGCGCGTTGACGACACCGACGTTCGCTATTCCAATCCCGTAGACGTCAACTGGGCCAACGACTGCGTCGAAATCTATATCGACCCGAGCCACGACCACGGCCCAAATCCAATCAGCAACTCCACTTCCGATATCCAGCTCGTGATCGACGCGAATGGGCAGAAAAACGTCTACGCGTGTACGGACACTTACAAGACCCAGGTCCTTGCCGGCCTCACGTCAGTTGTGCTGCGAGATTCTTCGGGCTGGTGGCTTGAGATGAGGATAACCAAATCCGCTCTGGACTCCGACATGCCGACAAGCGGGAGCATCGGGCTTGATTTCTGCTTCAGAGACAACGATAACGACAACGATCCCACGCAGACAACCGTCTACAGTTGGCGGGACAATTCGACCGGCGGCGGTTTCCCGAGCAAGATTCCCGACAAATGGGGAGACGCCATCATGGCGGACGTGACTGCGCCGGCCGCCGTCACCGGATTTGCCGCGACGCCGGGAGATCAGCAGATCAGCCTGTCCTGGACCAACCCATCAGATTCCGACTTCAGCGGCACACTGCTCCGTTACAAGACCGGAAGCTATCCGATCAGCGTGACGGACGGGACTCTTGCGATAGACAAAGCAGGCTCTCCGGGCGCCGCGGGAAGCCATACCCAGACCGGCTTGACCAACGGGACCAGGTACTATTTCAGCGCCTGGGCGCGCGACGGGCTGAACAACTATTCGACCAAAGTCAACGCCAACACGATCCCCGCTGACGCGGGACCTCCGGGACCGGTGACCGCCTTCTCGGTCGTGGTCGGCAACGAGCGGAACAACCTGTCCTGGACGAATCCGACGAGCGCCGATTTCGAGGGAGTGAAGATACTGGCTAAGACCACCGGCTATCCTGCGAGTCAGACAGACGGGAGCACGGTATACGACGGGGTCGGAACGAGCTGTGTCCACGAGTCCCTTACAAATGGGACGACGTACTACTACTGCGCTTACGCCTACGATGAGATCCCGAACTACTCCGGGGCGGCGCAGGCGACGGGCGTTCCGATGCGTTACGATCCGCTGAACGCGAAGCTTGAGCCGAATGATACGGAAGCGACGATAACCGTGGGTGTGGTGACGTGCGCGTGGCCCGGCGGCTTTTACATCCAGTGCCCCGACGATTCGGGAGCGATTGGCGGAATCAGGGTAGACATGGCGGGCCACGGGCTTTCGCCGGGGCAATCGGCTGGAGCCAAGGGGAGCATCGGAACGGACCCGTTGACGGACGAGAAGCGTATAACGGCGACCTGGGCCGGAGCCAACGCGTCCGTTTACACGGCTTCGCCGGTTGCTGTATCCGGTTCGTCTCTGGGAGGATCCGATCTGAGCTACAATCCCGTGACCGGAGCCGGACAGGAGGGAATTGCAGGCGCTGGCGGTCTTAATAATATAGGCGTTGCCGTGAGGGTCTTCGGCATAGTGACGCAGAGGCAGACGTCTGATCCGAAGTACTTCTACGTGGACGACGGCAGCGGGCTGAAAGACGGCACGTTGACCGGTGGGACTGAGAACGTGGGTGTGAGAATCGTTGCCGATCCCGCGTCGTGGGCTGAGGGAGGCTACGTCGTGGTTACGGGAGTAAGCTCCTGCTTCAAGGACGGCGGTCCATTGAAAAGAGAGGTTGCGCCGGTGGAGGGTGGAATACAGGTGTTGGGGGAGTGAGCTTTTGGCTTTCAGCTTGGGAGTTTGGCGCCTGCGGAACTGACTTCGGCTATATTCGATGACTTGGTTGTACAAGACCGTTCCGCGGGATAGAAATCACGCAGCGTGGTTAGATTCTTCACTGCGTTCAGACCCAACAGACTATCCGGAGGGCTGCTATGTGGTGGTCACAGGTATAAGTAGCTGCTTTACGCTGTCCGGCCGGCATCAGCGTCAGGTTCTTCCCGTTCCGGGAGGTATTGAGAAGGTCGCGCCGTAGTTTTGTGTTGGGAGGTTAGATAATAATGCGCAGACGAATCTGTATCGTGCTTGCGACCGTGTCGATTTTGGCTGGCGCGGCGCCGTGCTTCGCCTGGAAGTTCGCGTCCATCGCGGACAGCCGCGGGAGCGATAACGGCGTCAACACGACTGTTTTCGGCAATATCGTGAACCGCGTCAACACCGAAAACGTGGACTTGGTTATCTTCCAGGGGGATGCCGTAATTGGGAGTTCAAACGACACTACTCTCGGCTCTCAAATGGACACATGGCTCTCTGTAATCAACGGCCTGAATTGCCGTTGGTACTGGACACCCGGCAATCACGAGATTGCCGCGTCAACTTCCGAAGCCGTACTGCGCGCCAAAGTGGACCAACCGCTGAACGGCCCCGCGGGACACGAGGAAATGGTCTTTTCGGTCGATCATCAGAGCGCTCATTTTGCCTTCGTGAACAGCAACCATTGGAACGAGTATCATCACGTCCAGAGATCGTGGCTCACTACCGACCTGGCGAACACGACTCAGCCGCACAGGTTCGTCAACGCGCACGAGCCGGCGTACCCAAAGGGTCCGCACATCGGCAGTTCCCTCGACGTTTATGCGAGCGAGCGCAACGACTTCTGGAACATAATGACCAACGCCAAGGTCGATATTTTCTTCTGCGGCCACGAGCACTTGTACTCGCGCTCGCTGGAGGGAAGCATGTACCAGGTCATCAATGGGACGTGCGGCGCGCCGCTTGCCACCGGCGGCGCCGGAACGATCAGCCAATACAACTATGTTATTGCGACCGTCACCGGCTACAGCGTCCACTGCGACGCCAGGAACGACAGCGGCAACCTGATCGACTCCTGGGACTTCACTATGGCGGCGTCCACCCCCGCGGTCAGCGCCCCGGCCAATGGTTCGACGGTCACCACTGTAACTCCGACCATTAGCTGGAACAGCCCGGCGCACGACGCGTATCAGGTGAGGGTCACACAGGTCAACGATCCGAATACCGTGCTGAACGGCTGGGACTCCGGGCAGGTGTCGAGCGCGGCGAGCAGCGCCGTCTGCGGCGCGCTCGGCGACCGCGCTCTCTACTACATCTTTGTGCGCGCGCACAGCGGCTCAATCTGGAGTTCCTGGAGCCCCGTTGGCCACGACCTGATCGTGAATACCAGCGCAACCACCGCAATCTACCCCTGCGATTACCGTCCGACCATAAGCGGGTGGACTGTGTATGACACCGGATCCTATGAGAACGGCGGAGGGGTAAAGGGGATCATCGTGCAGGACGGCGGAAACTACGCCTGGAAGCTCTACGACGGCAGCGCCGCCAACATCTGCAAAGTGAAGTATCCGATGACCGGCGTGAGCTTCGACACGGGCGTTACGCTCGAAGCCAGAATCCGCGCGACCGGCATATCCGGCTCCCCCGCCCACAATCTCGGGATCAGCAAGAACGGAACGGGCGGGATGTACCTCAGGGTTTCCACCGACCACGCCGCGCTCGTTGACCCCGTCGGTACTGTCAGAGGGACCTTCTATCTCGACGGCACGACGTACCATAAGTATCGACTCACGGTGAAGAACTCGACTCCCGGCAACGACTCCACCGCAACCTGGCGGGTTTATGTTGACGGAATCGAGCGCATATCGTGGACCGGCGCGGGAACCGCGGACGGTTTCGACGGGTTTATGGCCGGGCACGCGGGAACGGCGGCCACCGGCTACTGGTATTTCGACTGGATCGCCGGCCGCACGGACGGCGAGTTCACTCCCGCTCAATGGAACCCAGTTGTGCCGCTGGACTCGGCGCCTCCCGGACCTCTAACCACCTTCTCCGCCGCGCCGGGAGACGCGGAAGTGAACCTTGCCTGGACCAACCCTATGGATGGTAACTATACGGGGACAACCGTCAGGTACAAGACGGACGGGTACCCGGCAAGCCCTACTGATGGGAGCCTCGTCTGTGACAGGGCCAACACGCCCGGCAGCAGCGACAGCTTCGTCCACACTGGCCTGGCCAACGGCGTGACCTGCTACTACGCCGCATACGCCCACGACGTCATCTCCAACTACTCGGCCGCGTCTAACGCGAGCGCAACACCTATGACCGCGACATTGAACGTCTTCCCGGGAACGGTTACCGTTGACGGCGCTTCCACTGATTGGAACCTGTCGGATTTCGTCTCGCCGATTCGCGGCGGGCAGGGCGGCGTCGGAGACTATGCTCTGTTAGGTTTCGACGGAGGAAATCTCTACTACGCGGGCCGTTACACAGGCGCGACCCTTCCCACCGATGCAGCCGACCATACCGCCAGGGTCTACAGCCGGCAGGACTCCGATTACCTTTATCTCCTTATGAGATGCGATGACAGTGACATACAGTACCCGAATGCCCTCGATTCGAATTGGGAGAACGACTGTATCGAGATCTATATCGACCCGAGCCACGACCGCGGCCCGAGCCCGATCAGCGACTCCACTTCCGACACCCAGCTCGTCGTAGACGCGAACAATCAGGTGAACGTCTACGGATGCGCCGGAGGCTATAAGGGCCAAATCCTGGCCGGCGTCACGTCCGCTGTCGTGAGAGACGGGACGGGCTGGCTGATGGAGGCGAGTATCGCAAAGAGCGCTCTCGACCCGGACCTTCCGGCCGGTGGAACGTTCGGACTGGACTTTGTCTTCCGCGACAATGACAACAGTAACGATCCGGCCCTCACCACGGTCTACAGTTGGCGCGATAAGACCACCGGCGCAGGCTTCCCGAGCAAGATCCCGGACAACTGGGGCGACGGGCGCATAGCGGACTTCACTCCGCCAGGCCAGGCGTCGAGCTTCGCGGCTGCCGCGGGACCTTTGGGCAATACCCTCACGTGGACAAATCCCTCCGACCCCGACTTCACCGGCGTCGCGATCCTGTATAAGACCACCGGCTACCCGGCGAATCCGTCCGACGGCGAGCTGCTTGTCGATAAGCTCGGCTCGCCAGGCTCTCCCGACAGCTTCGTCCATTATGGAGTCGAGACCGGAACGACTTATTTCTACTCCGCTTTTGCCCACGACGGCAGCGCGAACTATGCCGCGGGCGCGAACGCGTCCGCCACAGTCGGATGCCTTTCCGTTTGGCTGAACGAAGCCTTCGACAACTACTCAAATGGCGATCTGGGCGGTCAAGGCGGCTGGGCCACTTCGGCGGCCGCGAGCGCGCGGATCCAGAGCGGGTATGCTAAGGGCGGGTCGGGCAAATCCGCGCTTGTGGACCCGATTGCCTCCGGCGGCCTGTCGGTCGGCTCTCAGATCATGGTGAGCAGCAAAACCAGCGGCTATCACTATCTAAGCATGGACATCGCCCAGGATGCGACTGGGACGGGCGGCCAGATCATAGGTTACGTAACCGTCTATGCGTCCGATTCCGCGACTGAGATCACGAAGCTGCACATCCAGAAGAACCGGATGTTCGTCGAGTACGGTCCGGGAAGCTTGGCGACACTGATAACAACGGTCGCAAACACGACCTGGTATAACGTCAAGATCGGTTTCAATGTCGATACACGAAAACTCGACCTCTGGCTTGACGGCGCCGCAAAGGGCGCCGGGTACGCATGGAAAGGCACGGGCACGAATATCTCCCGCATCGTCGTCTCCGGTGACAGAAACACAAACCTCAACCCGCAAAAGATCTATGTGGACAACCTCAGACTGGAGCCGAAGCCGGCCCAGTTGGCCGATGTCGCGGACGGCGGGGATTGGACTCCCAGCCTGACGAAGCTCAGCTTCTCGTACGCCTCGGTCTGCGCCGTGGAATATCAATACGCGATCGGGACGACTTCGGGCGGAACGCAGGTCAGAAACTGGACGAACTGCGCTGCGGCCACCAGCTTCACGGCAACGGGTCTCGCGCTCAACGAGAACACGACCTATTACGTAAGCGTCCAGGCGGGCAGCGGATTCGGCGCCTGGGGCGCGACCAGGACAGCGAACGGCATCAAAGTCGCGCCGGGCGTTGCGACTATACTGGCGGCAAAGGCGCTCGCCGATGGGGCTCCGGCCGAAACCAAGGCGCTCAGAGACAAGATAGTCACGGCGGCGTTCCCCGGGTATTTCTACATCCAGGAGCCTGACGCTCTGTGCGGCCTGAAGGCGCTCTCCTCGGCTTCTGTGTCCGCCGGCAATGAGATCGACGTTGCCGGTGTGATGAAAGGCTCGAACGCCGAGAGATACATCGACTGCACGGGCAATGCGACAGAGGTGGCAACCCCGGGGCCGGGAACTCCGGAGACGGTTATCCTCGGCAATATCTCCATCGGCGGAGCTGGATTGAACCCCTACTCGCCTGGAATAGCCGGAGGAGTTGGTCCGAACAATATCGGTCTTCTCGTCACCGCGTGCGGCAAGGTGACTCAGAGACAGACCTCCGACCCCAAGTATTTCTACATCGATGACGGCTGTGGCTTTGAGGACGGCACGACAACCGGAGGCGTGGAGAACGTCGGGATCAGGATCATTGCCGATCCGGCGAGCTACGCGGCGGACAGCTACGTCGCTGTTGTGGGCATAAGCTCCTGCTTCGACTCAGGAGGATTGAGGCCGCAATTGCTGCCGACGAGCATACTCCTGTTGAGGCCGTGATCAGAGAGGAGCATTCGTGATGCGCCGCGGGGAGTGCGGCACGCCGATTGCGGCTACTCATGTTGCCTTTGATGCGTAGCACCTGCGCGCCGCCGGCGTAACAGTTCAGTCTTCCGGGCATCGTCATTTCGAGCAACCGACCCCGCGGGCGTGGTTATTTCGGAAAGGAACCACCCCGTTGTTTCGGGATTTGAGGGTTGGGCGGCATACGCATGCTATAGCGGACAACTTCGGATCCCAACCCGGAAATCCCGAAACGGGGCGCTTCCTTAGGAGCGGAGCGCCAGCGTAGTCGAGAAATCTGCTTCTGTAAAGTGCCCGGAAAAAGCAGATTCCTCGTTCCTCGGAATGACGTTGCCCGGCAGGTACTCACCATTCCTGAACTGTTACAATTGGAAGAAACAGCTCATTTGTAAGAGTCGGAGGAGTCGAGTGAGTCGACGGTAGCCCCCTCCCCATTCAGGGGAGTGGGGTCGAGTCCGGTATCCAACTTCCAACCTCTAACTTCCAACCTCTAGATCAGGGGGTTACCTGTCTCTAGTCGGCGCAGGCCGACTTTGTGTAGTCGTAGCCGTGGTTTCAACCGCCGGGCTGGTAACCACCAACCACGAACCACCAATCACTACCGACCGCCTACGCTACCGCCTGCTCCTCTTCCGTCTCGTCTTTCTTGCGGCTGTACGATTCCTGGTAGTCGCAATCCGGCGATATGCACTTCAACCCGATCGGGCGGTTCTTCCAGCGGCGCTCGGAGAGGACGCTGCCGCACGTGGGGCACTGTTTGTCCGTCGGCTTGTCCCACGAAACAAATGAGCACTCGGGATACCGGTCGCAGCCGTAGAATATTCTGCCCTTCCTGGACTGCTTTTCAACGACTTCGCCCTCTTTG
Organism: Armatimonadota bacterium; assembly: GCA_030649165.1. Taxonomy (GTDB): domain Bacteria; phylum Armatimonadota; class UBA5829; order UBA5829; family JAUSEB01; genus JAUSGG01. The sequence continues at coordinate 21,627 of JAUSGG010000165.1, forward strand.
CAGACTGGGCACTTGACGTTGAGCTTCTTCGACATCTTCATCGTGGTCTTGCATTCGGGATAGCCTGAGCAGCCCAGAAACTGGCCGAACCTGCTCTCCCGGATGACCATCTTGCGTCCGCAGTTGGGGCAAACCTCGTCGGTTTCCTTGGGCGCGATCCTGACCCGCTCCATCTGCTCCATTGCTTTCCCCAGCGATTGCTCGAAAGGCGGGTAGAAGTCCGCGAGCAGCTTCACCCAGTCGAGCCGGCCCTCCTCGATACTGTCCAGCTTGGTTTCGATAGTAGCCGTGAACTTCACGTCCATAATATCGGGAAAGCCGCTTACAAGCAGATCGGTTACCGCAAGTCCCAGTTCGGTCGGCGAAAATTTCTTCTCCTCCAGGACCACGTAACCTCGGTCTTGAATGGTCGAGATAATCGTGGCGTACGTGCTGGGACGCCCAATCCCATTTTCCTCCAGCGTCTTCACGAGCGTTGCTTCGGTGTATCTGGGCGGCGGTTCCGTGAACTTCTGCTCGGGCGTGATCTGGATGAGCCGGAGCGTCTCGCCTTCGGACACGACCGGCAGCGGAGGCCGCTCTTCATCGGCCAGCTTCTGATCGTCCTTACCTTCGCTGTAAACGGCCATGAAGCCGGGGAATTTCGCCGTCGATCCGGTCGCGCGGAAGAGGCAGCCGGCGGCGGCGACATCGATGGTCACAACGTCGAACACGGCGGGCTTCATCTGACTGGCGAGAAACCTCTGCCAGATCAGCCTGTACAGCTTGAGCTGCGTAGCATCCAGGTATTTTGAAACCATTTCGGGCCGGCGCATCACGGACGTGGGGCGGATCGCCTCGTGAGCGTCCTGCGCCCCCTTCTTCTTGTAGATGTTTGGGTTATCGGGCAAATAGTCCCGGCCGTACGTAGTCTCGATGAACTTTCTTGCCTCATCGACCGCCTCGGCGGCCACGCGCGTCGAGTCGGTCCGCATGTAGGTGATAAGCCCGGACGTGCCTTCCTCGCCCATATCGAGCCCTTCGTAGAGTTGCTGGGCGACCGTCATGGTGCGTCTGGCCGAAAAGCCGAGCTTGCGCGAAGCTTCCTGCTGAAGAGTGCTTGTGATGAACGGCGCCGCAGCGTTCCTGCGCTGCTCGCGCCGGGCGATCTTCTTGACGGAATATTCCGCGTTCTTCAAATCGCTCAGGACGTTGTCCGCTTCCTCCTGGTTGTGCAGCCCCGCCTTTTCGCCGTTTTTCTGGATCAGCCTAGCCTCAAACGGGTCGAGCCGGTCCAGCGGGGTCAGCTTCGCGGTGATGTTCCAGTATTCTTCCGGAACAAACGCCAGGATTTCGCGCTCGCGGTCGCAGATCATCCTGACGGCGACCGACTGCACTCGTCCCGCGCTGAGGTTGCGCTTTACCTTCCGCCAGAGCAATGGGCTGAGCTTGTAACCGACGAGCCGGTCCAGCACCCGCCGCCCCTGCTGAGCGTTGACCAGGTCCATATTGACCGTGCGAGGCTCTTCGAGCGAGCGCAGGACGGCTGTCCTGGTTATCTCGTTGAACTGTATCCGCTTCGCCGACTTCAGCTCGAGCGCCTGTTCGAGATGCCACGCGATTGCCTCTCCCTCGCGGTCAGGGTCCGACGCCAGATATACCACGTCGGCCTGCTCTGCCGCGGCCTTGAGCTTCTTGAGAATCTCTTTTCTCTCGGGGATAGCGACGTACTTGGGCGCGAAGTCGTGTTCGACTTCGACCCCAAGCGCGCTCTTCGGCAGGTCACGAACGTGACCCATCGAAGCCTCGATCCGGTAGTCCGCCCCGAGAATGCTCTTCAGCGTTTTTGTCTTCGCCGGCGATTCGACTATGATCAGTGATCTTGCCATTACCTTAACAACCCTCTTGTTACTACAACAATAGTGGAGCCTGCTTATCAAACCGGACCAGTCGGCTGAAGCTAGACTCTATTATCGGCTCCGGCCCCGACCCTCAACAGGCGCCGGACCGGGCAGCAGGATATCCCTGAGACACTGCGACAGATGTTAGCACAGGATATTTGCCCTGTCAACGAAAATCGAGTGGCGAGTGAGTTCAGTTTCTCGGGAATGTCATTCCGACCGAAGTGGAGGAATCTGCTTTTTCCGGTTGCGTCACGCTCAGAAGCAGATTTCACCGATCCTTCGGTAGCAGAGCGGCAGCGACGCTGCCGAAGGACGCGCAAGCGCCGCGCCGCCCGATGGCCCCGGTCATCCATGACCGGGGCCCGCTTAGGAAAGAAACCACCCGTTGTTTCGGGATTCGAGGGTTGGGCGTCATGCGCATGCTATAGCGGACAACTTCGGATCCCAACCCGGAAATCCCGAAACGGG
>JAUSGG010000168.1 GCA_030649165.1 Armatimonadota bacterium
GTCTATCTTGAACCAGGTCGGAACGGCAAGCTCTTCTACCGGCTCAATCTCCGTCACGCGGCCAAAAGTGGTGACCAGGATGCCGATATTGTTGAGGCCGAAGGCGTCAGCGATACCCGCTTGAAGGCCGAACGGACCGCCGCCGAGATCGCGGTGGTTGAGGCCAAATGGGTCAAGAGGGTCGCCGCTCGACAGTAAGCCGGTGGTTGCCTGGGCAATCTCCAATTCTCCGTTCGCCGCCGTGGCGAGAACGCCTTCCACTGAGACCCTGGCTCCGAGATCGCGCGAGTCACCGGTGTTCACCCTTACCCCGGAGAAGCGGTTTTGATCCTCGACGTAAAGGAAGCCGCCCATCTGGGCGGCGGTCGCCGTGACGACGCCCGATTCAAGGACGACCAAACCTTCGAATTGGACGCGCTTCACCGCGCCGGGCGAACTGAAACGATTCCCGCGTATCGCCAGGTTGTGATTGCCGCCGCCGGCGATGGCGATGAAGCCGGAGTTGGGAGGAGGGACGTTGCACTGGCCGTAGCCAGTTGCTTCCCCATGCGACGATTGAGCCGTCCGATTTCAGGCCGAGGCTGTGATAGTAGCCGCCCGCGACGGCGATGAAGCCGGAGTTTGGAGATGGGATGTTGAGTTGGCCGTAGTTGTTGTCTCCCCACGCGACGATTGAGCCGTCCGATTTCAGGCCGAGGCTGTGATAGAGTCCGGCGGCGACGGCGATGAAGCCGGAGTTCGGAGATGGGACGCTGCACTGGCCGTAGCTGTTGTCTCCCCACGCGACGATGGAGCCGTCGGATTTCAGGCCGAGACTGTGACCGCCGCCGCCCGCGACGGCGATAAAGCCGGAGTTGGGCGAAGGGACGGTACGCTGGCCGTAGCTGTTGTTTCCCCAGGCGACTATCGAGCCGTCCGATTTCAGGCCGAGGCTGTGATAGCCTCCCGCCGAGATCGCGACCAGCCTCCCAACCGGCCCGACGACCTGCTCTCCCCAGCCCACGATCGAGCCTGAAACCGTCCAAGCGGGGGCGGAAATGCAGAGGGCGAGTAACGCCGCAAGGATACACTTGAGCAATCTGTGAGGCGTCATTTGCTGTTCCCTTGCTTCGGCAGCGGCGCTGCGCTCTGCTACCGAAGCATCGTGGCGAAAGCGGCGATGAATCGCCGCACTCCATATACTACTAGATTGAACAGCTTCGACGCTTGCTTGTCAATGGGTGGTTGCGGCGGCGCGCGGGCGGGGAAGGAAAAACCTGCATTTGTACCAGGTCGGCAAACTCGAAACTGGCGGCGCGATAGTTCATGGGCTCTTAGCCCCAATACGGTTCACTTAAGCGGATCCCCCCTCACCCCAACCCTCTCCCGCCCAGGGGGAGAGGGGGACTTGGCGGATGCGCCACGTTAAGTGAACAGTGTTGCTCTTAGCCCGGATTATTCATGAACGAGACTATGTGCTGCCCCTCGATACGGCCCGGAGGCCTACTCGGGGATACGGACCTGTTCTTTTTCGCTCGGGGCGAGGGTACAACCCCGTGTTCCCGAGTAGCCCCTCCGGGGGCGTATCGAGGGACGGAAACGCTAATCGCAGACTGTAGTGTCTTGGCGTGTTTCGTGAATATTGCGGGTTAGTCCATTAGCCCGGATTATTCATGAAGACTTACCGGAAGCACCCTCACGCTAGCCCCGTCAAGGGAGAGGGGATTACCTTTGTCTTACGAGATAACCTATCTTATTAGCCCCGCGTAGCCCCCTCTCCCCCGAGCGGGAGAGGGATGGGGTGAGGGGTTTCAGTTTCGCACTCTGTCTGCACGCAGAGCTCATCGTGAATAATAGGGGTTATGCTATCCCCCGACCGGCGTCAGGAGACCCGCGCACAGCGAGCTACTTTATAGCGCCCTGGAATCTCTGTCCTTTCAGAAACACCGCGTCCACGCTCAAATCCCGGTTCAGCAGCACGACATCGGCGTCGTATCCAACGGCTATCCGGCCCTTGCGGTCGTCCGCGCCTATCGACCGGGCCGGGCTGAGCGTGGCCATCTTGATGACATCCCGCAGCGGGAAGTATTTGGCGGCGTTTCGGACAGCGTCAATGATGGTTATCGTGCTGCCTGCAATGGTCCCGCTTGCAAGCCTGGCCAGCCCGCCCTCGACGCGGATCGGCTGGCCGCCGAGGAAGTAATCGCCGTCGGTCAGGCCGGCGGCGCTGACGGCGTCGGAGATCAGCGCGATCCTGTCCGGCCCCTTCAGCTTGATGGCGATCCGCGCCGCGGCCTCGTGAACGTGGTAGTTGTCCCAGATCAGCTCGGCCGTCACCCGGTCGTCCAGCAAAGCGGCGGCGAGTACGCCCGGCTCCCTGTGGCGCAGGGGGCGCATGGCGTTGTAGGTGTGTGTCAGACTGGTGGCGCCGGCGTCGAACGCCGCGCGGGCTTCATCGTAGGAGGCGTCAGTGTGCGCGAGTGAGACCGTGACGCCCATTGCGCAAAGCTCCTTTATCAGATCGATCGCGCCGGGCAGTTCGGAGGCGACGGCCATATATCGGACGACGGAGGTCAGATCGCCTAGCTCCCGCTTCATCTCGCCGCAGGACGGGGGTCTCAGGTAGTCAGGAGGCTGGGCTCCTGTCCGAGCCGCGTTGAGGAAAGGCCCTTCCAAATGGGACCCGAGGACCTCCGCGCCGCCGCTCCCCTCCCTCATCGCCTGGGCAGTCGCCTGGACCGCGGCGCGCATCTTGTCCCAGGGACCGGTGAGGGCGCTTGGCAGCCATGAGGTCGTCCCGTTTGCCGCCAGATGGACGGACATGCCTCGGATAGCCTCGACCGTGCCGTCCATCACCTCGTGTCCGACCCCGCCGTGGATGTGAAGGTCGATAAACCCTGGGACGGCTGTCTTGTCCGATGCGTCCACGTCCACGCTCGCGCCGTCAGCCGGCGACAAGCTGACCACCTTGCCGTCCTCAATGGCGATAATGCTGTTGTCGAGGACCTCGTCCGGAGTTATGACCTGTCCGCAGAGTATTCTCATATCGCGCCTCCTTGATTATTATATATCGAATGGGTGTGGTTAAGGGAAGAACGTAAGAGTTCAGGGTTAGGGAGAACGTCATTTCGAGCGGAGCGCCAGCGGAGTCGAGAAATCTGCTTTTCGTGCTGGCAGTTCCGGAAAAAGCAGATTCCTCTCTACGTTCGGAATGACGCTGCCCGGTACGTACTCACCATT
>JAUSGG010000188.1 GCA_030649165.1 Armatimonadota bacterium
CGCCTTCCAGCCCAGCCGTGTGCGCGCCCGTGAGATTGCGCCCTTCGTGGCAATCGCCAAGTTGCTGTCAAGAGCCCGCAGCCCTTCCAGAACGCAGCGCAACACCTCTCGCAATGAGTAAGGCATGTAAATCGACAGCGCGATGATATAATACACCAGAAACTGAGCAGGAAGCGCCCGCTCCCGTTTGGAAAGCTTGCCTTCCGCGGTTAACACGGAGGATACAGTAGAAGGTGGGACGATCTTCGTCAGCAGTCCAACGCTCGCCAGCAGCGCAGGACGAGGGAGTTGTGATGAGTCAACTGATGTGCGCGCCATAAATGGCCTCCTGGTTTTTCGCCATTATAGCGCCAATGAAGTATTAAGTAAACAGTATTGGCTCTGTCCCCGGTTTTCCCCCGGTTTTTAAGCATAAACGTCAATCCTGCGTCTTCGGCTCTTGCTCCGCCAATTCTTTCCACAGCGATCCGACGAACTCCTCCAGCGCCACCGCTCCCTTATCCCCCTCTTCCCGATGCCGCACGGCCACCGCCCGCGCTTCCATTTCTCGGTCGCCGAGGACGAGCATGTAGGGGACCTTCTGCATTTGGGCCTCGCGTATCTTGTAGCCGGTTTTCTCGTTCCGGTCGTCAACATACGCGCGGATTCCGGCGGAGTGAAGGGCCTTTGCAACTTCGCGGGCGTAGTCGTGAAGGCAGTTGGATCAATCCTCCCCAGCAATCTCCTTCTCGAGCTGATCGAGCGGCGGCAATACCGCCGATATTGCCGCCTTCACCGCCGCGAGATCTAGCTCGATGACTTCCCAGACCCTTTTGAGATTCACGCCCTCGTAGTCGTGTATAAGAACGTCTCGCAAGCCTGCCATTTTCTTCCACGGTATGCCCGCATAGCGTTCCCGAACTTCGCGGGGTATCCGCTTTACGGCTTCGCCGATGACCTCCAGGTTGCGAAGCACGGCGTCCTGCGCCATCTCTTGCCCAAGAAAGTCGTCTTCGCCTCCCGCGGTGTAGTGTTCTATCCGTTCGATGCGCTCCAGAATGTGCGCCAGGTACACGCGGTAATCCTTCATACCGGCCTCGCCTCTTTCAGTATCCGACGGCGGATCAGCCAATAGATGCTATCCTCGGTTACCACGTCTACCTTGCGACCGAGAAGCTCCGTCAGGTCTGCAAGCAGGCCCGCCTGATCCAGCAGACTTCGGCCTTCCTCCATACTCACGAGAAAATCGATGTCGCTCGATTCCGTCTCTTCACCGCGCGCAGCGGAGCCGAAGACTCGCACATTATGGGCTCCGTAAGATGAGGCCAATCTCAGGATATCCTCACGTTTTTCTTGGATGATGTCCAGCAAGCGCATACGATTCACCTGTCCAGCATTAGCTACTGCTCTAACTCCTCCCGCAGAAACATAACAAATTGGTCAAGCCCAATCGCTCCCTTATCCCCCTCTTCACGGGTACGCACTGAGACGGCGTTGCTCTCCATTTCCCGATCGCCCAGAACGAGCATGTAGGGGACCTTCTGAAGCTGGCCTTCCCTTATCTTGTAGCCCGTCTTCTCGTTGCGGTCGTCGACGCGCGCACGGATGCCGGCGGCGTGGAGGACTTTTCCGACTTCCCGGGCGTAGTCGTGGTGCCGGTCGGCAATGGGCAGAATCAGGACCTGCACCGGCGCAAGCCAGAGCGGGAACGCGCCGGCGTAGTGTTCGATCAGGACGCCGAAGAACCGCTCGATCGAACCAAGGAGCGCGCGGTGGATCATAATCGGCTGGTGCTCTTTGCCGTCGTCAGCGATATACGTGATGTCGAACCGCTCGGGCTCGTTGAAGTCAACCTGAATCGTGCTGCACTGGTGTTCGCGACCAAGGGCGTCCTTGATCTTGATGTCGATCTTCGGCCCGTAGAACGCCCCGCCGCCCTCTTCGACTTTGTACTCCAGTTTCCGCACTTCAAGGGACGCCCGCAGCGCATCGGTGGCCTTCTCCCAAATCTCTTCCTCGCCGACGTGCTTCTCCGGCATGGTCGAGAGGTAGATGCCGTACTCGTCGAAGCCGAACCTCCGCAGGATTTGGATGACGAAGTTGAGGACGCGGATGATCTCGTCCTCCAACTGGTCGGGCGTGCAGAAGATATGGGCGTCGTCCTGGGTGAAGCCGCGAACGCGAATCAGCCCGTGGAGAGTCCCGGAGCGCTCGAATCGGTATACGGTGCCGAGTTCGGCCCATCGTATCGGAAGCTCTCTGTAGCTTCTGATCCTGCTCTTGTAGATCGCCAGATGGAACGGGCAGTTCATCGGCTTGATACGGAACGGCTGGCCCTCGACGTCCATGGGGCCATACATTCCCTCGGCGAAGAAGTCCAAATGTCCGCTTCTCGCCCAGAGGTCCTGCCTGGCAATATGCGGCGTCTGGACAAGCTCATACCCGCCTTCGTAATGGGCGTCGCGCCAGTAGTCCTCGATGATCTTGCGGATCAGCGCGCCTTTCGGATGCCACAGGACCAGTCCCGGCCCCACCTCATCGTCAAATGAGAAAAGCTCCAGCTCACGCCCGAGCTTGCGGTGGTCGCGCTTCGCGGATTCTTCGAGTCTTGTCAGATAGTCCTGCAACTCCTCTTCGGTGCGCCAGGCCGTGCCGTAAATGCGCTGCAGCATCGGGCGTTTTTCGTCGCCGCGCCAATACGCGCCGGCTATGCTCAGGAGCTTGAACGCCTTGATCTCGCCAGTGGACGGAACGTGCGGGCCGCGACACCAATCGACGAAGCCGTCTTCCTCATATACTGAGGAGACCTCGTCCCCGATCTCTTCGATCAGCTCGACCTTGTACGGCTCGTCTTTGAACGTTTCGAGCGCTTCGGCCTGGGTGATCTCGCGCCGGACGAACGGGCTGTTCGCTTTCACGATCTTGCGCATCTCGTCCTCGATGGCGGTCAGGTCCTCGGGCGTGAACGGCTCTTTCTTGTCGAAGTCGTAGTAGAAGCCATCTTCGATGGATGGTCCGATCGCGATCTTCACATCCGGGAAGAGGTTCCTCACCGCGTGCGCCATCACGTGCGCCGTGCTGTGCCTCAGTGTGGACAGGTCGTTTTCCTTCTCCACTGGCTCGCTCCTTTTTAAGTGCTGAGTGCTGAGTTGTGAGTTCTGAGTGATACTAACTCCTGTATCCATTGGGATGGCTGTTGTGCCATTCCCATGCCATTTCCACGATTGTTTTCAACTCCGCGAACCGCGGTTTCCAGCCGAGTTCGCGTTTGATCTTATCCGAACTCGCGACGAGCCGGGCGGGGTCGCCGGGTCTTCGCGGGCCAGCTACGCTCTTTATCTCGCGGCCTGTCACCTGCCGGGCGACTTCGATGACTTCTTTGACCGAGTAACCGTTCCCATTCCCCATATTGTAAACCGCGCTGTCGCCGCCGCGCTCCAGATGCTCGAGCGCCAACAAGTGCGCCTGCGCGAGGTCCGTTACGTGGACGTAATCGCGAATGCACGAGCCGTCCGGCGTGTCCCAGTCGCCGCCGAAGATCGTGACCTGCTCCCGCCGGCCAAGCGCGACCTGCAGCACAATCGGAATCAGGTGGTGCTCCGGCGTATGGTCCTCGCCGATCAAGCCGGACGGGTCCGCCCCCGACGCATTGAAATATCGCAGCGAAACCGACCTTATCCCGTACGCCGCTCCGCACTCCGCAAGGATTTCCTCGAACATCAGCTTCGATCTGCCGTAAGGATTTGTCGGGTTCTTCGGGTGCTCCTCGGGAATCGGCACAACCTCGGGCTCGCCGAAGACGGCCGCGCTGGAAGAGAAGATCAGCGTCTTGACGTTATGCTCGATCATCGCCTGCAGCAAATTCAGGCTCCCGGTCACGTTGACCGAATAATACTGGTGCGGGTTGGCGACCGAGTCTCCGACATCGGCCAGGGCGGCGAAGTGCATAACGGAGTCTATGGCATACCGGTCGAACGTTTCCTTCAGCTTGCCCGCGTCGAGCAAATCGCCGATCATGACGGTCGAGCCGCTAGCGGCCTCCACGTGGCCGAACAGCAGGTTGTCGTAGCAGACCACGTCCCGCCCGCTGTCGGCCAGCAGTTTCACGGCGTGGCTGCCGACGTACCCAAGGCCGCCCGTTACCAGGATAGCCAAGCTCCGCTCCTCCACTAAAGTTTCCAGGTTCCGGCCTGTTTACTGTTCACCGTTCACTGTTTACGGATCGATACAAACAGCAAACTGGTAGAGCCGCCGGCCCTACCAGTCGAAGCTCCAATGACTCCATATTATAGCAGCGCGGCGCGTCTGTTGGCAACCGAGCCGCAACCAACGGGCGTGTGGAGTGCGGCGGCTTGACGCCGCATTGACCAGCT
>JAUSGG010000193.1 GCA_030649165.1 Armatimonadota bacterium
GCTGCTGAGGCAGATTGCTCACAACCTCATAAAGCAGGAGTCGTCCAAGAACGTTAGCGTGAGGCGCAAGATAAACAAGGCTGGCTGGGATAACGATTTCCTGACTAGGATAGTGGCAGGCGTTTAATGCGTAAGCCCTGCGTACCGGTTGACAGCCATACTACGTAGAGTGTAATATTGAGATCAGTAGCTTGGTGTCACACAGTTGCAACCCATTTCCTTAAGCCCTTCTCTGGATGGAAAATGAAGGACGTGAAACTGCCTGTCCGCGGACAGTTGGTCACACGCTTAAAGTCGCGTGAAAAACGGCAACCGGAGGCAAAAGCAATGCGGCTCACACTAGCAGCAGTTCTGACGGTTTCTTCCCTGTGGATGCTGACAGCCGGCGCTATGGCGGGCGACTACCACACAGGAAGCACGCTGAAATGCTATCAGTGTCACATCATGCACCAGAACAAGAGCCACTTGTACGGCGATGACTCAGGCGACGACTTCAACCCCGGCGGAGCCTTCACGAGTTACGATCGTTTACTTAGGCAAGCGGACACCGCGGCGGTGTGTTTGGAGTGTCACGACGGCGAAGACACAATCGATGTGTACGGTGACACTGCGCAGGGAGGACAGCCGCTGCACAGATCTGCCGGCCGGTTCAACGAGTCGGTGACGGACGCGTACGCTCCGTTTGCATCCCTATATGGCCACAACCTGAAGAACGGGCCCGAAACACCCCCAGGCGGCAGTGGCTCCTACGACCTCGACTGCGCAAGCTGCCACGATCCGCACGGCAACGATTACTACAGAAACCTCAGGAATTTGGGCGCGGGCGGCATAACCTACGCAATGGTCACCAACGATACCAGCAAGGACGTCTTTGAGTTGAAACCTTACCCGGCCAATTCCGTGGCGGACGCCTATGACGCGGTAAACATAAGCTACAACCTGCCGGACGGCGCCGTCCACGCTATGGAAGGATTCTGTGCGTCCTGTCATCCGAGCGTCCACAACCTTAGCAAGGTAAGCGGCGACTGGCTGAAGCACCCGACCATTGGGTTTGGCAAGGCTTATACGGCCGGCACCGTAAGCCCGCTGAAAACGATTGGTGGAAGGCCGGTGGCGGGCGGAACCGGGAATTTGATAGCAGGGCAAGTCTCATGCGTCACCTGCCATAAGGCTCATGGCTCGACGCATTCGTTCGGGTTGATCTATGACAACAGGACAACTCCGGACATCGAGGACAGCGGGCCGGAACAGAATGTCGGACTGACCTGTAAGCACTGCCACAACAAGGGTCTGACTACGACCGAGTAGTGGACACCGTCCGCAAAGGGTCTACTGAGTCCAAACCCGCGCGCCATACCGACGCGCGGGTCTGTTTTTGAGTGACCCGACTTAGTACCTCATTTCATAAGTTCGATGACGTAATAACCTCACCCCAACCCTCTCCTAGAAGGAGAGGGAGTATTCCCCCCTCCTCTTAGGAGGGGGTTAGGGTTCCGGAATATGCGACGATATTTAGGAAATGCTGCACTTGGTAACAGTTCAGAAGTCGAGAGAGCTTCCATCCTAACCATCTTCCCGATTCTCGGGACAGGCCCCTCAAGGGAGAGGGGATTACGCTCGTCTTCTCCCGAGAGTGAGCGACGAAGAGAGTTGTACTCGTCAATCGTGAACTCTTACGACACTTGACTTTGCGCACGATTTCACTAAACTGGAAGATATGAGAACGCTGAGATTCTGTTCCTACACGCCGCAGGTGTTAATGGTTGTTCTTCTGCTTCCTCTCACCTCTTGGTCGGCGCCGGTCGCCGGCGCGTATGGAGGTTGGCAGGCGGCATGGTCGGCGGACGGCAAGCAGATAGCTTTCGCATCCGGACTACCTCATTCCTCCTCAAACATTTGGATCGTCAACGCCGACGGCTCCGGCGCCAGACAGCTCACGAGACTCGGTGGCCAGGAACCGGTGTGGAGCGCTGATGATCGCGAGATCAGGTTCCAGTCGAACAGGGAATTCGGGCCGCGTTACTATTTCGTTCCCGCGGACGGCCACTCGGAGGAAAAACTATTCGATCGACTTCCGGCGGGCGCCCGCGCCGCCACCTGGTCACCTGATGGAAAGAAGATAGTCTATACCTTGGCAGAAGGGGGCAAGCAGGGAACCTTCGTTGTGGACGAGGCAACAGGCGAGGTGCGCCCGCTTAAGTATCAGCTTTCGGCCCGCGAATTCTGCTGGTCGCCGGACGGCCAACGGCTCGCGATAGTGACCGGGGAGACGATTGGTGATTCCCTTCTGCAATACGATCTGGCGACGGACAAATTGGAGCACGTCTACCACGGATACTGCTCCAGCCCCTCGTTGTCTTCTGACGGCAAGATGCTGGCATTCGCGACTCCCCTTGGCCGGAATCGGCACAGGCTGACGGTGGTGTTTCCGAGCGAGAAGAAAGACAGGAAGTTCGAGATCAGCGAATTCGACGGGAAGAGCCTTTCGTGGTCGCGAGACAACAGGACTCTTCTGTTCGCGTCGGCAACGAGCCGTAAGCCCGCCCGAATATGGACCGTCAAGAGTGATGGGCAAACCCCTAAGTCGTTCGCCGGTTCATACGACTGGGCGGGGCATCCGCAATACTCCCCTTCAGGCAAGTTTATCGTATTCGAAGCGGTGGAGAAGAGCGGCTACAGCTCGAATCTTTATGTCTGCCGCGCGGATGGGTCGGGTGCAAAACGCTTGACCGCCACAGGTAGTTCGTATTGGCAGCCCCAATGGTCTCCAGCGGGAAAGCTGGTCGTTCTGACCGATCAGGGCGGGCGCGGTCAGGTTCTCCTCCTTGATCCGGTCCGCGGCGACAAGAGACGGATAGGTGACCTTGACCTGCGACGCGGCGGCAGGATAGCCTTTTCACCGGCGAGCGACCGAGCAGCGCTGGTTCAAGGCGGATTTGTCAGAGTTCTGGACTTGAACCCCAAGGCGCCGCCAACCAAGCCAATCATCAATTCGCCATATCCTACGACGATATCGTGGTCGTCCGATGGAAAGGTCATATACTACTCCGACGCCAGGATGAACGGTCTCGGTATCTCGTCGATCGGCGTGGATGGGAAGAACCGGAGGGCTTTGACGCCCGCTAACGTAACTCCCGCCGCGGACAAGACGGCGTCCGAGCCGGTACCTGGCGGAGGAGAGGAGGCGGCGGCGAAACCGAACGATCAGAGCGGCAAGTCTCAAGTCGAGCAGACGGCCACTCAGAATCCCGTCGTTGACCTGTACCCCGCGGTGTGTCCGGACGACAAGACAGTGGTGTTCGTGCGCGGGAGCGAACTGTGGACGGTCAGCACAGACGGCGCGGACGAGCGGCTGCTGATTAAACCCGATGCCGGTCCCGAGGACATTGTATCCTACCCGAGCTGGTCACGAGACGGACGACTGATTCTGTTCCAGCTTCACAGAAGGTCCGCCGAGAATCTCACGTTCGAGCTGTGGACGGTAAACAGCGATGGCGGTGATCTCAAACTCGCCTATCAGAGCCGGATAGAGAGCCAGTTCGACGTCTATAGTGAGGAATCGACGAACCCTCCGCGGTTTACGCCTGACGGCAAATCCGTCGTTCTAACGCTGGCGCGGTCGGGAAGACCGGAGATATGCTTACTGGACCTGGCGAGCGGCCGGGCGAAACAGCTCACCCAAGCGGGCGGCACGTTTCCCTGCGTCTCATCGGATGGCAGTCAACTGGCATACACAAGCGTGGCAGGCGGAAGAGAGTCGATCAACATATTGGATGTGGCGAGCGGAAAGCTCGCGCCGCTTAAGCTTAAAGGATGATTTCGCCGGAACGGCTGATCTGAGGTCGCCTGATAGCCGGATTGGCGCGCGGCGAACTCGCTCAGGTGTGTTGCCGGCATGAATGAACGGATATTCGGCGGGTAACGCGCCATTGCTCCTTGAGAACTCATGTGCTAGAATTCGAGAAGATGAAGACTACCCTTCAACCGCCTGGTTAACAAGCTGGAACTTTGTGCAATGTATCACCAACTGAAGCTCTTCAAGGGGACGTGCGTTCTGATGGCTTGCTTGGCAGGCGCGGTCGTTGTCTCGTCCGCGGTGGCGGACGGCGAATCGAGAGTCAGACTGGCGCCGGTGTTCGCTGTGACGAGCTTCTCAGGCGGCAAGACTTTTCTAGGGCCTCAGGCGGTAAGCGTTGATGCCGAGCGAGGCGATATATACGTAGCCGATACGAACAACGGTCGAATCGTCGTTTTCAACTATAATGGACAACTGGTCACGTCGTTCAACCACCATCCGCGTGGCCGGCAAAGCGCCGAACCTGTCGGTGTGGCCGTAGATAAGTCGGGCAGGGTTTACGTGACTGATGCGTCCAGTCACTTGATCTACGTATACGACCTCCGTGGAAGGTTGATCGACAGGATGAGGCCGCGGGCCGCGGACGCGGACGCGCTCTTCGGACGTATGGCAGTGGACACGTCCGGCAACCTGTACGTAACGGTGCGAAACAAGGGATGCGTGTACGTTTACGGCTCGACCGGGGCTTTGAGATTCGCGCTGGGTGGGGGAAACGACAAAAACCGATTGGAAATGCCCTCCGATGTGGCCGTGGACTCGCAAGGGCGCATTTATGCTCTGAGTTCGTTGGGGACAGCCGTGCGCGTGTACGACGCCAAGGGGAATGCGCTTTTTCAGTTCGGCAAGCACGCCGTCGGGCCTGAAAACTTCGCGTTCCCGACCGCGATCGACGTCGATGCGGATGGCCGCATTTGGATAACGGACAGCTTTGCAGACTGCATCAAAGTGTACACGAGCATGGGGGCATTTGTGACGAACATAGGTGGTCTGGACCTTCCGGTAGACGTATCTGTCTGGCCGAAGGAAATGCGCATTTTTGTGCTGGAGAAAAACGCGCGACGGTTATCCAGCTACACGGTTGAGCGGGGAGGTTCCGGACCTTGAGCCGAAAGGGGTTATTCGCGGCGCTCACGCTCGTGGCTATGATCGGGCTTCCGGGGACGCCCTGCTTCAGCGCGGTGGGGTCTGACGACCTTGCGAAGTTTGCGTATACCGTCAACGGGTTCAAGGCGGATATGAGATTCAGGGCGCCGACGAGCCTGGCGGTTGACCAGAACAGCAATCTGGTGTACGTGTGCGACCTGGAAGACCGTGTAATAAGCGCGTTCAGCCTGCAGGGCAGCGCCAAATTCAGGATAGGCGGAAAGGGAGAGTTGGAGGATCCAGTCGCTATTGCCGTGGACCGCAACGGCAACCTGTACGTGAGCGAGCGGCGCGCGCGTAAGATCAAAATCTTCGACTCGCGCAACAACCCTTTCGGAGAGATCGACCTTGCTGAGGTGGAGGAGTCGGGCAAAGTCCAGCCCGGCCGGCTGACTGTGACGCGAGACGGGGAAATCGTAGTCGTTGACCAGGCGAACCAGCAAATCCTCGTTTTCGACAAACAGAGGAAGCTGAAGCTTAAGTTTGGTAAGATCGGTGATCGCCCCGGCGAATTCCGGACTATCGAAGACGTCGCCGCCGACAGGCAGGGACGAATCTATGTCGTGGATTCCTCCGGAATACCGGTGCAGGTGTTCGATAAGACCGGAGCGTACATATCACGAATCGGCTCCCGGAGCGAAGTAGATGGGCTGCTGCAGCCGGTCGCGCTGGCCACGGACCGATTCGATCAATTGTGGGTGGTTGACTCTGTCGAGCACAACATCAGGATTTACGACAGGATCGGCTTCCTGCTGCGGACATTTGGAGAATACGGCATGACCGAAAGGTCTTTGTTCTACCCGATTGACGTGGACGTGGACAGCCTGGGGAGGGTGTACGTTCTGGAGAGAGGATCGCGCCGGATGCAGGTTTTCGAGCTGGCAAGCCCGTACCAGCCTATCCCGAGGTCGCGCTGAAAAAGGTCCGAATGAGCATTCTCGCATATCGCAAAACCTATGTCGTCGCGCTGTGGACGCTCGTTGTGGCGTGTTTGCCGGCCTCATCGGGTCTCGCGGGCGAGTACCACGGCGGTGGGCAGTCTACCTGTTCCGATTGTCACGTGATGCACGCCACCAAGGACAATGTACCCTGGATAGTCACCGAGCCCCTTTTGAAAAGCGCCGCGGGTGAGACGCCGCTTTGCCTCTCGTGCCACGATGGGTCCGATTCATCCGCCCCCGACATCGTGGCAAGTGGCACGGAGAGTAACCCGACAAGCGTCGTCGTGACCTCGTATACGAGCAAATTCGGTTCAAGCGCGGGTTACTTCCAGAGCGATACTACAACTACCCACAGCGAACTTGGGCACAGCTTGTATTCCGTCGGAAGCGCGACGGCTCCATTGTCCAATACTTACGTCAAGACCGGTCCCCTGGTATGCTCGGACTGCCACGATCCACATGGCTCGCCGAACTACAGAAATCTGCTCAGTGACCCGAATCCCAGTCACCCTGGCTCCGTCTCGATTCTCACAGGCGTCAACGTCTCGGAAACGACGCCCGTTAACTCGACGACGCCGAACGCCGCGGCGGCGTACGACACGGCGAACATCGGGTTCTACACCAACAACAATTTCAGGGCCTGGTGCACGGACTGTCATGACTCGATATTGCAGGAGTTGCCGGGAGGATCGCCGGCGCACTACATGCGGCACCCATCCGACGCGGCCTTTTCGGCGAACTCACATGTGAACGTCTCCAATTGGACTATTGGAGCGGTGGGACAGGATACCGGTTTCGGCCTCGATGTCGGCGACGGCGCCGCAGGCATTCCCAGAGTCCGTTTCGGCAGCGCGACCGGCAGCGCGGCTGTCGCCGCGGCGGGCGATACGGTGTTTTGCCTTTCGTGCCACAAGGCGCATGGGAGTAAGTACAAGGCGGGGACAGTATGGCCGCTGTCGGCGGTTGGTCCGGACTCGTTGTCCGGCTGCCAGCAATGCCACGCGAAATGATAGATGACACGAACAGTTGAGACAATAAGAACACGCGAGAGAGGAACCGCGCCGGCAATAATGAAGCTGCTGGCGACGCTTGCCGCCGCGCTTATGACCACAGGGGTTATGGCGGGGCAATACTCCACGACGGCTCATGGGAAGCAGTCCACCGGCGTTCAACGATTGGCGGGTATTCCCAGGGGCAATTGCGACCAATGTCATTCGGCTCACGGCTCGGACGGACAGTACTATGACTTCGCCCTGTTCGAGGGGAATTTCGGCGCGGCGAAGAACCAACTCTGCTATACGTCGGGGTGCCACGACTCCGCCAGTCCGAAAGGCGTTTATCACGGGCCGACCGTTTACGCGACTTCGGCGCACAATACCGACCCGAACGCGTTCTGGCCCGGTCCATCGCCGGACGGACGCGCGCCCGCCGATTCCGGCAATTGCGCCAATTGCCACGATCCGCACGGGCTTGGGGACAATGCCGGTCTTATTCCGGCTCTGGCCGTAGCCAGAGAGGAGACGCTGTGTCTGACCTGCCACGATTCGAACGGGCCATCGATGAAGGACATCGCGCGTCAGCTCTCAAAGACGTACACGCATCGCATTGCCGACGGCGTAATGTCCGGCCGCCATGCGCCAGGCGAGGACATAATCACGACCAACTACAGCGGCATGAAGCGGCACGTCGAGTGCGTGGATTGCCATAACCCGCACAAACTGCCGTCAAGCGTAACGCATACGCCCGGAACCAACACCGCTTCGGACGTGCTGAAGGGCGTTTCGAGGGTGGAAGCGCAGTACGGCGCCTCGGCGTGGATGCCTCCGGCGTTCAGCCCGCGGGCGGCCAATTATGTAACGGATACTCGGTTCGAGTACGAAGTTTGCTTCAAGTGTCACTCGTCCTGGGCCTATGGCAGCGCTCCTCCCACGGCCCCGTCCGGCGGTTTAGAGACAGACCAGTCTGTCGAGTTCAACCCAAACAATCTCTCATACCATCCGGTAGTGGCCGAGATTAAGAATAACTCTTACACTTCGCCGACGGCGACCAACGGCAACATAGAGACTATGGAATCTCCGTGGGATAACGGCCGTCACGACACGATGTACTGCGCCGACTGCCACAGGAGCGAGGTTGACAACGAGACAAAGGGCCCACACGGGTCATACAACGCCTACATGTTGCGCGCCGCGACGGGCGCGACCGACAACACATTTTGCCTGAAATGCCATAAGGCTTCTGTCTACGCTCCTTCCACGGATCCCGGTTCGACAGAAACGGGGAGTCGTTTCGACAGGCAGACCACCGGCAATGAAGAGGCAAATCATTACTTCCATGTCATCGGACAGCAGGCGCGCTGCCGCGACTGCCACGCCGGCGCCGAGTCGGGGACCGGCTTCGTAAGACCGGGCAGCGCCCACGGATCGAACCGGGCGTATGGCTTCGTGAATGGGGCGAAGATTAGGACCTTTACCCCCGGTCTGTGCACGCCCACTTGCCACGATCACGAGGATTACACAGCCGGGCCTGAATGAGACAGCCGATCAGAACACCGATAGTGGGAAAAGTAAGCGCGTTTGCGCTGGTTATTACGTTAGTCTGGTCGTCATCGGCGGGCGCGATCCTGCAGGGGCTCGATCTGCGAACGCAATTGCAGTACCGCACGTTTGACGTGAAATCGAGGGACGGCGCCTCGTCCTCGACGGGAGGCATGTCGTCGAACTACAGCCTTGGTCTGCGCGGTCCGCTGACACCCTGGGCGAAACTTGTGGGTAACCTGACAGTCAATTCGCTTGCAAATACGGACGAGTTCGGAAAGCAGCAGAACACGAACACCGTGTTCAACCTGAGATCGTACGAGCGCACGTATACGTTGACTATGGGCTACGTTCAAAACCGTTACCGGTCCATCCGCCAATTGGCCGAGGGGCCGCTGACTGTCTCGAATGGAGAAGAGTCGAGCTACGATCTGAACTTTTTTATGGAAGAACCATCCTATCCAACGATCAACTTGCAGTTTCGACGTCGTTCGAACTTGCTCGATACCGGGACGAATACGTCCAGGCATCGCACGAATTCGTGGCTTGCCGGAGCTTTCTATGAGGTTCGGCCGTTCAGGTTCAGCGTCGATCAGAGCAAGCAAACGGTGGCTTTCTCAACCGGGGCGTCCGGGTCAACAGTTGCGCATAGAAGGATGGCCATTGCCTTCGACGAGAAGATATTGGACGGGCTGACCTTTTCGGGAGAGCTCAGCAAGGACAATTCCGAGCTTACGCAGCCGGGGCGAGCGGTAAACGACCTGTCAGGGTCCGTGAAATCGTTCAGGTTGACTGCGACGCCCACTCCGGCTATCGTAATAAACGCGGAGAAGTACACGCGGGATTCGACCCAGCGTTTCTCCGGAGACGCCGTAACCGGCCGGAACGCCGGCTCCAGTTTGAGATTTCGCTCCGAGGTATTGCCTGGTTTGGGGCTGAACCTGACCAAGGCCCATAACGCGCGCGACGACGCCGGCCGGCAAGTCAGCTCGGACAACGTAAACGCGAGCGCCCACGCCTTCCTGGCCCCGGATGTTATTCTGAACGTATCCTGGTATCTGATCAAGCAGCTAACGCTGCCGGATGTCGTGGCTGCCAAGAGTACGACAACTGTCGCCACCGTGCAGGCGCCGATGGGCATGGGTCTCGATTTGACTGTGGACGCGGGAACCACCAAGTCATCTACAACACAGGGACCTTCGTTCGACTCGAAGTTCGCCGGGGCGGCGGTCCGGGGCGCTTTGTCCGCGGACGCCTCCGCCGGTCTCGCCTACCGGTGGAACGATTACTCGACGGGCGGTCTCGGAAGTTCGGGACAGAAGACACAGTCGCTGGATGCGAATTTGTCGTGGGTGGTCACGAGGTCCATCGGACTGAACGCCCATGTAAACTATTATCTCAATTCCGGAGACAACATTTCGGAATACATCAGTCCGTACATCGATCTGCGCTGGACGCCGAACACGATGTCGGCTCTTACGCTGCGGTACAATTTCAGCAAGTCGAGGCAGTGGGACTGGACGCTGGGCAGGTTCATCAATCAGGGCGACCAGGGTCTGAGCGGCAGGTTGACGCAGGAGTTGGGTGGCGGCTCGTCGCTCGATGTTTTGTATGACTTTCAGAGTTCGAGTCTGGGATCGATTGCTTCACAGAGGTCCCTGCAGGTCTACTTTAACCACAGGCTATAACGTTCGACCGGCGAGAAAGCCCTAAGGCGCGCCGGCGAGTCAATTGAGGTGACGATATGAATCTTAGGAACAGGTTTCTGACGACAGCGATCGTGGCGGCGGTAGCTCTTGCGCTTGCCGGCTGTAAGGACGACGGACCGTCGTCGAAGGTGTTTGTGAAAGACGGGAAGGCGCGCGCGTTGCGCATCGCCATTCTGGACTTCACAAATCTTGCGCCCAGGTCAGACGAGGCTGGACAGGTCGTAACTAACGCGGTAGTTACGTACATGCTGTCCACCGGCGCATTCGACGTTGTAGAGCCGGGCGTAGTCGATCAGGTTATGAAGGAGCAGCGGGTGATTCCGCCGCCGTCGGGAATGGACCTGAAATCCTGCGGGCAACTACGCGAAGCTCTGAACGTTGACGCCATCCTCACGGGAACCGTCGAGGAGTACGGGGAGGTAAGGATAGGCAATGAGACGTATCCTTCCGTATCGTTCAGCGCCAGGCTGATAGACGCGAAAGACGCGTCGATCGTCTGGGCCGGCATGGTAAGCAGGACGGGGGCGGACAAAGTGCTCCTGTTCGACATCCGCAGGGTGTCCTCGATGGGAAAGCTGGTCAAATCGGCGGTCCAGACTATGGCGTCGTCGATGAGGCGCGACCAGGGGCGCATACTTGCCTCCCTGCGGCCAGGCGGCGCGGCAGCAATTGCGCTGGCGACTGGACCTGCGCCTGCGCCGGCCGCGGCGGTTACTCCGGCAGTTGGGCCCGGTCCGTCGCCTGTCCCAGCGCCCGCGGTTGCCGTCGTTTCAACGGCCCCGTCGGCGTCCGGCGCATCCAGGGATGAGAATAAGACGTTCACATCCGATGATCTGAAAGCCCTTCTGCCGGAGATTCCCGGTTTTACAAAGAAAGAGGTCGAACACAGCAAGCACTATCACGACACGATCCAGGCGAAGTATCAGATTGGCGACGGCCCCCGGTTCGTAGAAGTGAAGCTGGTCGATTACCTCAAGATGGCGCAGACGCAGAAGTTCCTGCAGACCGAGCATCCGGGCGAGACGGTAGGGGAATTCGGCGGCGCACCGGCGTTTCAGAAGTCGTCCGAGTTCAACTACCTGCACATCGACGCGGCGGTGGGCAGGTTCGGGCTGTTCGTAAGCGGGGCGGTTGACAAGAAGACGGACGTGGAGCAGGTGGCTACGGCGCTGATTGGGGCGCTGCGGTGAGCGTAAACAGTGCAGATGGGCCTTGCAGGCACATCTTGCGCTAATGTGTGCCCTGGTATTAGTATGAAGACACGATGTCCACCCGTTACCACAACGTCTGCATCGACGGCGCCGTGTGCTTCTGGGGACCATCTCGATAATAGAGTGGCTGCGGCGGTTCCGAGCTAGGCGAGCCCTTCCGGTAACTCAGGCTGACGGGGTGAGGCAGAAGCTTGAGTATATTCATCAGAATCCGGTCAGGCGAGGTCTGGTCGAGACGGCGGAGGAGTGGGAGTTCTCCAGTGCTTCCTGGTATGCTGCGGGGAATTCCCTGATTCCCATTGACGAGTTTGACTGGTGAGCGGCGCGCGCATGGTTAGCGACCTGCTTCGGGACGAAAAGCGTGTCCCGAAGCATAGAACGGGCATTACCCGAGCGAGCATGAGGTGCGGGTCCCTCACGGAGATCAATAATGGCGAATATGTGTCGAATAGCTGAGAAAAGCACTCCCCTACTGGGCTTGCTAGCCATAATGATTCTTATGGTGAAGATATCACTGGCAGTTGACCCACTATTGCGGTCGACGGAATGGGCGAGATATGGCGTCAGCTACGCTTTCGTGTTCTTGTTTTTCGGGCTTTCCGCGGCGTTTATTGCGGCCCTGCAGAGAGCCACCTGGACCGTCCGCTTGCGCGATTTCGCCGTCCGCCTGTTCTACGCCGTCACCGCTGCGGTTTTCGTTGGTGCTATCATCGGCTCGATGCATTATGCGTCTCAGTTGCTGTCGCAAGGTCCCGCACGGATGCTCATGGCCGTGGTTGAACGGATGATCTCTTTTCTGGCAATGCTCTGTGCTGCTGTTGCCGCCGCGAGGAGATTGGCTCCGTGGAATGCCTGCGTTTCGTCGATTGGTTTCGTGTTCTCCAAGAGAGGAATAGGGATATACCTTGCGGCGACTCTGATTCCTGACGGAGTGATTGGCTTGTTAGTTGGAATCAACATGGGCCTCAGGCTGGTACCGTTCGACAGCCTCGCTTCGATTCTCAAACCTACCATTGTGCCCGCACAGGCGGCTGTTGCGGTGTGGGCAGGCGCGGTTATATGGTCGCGCTTGAAACCAGAGAGTTCGGATTCCATTGTTTCGGGAAATCCTTTGCCCGAAACGGCCCAGCCTGGTGATGGGGAGTAGAGAGGACTGAACGAGTGAAGTGGAAGAACATGGCCTGCGGCGTCGCCGGAGGCCGGACCAGCAAAACAGTTGGCCAGAGCACGACGAGCTATACGTATAACTCGCTGAACCAGTTGACGGGGAAGTCCGGCGCGGAGAGCGGCTCGTACAGTTACGACGATAGGGGGTAATATGACCTCAGCCACGGAGAACGGCACAACCCGCGCATACGCCTGGGATTGCCGGAACAAGTTGATGTGCATTGTCGAAGGCGGTGTCGCCATCGCCCGGTATAAGTACGACGGGCGAGGACTCAGGTGTCAGAAGACCGAGGGCGGGCAGACGGTGACGTTCTATTACGATGGACGGACGGTCTCTGAAGAAGCCGTGAGCGGCAACATGACTGCGTTGTACGCGGGGCCTGAGAAGTACATTGACGAGCAGTGGCGTGTTTTTCACGAGGATGGGCTTGGAAGCGTGAGAAACGTGACATCGGACACGGGATCTGTGACTCATCTCTACGTCTCAGACGCATACGGTGTGACGCAGATTCATCAACCGGATGATCCAAACTACTTGCGGAATCCTTACGGCTTTGCGGGGGATTATGGGTACTGCTATTCGAAGACAACAGGCCTATATTTGCTTCAGATGCGTTACTACGACCCGACTAATGGCAGGTTTATCAGCGCCGATCCCATTGGTTACAGAGGCGGAACTAACTTGTATGGATACGCCAAAGGTAAACCCACTACATATATAGACCCCACGGGAAAGTATGACACGGATTGCAACTATTGTATGGCTTGGTGGAATGATTGCATGTCTGAAGCCCGTGACCATCTCAGTGAATGTATTCGGGATACTATTGGCGACAGCGATGTGATTGGATGGGAGGGGTTTGCCAATTGCGCTGCGGGGTGCGTCATCGCCAACATAATAGACGGAGAAATCGGCTTGCTCCCATGCGCGGCAGGCTGTGTGATAGGATTCGGTGTGAATCTTCTGGCCAGAATCCTGATCGCCAATGCGTATTGTCGAGGACCGTACGAGAGGTTTGAAGGAATCTGTAACCAGGCCTGCCGGGACGAGGAAAGGCGGCAGCGTGAACGCCCCGGTCCTTGTATGTTCTGTCCGCCACGTGAACGCGGAGCACAATGACTATGATCGGGCTTTGTGTGGTAGGATGGCTGGTCGTGCTTGTTCTGGCTCCGTTATATGCGCGGGGAGTTGGCGCTATATTGGCTCTCATCCTGTTCGCGCTCGGGACTGCGAATATGATGAAAGAAAAGGACTCGCCCCATCGGTTCAGAACCATCACCCTCTCATGGATAGGCCCATTGCTGGCTGAAGTTGCCAGAGCATTGGATAGATTCCTGAGTGGAGGCACATGGGCGGCGCTGGTAGTCGGCGGCATGCTTTTTGCCGGAGTCTTGACCTGGTTGTGGAGAGGATATGGCCTCATACTCTTTTTTGCGCTGCTGCTCAGAATAAAGCCGGCCGTACGGCGAGAAGCTGTGTTTAGAGCTATGAGAGATTATCCTTGGAAGTATTGGTGGATAATGTCCGTAGCAGGCTTTGTTTTGTACGTGGGACTGTCCATGGCATGTTATGCGTGGCCGCCCCCGTAGCGCCTTGGGCAGCAAAGGAAGAAACGGAGCCAGCAGCCGCTTTTTCGTCAAGCGCAGATCGGGACTGCCCTAACTGCGAACATGGCGTACGTCCGAAAGGAGCAAGGATGAAGACAAAGTCTGTTGTGGTATTGCTCGCGTTCGCTGTCTGCGGGCTCCTCGCTGGATCTCAGGGCGTTGGAGCGCTGAGCGAGACAAAGCTTGTACCCACTAACGATATAGTTGTGGAAGCAGAGGACCAGGAATTCGCCTCCGCAATGGCTGTATGGAACAGCCATAAGTATGGAGACGGCGAGAAGATGCTGCGCGAGTTCGCGAAGAAGAACCCAAACAGCAGGTGGGCTGCCGAGGCTGAACTGCACCGCGCGTCTGCTTACAATCTTCGATCCCTAAGATTCAGTGAACCCATGAACTCACAGCCTACGAGATGAAACGTAAGAGTTCAGAAATGGAGAGAACTTTCACCCTCACCCCATTCGCTACGCTCAGGGCAGGCTCTAACCCTCTCCCTCAAGGGAGAGGGGATTACGCTCCCGTTCTCCTCGGGGGTGAGCAGCGAAGAGAGTCGTACTCACCAAGCCTGAACTCTTACGATGAAACCCCAGCCCTTCTCTTTACGTCCTCATCCGTAGTATACTCAATATAGTGAGACTGCCGGCTGCCCTCCCTGCTGGTATGGGCCGCCGATCAACTTGGGAGATTGCGGTATGACGAAATTCACCTTGAGCCGGCGGGAGTTTCTCATCGGCGCGACGGCCGCGACCGCCGCGGTATGGCTTACGGCTGAGGAACTCGCGGCGCAGGAGAGCGCCGGGACGGCTCCGGCGGGACCTCCCGTCAACTGCGCGGTGATCGGCTGCGGAATCAGGGGCAAGGAGTTGTTGACGGCCCTCGCCAGATTCCCAAACGCGGCCGTTACCGGCATTTGCGACACTTATGAGCCTTTCCTCACGCGCGGAAAAGAGTCCGCCCCCAACGCGGCGACGCTCCTCGACTACATGCAGATATTGGGTAAGAAAGAGATCGAGGCCGTCTTCGTCGCCACCCCGTCGGGTCTGCACAAGGATATCGTTCTGGCCGCGCTGCAGGCCGGCAAGCACGTGTACTGCGAAGCTCCGATGGCGATCGACGTCGATGACTGCAAGGCGATGGCCAAGGCGTCTCTTGGCGAAAAGCAGATATTCCAGATCGGTCAGCAGCTTCGGGCCAACCCGATGCGCAAGCACGTGAGTCGTTTCGTAAAGTCTGGCTCGCTCGGCGACATGATCGAGGCAAGAGCGCAGTGGCACAAAAGGCAGAGCTGGAAACGGGCGGCGGCGACCCCCGAGCGCGAGGCGGAGTTGAACTGGAAGGTGTCCAGCAAGACATCGGCGGGGCTTATCGGCGAGGTCGGCCTGCATCAGATCGATCTGATGTCGTGGTATATGGCCGCCGTTCCGACCTGCGCTACCGGTGTGGGTTCGGTTATGGCATGGAAGGACGGGCGCGATGTCGCGGATACGGTCCAGTGCGTGATCGAATACCCGAATGGGGCGCGTATGTTATACGACGCGACGCTTGGAAACTCGTTCGACGGGGACTACGAGCTCCTTCAGGGCACGTACGGAGCCATCCTGATGCGCAGGCAACACGCCTGGATGGTCCGGGAGGCCGACTCTCCGATGCTCGACTGGGAGGTATACGCGCGCAAGGAGAAGATCGGCGACGAGAGCGGCATCGTTCTCCTGGCCGATTCGACCAAGCTGATCGCGGAAGGGAAAGAGCCCGGCAAGGACGCTGTCGTGGACACCACCAAGGATGAGCTTTACTATTCAGTGGAGGAGTTTCTGACAAACGTCAGGGCGGGCTCCAAGCCGTCCTGCGGACCTCAGGAAGGCTACCGGGCCGCCGTAACGGCGATTAAGGTCAACGAAGCCGTGGTCAACGGCTCTAAGATTATATTCCAGAAGGAATGGTTCGATCTAGCATAGGGAAAGGGGAATACCTCGTGGATCAGAATAATGACAAGGGTTTGACGCGGAGAGAGTTCTTGAAAGCTGCCGGTGTGACCGCCGCGGGGGTGATGGTCAGTTCACTGGCGACCAGTCCGGTATACTCGGTGGCGCCGATGAGAGTCCTGGGCGCTAATGACCGGATCAATGTCGGGTTCATAGGCGTCGGCGGCCAGGGGCTGCGCCACGTGCAGGCCGTTATGTCGCTCGCCGAATCGATGAACGTCCAGCCGGTGGCGGTCTGTGACATTTGGAATAAGCGGAAGATGCAGGCCGCCAAAGAGGGGAAAGTCGCGGCGAACAAGATATACCACGATTACCGGAAGTTGCTCGAAGACAAGGACGTGGATGTGGTCCTGATCGGAACTCCCGAACACTGGCACGCGAAGATCGCGACGGACGCGCTGGAGAGCGGGAGGGCGTGTTACATCGAGAAGCCTATGACCCGCACCCTGGACGAGGCGTTGAAGCTGCGCGCGACGGTGACGCGGACCAAAGGTGTTGTCCAGGTCGGTTCGCAGGGCTGCAGCGCGGCAATTTGGCGCAGGGCCAACCAGCTCATCAAGGACGGCAAGATCGGCAAAGTCGTCTGGAGCCAGGGCAGCTACTGTCGCAACTCGAAGGACGGCGAGTGGAACTATCCCATCGACCCGGAAGCCAACGAGAGTAATCTCGACTGGAAGACGTGGCTGGGGAACTGCAAGCCGAGGGCGTGGGACCCGCGGCGTTATTTCCGCTGGAGGAAGTTTTCCGACTATTCCGCCGGCATCTTGTCCGATCTGTTCCCGCACCGGCTGCATCCGCTTATGGTCGCGCTTGGTCCGGAGTATCCAAAGCATGTCGCGTGTATCGGGACTATCGTCGCCCACCCGGACCGTGACGTGGCGGATAACACTCAGATGCTCGTGGAGTTTCCGAGCGGCAGCACCATGGTCATCGCCGGCGCTACCTGCAACGAGAAGGGGCTCGATGATGTGATCCGCGGCAACAAGGCGAGCATCTATTTCGGCGGCAACAAGATTGATATTAAGCCCGAGCGTCCGTACGTGGACGAGATCGACCCGTACCAGGAGAACGTGGAGGGCGCGGCCGGAAGCATGACCGACCACTGGCGGAACTTCCTGGAAGCGATCCGCACAAACGGAAAGCCGAATTGCGATATCGACCTCGCCACCAAAGTGCAGGTGATTGTCTCCCTGGCCGAGATGTCGTGGCAGAAGGGCAAGATGATCGAATTCGATCCGGTGAAGATGAAGGTGGTATAGAACAATCCGGGAATCAAATAGCGCGTCGCCGGAAGTTGCCGGCGGCGCGCTATTGCCCGTTACCGCAGCTCTAACATCCGTGTTTATCTGTGTTCATCCGCGGTTTGCCCCAAAGAAATGACCTCATTCTCCAGCGTCATCACCCTTTCCCGCAACGCAATGGCGACCCGCTTTGAGATTGTTCTCTGCGGGGAGGATGAGTCTCGTCTTCGAGCGGCCGGGGAGGAGGCGCTGGACGAGGTCGAGCGTCTCGATGCCCGGCTCAGCGCTTTTCGGCCCGACAGCGAGATCTCGGACATCAACGTTCGCGCCGCGCGCGAATCGGTTCGCATCGATCCGTCCCTCTTCAGGCTGCTGCGGAAGACTCAGCGCCTCAACGAACTTACGGAAGGCGCGTTCGATATCACGGTTGGCCCGCTGATGCAATGCTGGGGGCTTGTGCAGGGCAAAGGCAGAAAGCCGGAGGCCGGCGAGTTGGAGGCGGCTCGCCGGCTTACGGGAATGCGGCACGTCGTTTTGGACGAAGCATCCTCCAGCGTTCGGTTCGATCTTGAAGGCGTCAGTCTGGACTTAGGCGCAATAGGCAAGGGCCATGCGGTTCAGAGGGCGGCGGATATCTTAAGGGACGTCGGTGTTTCCAGCGCGCTGATTCATGGTGGGACCAGCTCTGTCTACGGCATCGGCGCTCCGCCGGACGGCCCGGATTGGCGGGTCGCGATCCGCCACCCGGCGGAGCCGGAGAAGATACTCGCCGTAGCGGGCCTGCGCGACTCGTCGCTCTCAGTCTCCGCCGCGCACGGCAAATCGTTCACTATTCACGGCATCGAATACGGCCACGTGATAGATCCCCGCACAGGCTATCCTTCCCAAAACGCCGTCCTCGCCGCCGTCGTCGGACCCAACGCAACGGAAGGGGATGCGCTTTCGACCGCTCTCCTCGTGCTCGGCGAAACCTGGCTGCCGAGGCTGATAGAGGAGGATAGGGGGATGAAGGGGCTGGTGGCGGCACGCGCTGATGGTGGAGTTGAATCGAGGATGATCGGATTTCAGTAGTCGTCGGTCAGGTCGACGTCACGGGTGATCCCTATCAGCATACGCCTGAGGTAGTCCTTGTGTGAGACCCACATGTTCTCGACAGCGCGATCTTGCCTTTCCGACATAGCCGTCTCCTCCAAGTCTTAGACGCATGGGCGGTCCCGAAACGTTCGCGGCGGTAGAGGTCGATCTTCCGGGCCCTTGGTATGTGGCATTCACAATCCGCGAGATGGTGGATTGTCAGAGGTGGAAAGGTGGATGCGGAAATGGGGCGCCGACAAGATTGTCACCGCCCCACCTCAAAGCCAAGTCGGGATGTGCGAATTCCTGACCGGGAACGGGCCACCCAGTGGAAGCGCGGTTACAGTCGCAAGAACTCCTCCACCGATATGCCCGATCCCCTCACTATCGCGCGCACGGTTCCTTCGGGCATGTCTCCGGGGTGGTTGGGCACGATTACGCGAAATCCAGTAGTGGCATTACGCCATACCTCGTGACTCCCGCGCGCCATGCGGTCAAACACAAATCCGGCTGCTCGCAGCTTGTGGATCACGTCGGATGCCGACATGCCGGACAGTCTGCCCATTATGCGGCAACCGATATCGACACATCGAATTCGGCGGGCAACTGGCCTGATAATGGCTCCGGCACCGGATCGCCGTGTTCCACGTAAGACTCGATCAGTTTGCGAGCTACATCCTGGGCGATCTCTACGGTTTCCGCGATAGTCCGTCCTTGAGCCAGGAAGCCCGGCAGCGATTCGCACGTGGCGAGGTACACTCCCTCCGGCAGCTTCCGTATGTGCAATTGAAGTAGGCGTTCTGTCATCCAGTCCTCTCCCATGTCTCCAGCGAAACCCTCCAGATTATACCATACCTATCGCTCACATCGCATTCACTGCCAGCAGCTTTATCTCCGTCATCTCCTCGATACTGTAACGAATGCCTTCCCTGCCGAAGCCGGAGTCCTTCACGCCGCCGTAGGGCATGTGGTCTATTCGGTACGTTGGCGCGTCGTTTACGATCACCTGGCCGACTTCCATCTCCTCGTAAGCAGTCATTATGTGCTTGAGGTTGTTCGAGAAGACCCCCGCCTGCAGGCCGTAATCGCTGTCGTTCACAGCATCTATAGCCTCGTGGAAGTCGTCGAATGCGGACACGGTCACCAGCGGGGCAAATGCCTCCGCGCAGCTCACTTTCACGTCACGCGGCGCGTTTTCCAGAACGGTGGGATCAAATACCCAGCCGTCTCTTTTGCCGCCGGTGAGTATCCGCGCGCCACGGTTGACAGCCTCATTGATCCACTCTTCGACCCTGTCGGCGGCAATCTGGTCGATCACCGGGCCGAGGTCTACCGTTTCGTCCAATGGATCGCCGATCTTCAACGTCTTTACCTGCCGCAGATACTTGTCGAGGAACTCCTTGTACAAGGGCCTGTGGATGTATATCCTCTGCACGGATATGCAGCTCTGGCCGGCGTAGTAGAAAGCTCCGACGGTGAGCCGTTTCACCGCATAGTCCAGATCTGTCCCTTCGTCTACAATCGCCGCCGCGTTGCCGCCGAGTTCCAGCGTCACGCGCTTCTTGCCTGCCTTGGCCTTCAGTCCCCAACCGACTTCCGTGCTGCCGGTGAAGGTTATCATCTTGATCCGGTCGTCGGCCACCAGAAGCGCGGTTACCTCATTGGAGCACGGTACGACGTTCAGCGCGCCCGCCGGAGCGCCGGCGTCAAGGACGATCTCCCCGAGCAGAAGGGCCGTCAGCGGCGTACGGGCCGAGGGTTTGATTATGATCGAGTTGCCGGACGCCAAGGCCGGGGCCACCTTATGGGCGACCAGGTTCAGCGGGAAGTTGAACGGGGTGATTCCCAGAATTGGGCCTATCGGGAACCGCCGGATTATGCCGAACCTGCCCTCGGACACCTGGTTCAGGTCCAGAGGTATGGTCTCCCCCGGCAGCCGCTTTGCCTCTTCGCTCGCGATCGTGAAAGTCATGATGGCGCGGTCGACCTCGCCCCTCGAATCCTTGATGGGTTTGCCGGATTCCAGGGTCATCGTCCGCGCCAGTTCCTCCTCGCGGTCTCTGATTCGCTGCGCAATGCCCTGCAGAAGCTCGTACCTCTTGTAGCTGGGCATCTTTCTCATCGCCTCAAATCCCGCCAGCGATGAACGTATTATCCCATCGATAGCATCCGGCGCGGCCATATATGTCGTGCCGACTATCTCATGGTTATAGGGGCTTCTGATCTCGATCTTCTCGTCCGAGCTTTTCCACTCGTTGCCAACGAGCATTCTGCACTTCATCGGTTTCGGTAACGTCCCAATCGCCATATCAGCCACCTCCGGGAACTTGCGTCCTTCGGCAGCGTCGCTGCCGCTTTGCTACCGAAGGATCGATAATTGCCATATCAACCGCCTACGCGGATTTCTCAACCTCAACACTCAACTCAAGTCGGGCATATCATCTGTCCCAGCCGTTCGGACAGCCTGAAGTTTTCGCTGTAATCCACACGAACATCCACGATGGCGGGAACGTCCTGCCGCAGCGCCTCTTGCAGCGCCGGGAGAGTCTCGCTCGCGTCCCGCGGTCGATATCCCTTCGCGCCGAACGACTCGGCAAACTTCACGAAATCAGGGTTTCCGAACGACACTCCGCACTCCCTATGGTATTTACCCATCTGTTTCCACCGAATCAGTCCGTAACCGAAATCGTTGAAAATGACTGCTACTATTGGCAGTTGCAGCCGGACGGCCGTCTCCATTTCCTGCGCGTTCATCAGGAAACCGCCGTCGCCGCAGGCTGCGACGACCTTACGATCGGGCATAACGAGCTTCGCCGCAATCGCGGCGGGGAGGGCAAATCCCATCGCCGCCAGTCCATTGGACATAAGGACCGTGTTCGGCTCGTAAGTGGGGTACATCCGGGCAATCCACAGCTTATGCGCGCCCACGTCGCTGATCAGAATGTCCGTGGACGCCAGGGCCTGCCGAAGATCGTAGATCAGCTTTTGCGGCGCTACCGGATAGTTCTTGTCATTAGCGTGGGACTCCATCTCCCCAACTATGAAACCGCGCAGCTTGTCGAAATAGTCGCACTTGTCGCGCTCGTGGACAAGCCGGGTCAACTCACGGAGGCTGGAGGCAACGTCGCCGACCACCTCCGCCGCCGGCACGTAGCTCTCGTCCACTTCGCTGGGCGTGAAGTCGATGTGGACGATAGTCTTGTCGTGGTCCGGGTTCCACCGGCGGGGTGAATACTCCACCAGGTCATATCCGACCGCTATCACCAGATCGGCGCGGTCAAATCCGCAGGAGACGTGGTCTCTGGCCTGCAGCCCTATCGTGGAAACCGACAAATCCGAGGTTGCGGATATGGCGCCCTTGCCCATAAACGTGTTCGCGACCGCGATATTCGTCTTCTCGGCAAATGCGCGCAGCTCCGCGGACGCCCGGCCCCGTATGACGCCGTTTCCCGACAGGATGATCGGCCTTTCCGCATGGTTTATCAGGTTCGCGGCAAGCCTGACGGCCTCCGGCCTCGGGGACTGCGGCACGACCGACCGCCGGGAGATAGGCTCGCCTTCGACATCCTGGGCGGCGATGTCTTCCGGGACCTCGATGTGACACGCGCCCGGCTTCTCGGCCTCCGCCGTCTTGAAAGCCTTGCGAACGACTTCCGACGTGATGTCGGGCGTGTCGATGCGCGTGCTCCATTTGGTGATTGGCCGGTAAATCTCCGTGGTGTCGATGTATTGGTGGGATTCCTTGTGCGTTGCTTCCAGACCGATTTGGCCCGTTATGGCAACTAGCGGCGCGTGGTCCAGGTGGGCGTCGGCGATACCGGTTGCAAGGTTCATCGCGCCCGGACCGAGGGTGGAAATGGCTACTCCGGCGTGACCTGTAAGCCGGCCGATAGTGTCGGCCATAAAGGCCGCTCCCTGTTCATGTCTCGTGCTCACGAACCTGATCTTGGAATCAACGATGGCGTCGAGAATGTCGAGCATTTCCTCGCCCGGCACCCCGAACACGTACTCCACCCCTTCGTTTTCAAGGCATCTTACAAGCAAATCGGCAACTCTCACATCGTCTCCTATGACAAGGGAGACAGGCAATCATATAATGCTGTCTCCCTAAAACATCCTCTGCAATAATACCCAATCTTGCTACTCGTCACTCATACCGTAACAGTTTACGAATGGTGAGTACCCACCGGCGACGTCATTGCGAGCAACGAGGAATCTGCTTTTTCCCAATGCTGTCCAAAATAATCTCTGCTGTTCTGTCTCCGTGTCCACTGATTTCCCTGTCAATCTGTGCGCCCCGTGTCTGTGGATTCTCGCTGCTGTCTAAAAGCCAAGCATCATGAAATAAGGGGACGCATCCCTTTTCGAGTATGACAACTACAACCTGCTCAAGAAGATCAACCGTCCGGGGTCGGTCAACACCCAATTCCTCTCCGA
>JAUSGG010000197.1 GCA_030649165.1 Armatimonadota bacterium
CTCTACCGGCTCGCCCCACTGGGTCTTGCTCCGCAATAGCTTGTCATTTCGCAGCCCCAGGTGGAAAGCCGCACTGCTCCACGCATAGTCCTCAGCGCGCGAGCGACTCTTGGCATGGGTGCAGTATAGAACGGGAACAGAGAGTTGTCAAAAAAGGCTCCCTCCCCTTATTCCCAAAAAAATCAGTGCAACCCGCCCGATTGGCACGATTCTTGCAACATACATAATCAGACACAAACATCCTTTTTCTCCTCCATGAAGTGTTGAGCTTTCATGGGCCCGCTCTCAAAAAGCGGGCATTTTTTTGTACACGCATCCACCCCACCCCTGATTTGGAGGTTGGAAGTTGGATACCGGACTCGACCCCACCCCAGCCCTCCCCTGAATGGGGAGGGGGCTACCGTCGATTCCCTCGACTCCTTCGACTCCTTCGACTCCACGCTGTGCCCGGGTCTCCGACCCCGCACAAAACCCCGACCGCAGGTCTCCTCTTCCCTCGACTCCCTCGACTCCCCAAAACCGTTTGTCCAAAACACCAAATCCGGTGTAAACTGTATATGTAGAACCTGCTTGGAGCATTTGCGCACAATGACAGAGAGCACAACCCACCAAACCGACGCGCGCAGGCCGGCCTGGAAGCCATCGGAGTACGTTCCTCGCCTGATCTTCTGGGAGACGACCGTGGCTTGTAATCTGAAGTGTGTACACTGCCGCGCCTCCGCGGTGGATTTTCGGTCCCCCGACGACCTGACCACCCAGGAGTCGTTCAAACTCCTGGACGAGATCGCGTCGTTCGCCAAACCCGTGATTGTACTGAGCGGCGGCGAGCCGCTGGTGCGCGACGACATCTACGACATCGCGTCCTACGGAACTTCAAAAGGACTGCGGGTGTGCCTCGCTACCAACGGAACCATGCTGACCCGCGAAGCCGCGGAAAGGCTGAAATCCTGCGGCGTCCAGCGGATAAGCGTCAGCATCGATGGCTCGAACGCCGAATCCCACGATGCGTTCCGCCGGCAGCCCGGGGCGTTCGAGGCGGCCCTCCGGGGCATTGAAAACGCGAAGGCGGCGGGCATTCCGTTCCAGATCAACACCACCATAACAAAGCACAATCAGACCCAGATTCCGGACATACTCGATATGGCCGTAGAGATGGGAGCGGCGGCCTTGCACATATTCCTTCTCGTGCCGACCGGCTGCGGTAAAGAGATCGCGGATGAGGAGATGATTTCGCCGCGGGAGTACGAAGACGCTCTCAACTGGTTTTACGACAAGTCCAAAGAGGTCAAGATCAACCTCAAGGCGACGTGCGCGCCGCACTATTTCCGCATTATGCGCCAAAGGGCCGCGGCGGAAGGCATCAAGATTACGTCGGAAACCCACGGATTCGAGGCCATGACCAAGGGTTGCCTCGCGGGCACGGGCGTGTGCTTCATATCGCACAAAGGCGATGTCTATCCGTGCGGCTATCTCCCGCTCCTGGCGGGCAACGTCCGGCAGCAGCCGTTTCCCGACATCTGGAACAACTCCGAGCTGTTCCTCACCCTGAGAGACGACAGCAAACTCGAGGGCAAATGCGGGCCGTGCGAGTTCAAGATGGTCTGCGCCGGATGCAGGGCCCGGGCCTACGCCGCCACCGGCAACTACCTTACCGAAGAACCCTACTGCGTCTACACCCCACACCGGCTGAAAAAACGATAGCCTCGGATAACCTCGCGCTCCGGGCAGGACGTCATTCCGTGACGGGAGGAGAAACGCCGCCGGTCGCTAAACAGTAAGCAAGCAGCCGGGCGGCCTGCCCGGCAATCTTTGCGGAGGTGGCGTCGATGTCTGAAGGGGCCATAGTTGGAGTTGCTATCGTTGCGTTCTTTGTCCTGATTCTGTTTGCTTCGGCCATAAAGGTCGCTCCGGAGTATCAGCGTGTCATTGTGTTCCGGCTTGGCCGGGTCCTTGGGGCCAAAGGGCCGGGGTTGGTGCTGCTTATACCATTTGCTGACCGCGCGCAGAGGGTCGATCTTCGCGAGAATTATTTCGACGTGCCCCCGCAGTCGGCCATTACAAAAGACAACGCGGGCGTTGCGATCGACTTCTACGTCTACATGAAGGTAGTTGACGCCCTGCTCAGCGTGGTGCAGGTTTACGACTTCTTTGGCGCAGCCCGCGGAATTGCCATCACCACACTCAGAGCGGTCGTCGGGTCAATGCTGTTGGACGATGTGCTGGCGAACCGCGAAGCAATCAACGAAACCCTCAGGGTGAAGCTGGACGAGGTGACCAACCGCTGGGGCATCAAGGTAACGGCGGTCGAGATTCGCGAAATCGTCCCGCCCAGGGAGGTCCAGGAGGCCATGACCCGTCAGATGTCGGCCGAGCGGTCACGCCGCGCGACGGTGCTGGAGGCCGAAGGCAAGCGCGAAGCGGCCGTTAACGTGGCCGAAGGCGAGAAACAGGCGACGATCCTCCGAGCGGAAGGTGAAAAGCAGGCGACCGTACTCAGGGCCGACGGCGACAGGCAGGCCAGAGTTCTGCAGGCGGAAGGTTATGCCACTGGGCTGCAAAAGGTTTATGAGGTTGCCCAGGGCGTTGACAGCAATACCATGAGCATTCAGTACCTCGACGCGCTGCGAGCGCTCGGCGCGACGGACGCGACCAAGATAGTGGTGCCTCTGGAACTCATGAAGCTGGTCGAGCCGCTGACGGACCACGCGAGGAAAGCAATGGGGGACAAGGGTGAATAGACGCCTGGTCCGAAGACTGGCGATCCGGCTCTTGGTCTGCCTGCTGCTCGTCGCTTCGGCGGGCAGCGTCGGGTCCCAGCAGGACCGAAGAACAGTCTATGTGGCCGCGATCAGGGGAGTCATCAACCCCTTCAGCGCCTCTTACCTCTCGCGCGCCGCGGCAATCGCGGAGCGCGAGAAAGCTGAGGCTCTTGTCGTCACGCTCGACACTCCGGGCGGACTAGCCTCCAGCATGCAGACCATGATCAAGACCATTCTAAACTCGCGGGTCCCGATCATAGTCTACGTTTCCCCACTTGGCGCAAGGGCGGCCTCGGCGGGAATGTACATCACCATTTCGGCCCACGTGGCGGCGATGGCGCCCGCCACCCACATAGGCGCGGCCACTCCCGTTTCGATGTCAGGCGGCGAGGACTCGACAATGCGCGCGAAACTCATCGAAGACGCCGCGGCCACGGCGCGGTCTCTCGCGACTGAACGTCATCGGAACGCCAAGTGGCCGGAGGAGGCGGTTAGAAAAAGTGTTTCAATAAGCGCGGAAGAGGCCATGAAGCTCAAGGTTGTCGATTTTATAGCGCCCGACCTGCAAAGCGCGCTGCGCCAGGCGGACGGCAGGAAGGTACACACGGTGCGCGGCGTTGTGATCCTGCGCACTCGCGGCGCGAGAACCGTGGAACTGCCCATGGGCTTCGTCGAACGGCTGCTTCACGTGATCACGGATCCCAACATCGCGTACCTGCTTCTGCTTGTCGGCATAATAGGCATAGCGTCAGAGTTCTACCACCCCGGCGTGTTTTTCCCCGGCGTCATCGGTGTAATATCGCTGGCTCTGGCTTTTGTAGCGTTCGACGCGCTTCCCGTAGGCGGGGTGGGCGTAGGGCTGATACTGGTCGCAATCGGCCTGATGGTGGCCGAGTTTCATACCCACGGATTCGGCGCGCTGGGTATGGGGGCAGTCGTAGCATTTGTGCTCGGATCGTTACTGCTTTACGTCCCGCTGACGCCCGTCTCTCCGACGCTCCCCGCCGTGCGGACGAGCCCCTGGCTGGTCGCCCTGGCGAGCGCGCTGTTTGCGCTGTTCTTCATCTTCGTGGTTGGAAAGCTGCTCCAGGCGCGCAGGAGGCCCGTTGTCACCGGCATGGAGGCGCTGGTCGGCAAGCGGGGAAAGGCCGCAACCACTCTTTCGCCGCGCGGGAACGTGATAGTCGATATGGAGACGTGGAGCGCCGAGTCGTTGGAAGGACCGATCCCTAAAGGGGCTGACGTCGAAGTGGTAGGCGTTTCAGGAGTAGTCCTGCAGGTCAGGGTTGTAGGGTTGTAGGTTCATAGGTTCATAAGACCCTAAGGACCTCCCCCGCCCCCAGGCGTGCGCCGGCGCTCGTGCCTCATACCTCACTCCTCATTCCTGTCCCTCGCCGATTGCCCCCGTCACAGTGATCTGCTATATTAGGCTCATGGGAACGCCGCTGGTCGAAGGACAAGTCCCGAACCCGTCTCGGTATTGACCTCACATGTACAAAGACAAAAAAGTCATAGTAGTCATGCCGGCCTATAATGCCGAACAGACCATCCGGAAGACGCACGACGAGGTCATGGAACAGGGCGTCGTCGATCTGGTTGTCGTCGTGGACGACGCCAGTCACGACGACACCGTGGCCGAAGCGCGGCGGTTGAGCAACACCAAAGTCTTAGTCCACGAGATCAACACCGGCTACGGCGCGAACCAGAAGACCTGCTACAGACTGGCTCTGGAAGAGGGAGGGGACATTATCATAATGGTCCACCCCGACTACCAATACACGCCGCAGCTCATACCGGCAATGGCGTCTCTGATCGGAAACGGCGTGTACGATTGCGTCATCGGCTCCAGGATACTCGGCGGACAGGCCATGAAGCAGGGAATGCCGGTGTGGCGGTACGTCTCCAACCGCTTCCTGACTCTTTTCGAAAACCTTCTGATGGGCGCTAAGCTGTCCGAATATCACTCCGGATACCGGGCCTTCTCCGCCGAAGCGCTGAGGAACCTGCCGCTGGATGTGAATTCGAACGATTTCGTCTTCGATAACCAAATGCTGGCCCAGATACTGTGGCTCGGTTTCAGGGTAGGAGAGGTAAGCTGCCCGACTAAGTACGATCCGCACGCATCTTCGATAAACTTCCGGCGAAGCGTCAAGTACGGGTTCGGGTGCCTTTGGACCGCCCTGACGTTTCGGCTGGCCAGGTGGGGCCTTGTCAAGATGGCGCGGTTTCCACGGCCCGGGAGACCCTAACGCAAGTTAGCAACTTCTTTTCTCACCCGCGATATCCTGTCCGAGGTCGGCGGATGGGTTCTGAAATACGTGGCGAGCCCGGACGAACCGGAACCCTGCTTCGCCTGCAGACGCTGCAGGAACCGCGGCATTCGCGCGCGTCCAAGCGTTATCGTCTGTCCGCAACTGACAACCGACAACTGACGAACCGACAACTGATGCTCAACGTCCTGCGCAATCGCGATTATAGACTATACTGGACCGGTACGCTCGTCTCGTGGGTGGGAACCCACCTCCAGGGCGCGGCGCAGGCGTGGTACATCTACCAGATCACCGAGAAGACCTTTTATGTCGGACTGGTGGGGTTTTTCGGCCAACTGCCGATGGTCCTCACTCTGCTGGGAGGAGTAGTTGCCGACCGGGTCGATAAGCGGCGGCTGCTGCTGATCGCGCAGAGCGGCCTGATGGTGATCGCGTTCGTGCTGGGCGCGCTTGTGGACGCACATCTTGCCGGAGTGTGGACGATTGCGGTGTTGGCGATGCTCGCGGGAATGATGAGCGCTTTTGAGACCCCCGCGCGGCACTCGCTTCCGGCCCACCTGGTCGGGAAGAAGTTGCTGATTCAGGCGATACCGCTGACCTCTGCGGCGTTCAACGTAGCCAGAATACTCGGCCCGGCAATTGCGGGCGCTCTGGTCTCCCACGTAGGTGTCGCAAAGTGCTTCTATGCGAACGGCTTTTCGTTCATTGCGGTGATAGTCGCCCTGGCGATGATCAGAAGCGACACCTCTCCGGCCTGTAACGGGGATAACCCGATCTGGGCCGACTTCTGGGCCGGCATGGGTTACATCTACAGGCATCCGACAATCCGCCCGCTCGTGCTGATGAGCGGCATCCCGAGTCTTCTCGTACTGCCGTACCTGACGCTCATGCCCGAGCTTGCGTCAAAGGTCCTCGGACTGAAAGCGACGGGATACGGGTCGCTTATGTCGAGTGTCGGGATTGGAGCGGCGTTAGGCGCGTTCCGCCTGGCCGGCGACACACGCGGAAAGGGCCGCGGCAAGATGCTGCTCCTCGCCGGCATGTCAAGCGCGCTCGTCATGCTTGCGCTCTCGTTCTCAAGGAGCTACCCCCTCTCCGTCGTGCTTTTCATGCTTCTCGGAGCATCCAACGTGACGTATAATCAGACCATCAATACTCTCGTGCAGACGCTGGCGGACAACGAGTATCGCGCCCGCGCGGTGAGCGCGTTCATCTTTGTCTTCGTAGGGCTGGCGCCCATTGGCAGCCTGATGGCCGGGTATCTGGCCGGTGCTTTTGGGGTGACGGTCCCCTTGATTGTTGGAGGGTTTGGCGTCGCGACGCTGATCTCGCTCATCGCCTTGACGCAGCCCGAGATAAGAAGGCTGTAGCGATTCCGCATAAGGAGGAAAACGTGAGTAAGCAAGTTGTTGCGACCGGCAAAGCGCCGGCCGCGATAGGTCCATATTCGCAGGCCGTGACGGCGAACGGTTTTGTCTTCGCGTCGGGGCAAATACCGTTGGACCCGGCAACCGGCCAGATCGCGCCGGGCGGCATTGCGGAGCAGACGAAACAGGTGTTGGAGAATCTGAAAGCTGTCCTGGAAGCTGCCGGTTCGTCGTTAGACAAAGCTCTGAAGACCACGATCTACATCACTGATATGAACAACTTCGCGGCGGTAAACGAGGTGTACGGCGGATATTTCGAAGTCGATCCGGCGGCGAGGGCGACAGTCGAGGTCTGCCGCCTGCCGAAGGACGCGCTGATCGAGATCGACGCGATCGCTCTGAAGGAGTAGGCGTCGTGGGAGGTCTTGGGTGATGGGGTGTTGGGTCTTGGCCGGATGTCCGCGCAATTCCCTCTCCCTCTGAGGGAGAGGGTTAGGGTGAGGATGGAAGGTAAGAGGGAAAACCGGGCGTTCTCTGAGTCGAGACGTTCAACCCTCACCCCAGCCCTCTCCCTTCCAGGGAGAGGGACTGTAGTTTGGCTTTTAACTAGATAATATGAGATTAGTTCAGGTCCTCTTCCAGCTTGGAGGAGGATTTTTTCTTCGTGATGTGGAATCTAGTGATATGACTAGAGCATAGGAGGTTGCTATGGGGTTTCCA
>JAUSGG010000198.1 GCA_030649165.1 Armatimonadota bacterium
CTCTACCGGCTCGCCCCACTGGGTCTTGCTCCGCAATAGCTTGTCATTTCGCAGCCCCAGGTGGAAAGCCGCACTGCTCCACGCATAGTCCTCAGCGCGCGAGCGACTCTTGGCATGGGTGCAGTATAGAACGGGAACAGAAAGTTGTCAAAAAAGGCTCCGTCCCTGATGCGTCCCCTTATTCCATTTGTATTCCATTCGCACAAAGCGCGGGGCCGGGATGAACTGGGCGGGTGGTTTTCAGAAAGGCGGGTTCTTCGCTCCGCTCCAGGGAAACGGCCCATTTCGGGAGCGAGACTGGCGAATCGCCGAACCCGGGCATCCTGTTCCAGGCGCGAAAGGTGATCTTGCGCATTCCAAATCCGCGAAGAGCCTCCGGCATTACAAATGCCGGAGAAGGACGAACGCGGAGGTTGGCTGTTCGCGAAGGATGGGTATATTCAAGAACAACAAAGGAGGTGGGAGCGATGGCCGGTCGTAACCGGTCCGCTCGGATTAGCCGCGCCAAAGCCGGGCGAGAGCCCAGGTACACACTCATCATTCAGAAACGCAATCGGGGAGAGCGACGAGAGGATAATGCAGTGCGGAGGTCTTTGTCGCGATACGTCCAGCAGGACGAGTGGGAAGACCTGTAGACGCGCGGCCAGGATGCGGATATGCTGTTTCGGGACCGCGTTGACGCGGGAAAACAACTGGCGTTCCGCCTGCGGAACCTTGCGGAGCGGGATTGCGTCGTGATGGCCATCCCGCGCGGCGGGGTGGTCGTGGGATTTGAGGTGGCGTCGGCAATCAACGCTCCGCTCGACGTTATAACTCCCAGAAAACTTGGCGCGCCGGACCAGCCTGAACTGGCAATAGGCGCCGTGAGCGCCTGGGGAGCGGGCCGGATTCTCGATGAAATGACAGTCCGGGCGCTCAGAGTGACTGAGGATTACGTAGAGCGAGAAACACGGGCGCAAATCGCCGAAATAGAGAGACGCCTGAAGGCTTACCGAGGTTCTACGGAGCCGCCCGATCTGACGGGGAAAGTTGCTCTCATGATTGACGACGGGATTGCCACGGGATATACGATGCTGGCCGCGATCCGAGGCGTGCAGTCCCTGGGCCCTGAGAGGATTGTCGCCGGCGCGCCCGTTGCCTCCACGGACGCCGCTCATCGTGTCGGGTCGGAAGTGGACGAACTCGTATGTCTGCACACTCCATCTCCATTCCTGGCGGTCGGCTACTGGTACACCGATTTCAGTCAGGTTACGGATGAAGAAGTAATACAATTGCTCCGCCGGAATCGGGCCGGCGCGGCCGCCGCCGGCTGAGCCGCCGGGGTTGGTGTCGCAGTGATCAACATGTTCAAAGACCGTGCCGACGCGGGCAGACAGCTCTCCAGGAAGCTATTGCAGTTCCGGGATGGCAGCGTGGTTACGCTCGCCATACCTATGGGCGGTGTGCCCGTCGCCTGCGAGGTTGCGCGGGTCCTGCGGGCGCCGCTCGACCTCGTACTGCCCCGCAAACTCCCAATCCCCTGGAACCCTGAAGCCGGGTTCGGCGCAATGACCATCGACGGCAGCGTCGTGCTTAACCGCCAACTCGTGGAAGGTATGCGGATTACGAAGGCGCAGATCGCGGTCGTTTCAGAGATGGTGATGATGGAGATAGAGCGCAGCAACAAGGCCCTGCGCGGAGAAAAGCCTCCTCCCGACCTTGCGGGCCGAACGGCGATAATAGTCGATGACGGTCTGGCGTCCGGCTATACGATGCTGGCGGCCATACGATACGTCAGGGCGCTCAACCCAGGGACGGTGGTGGCCGCGGCCCCGGTCGCCTCCGCTCCGGCCGCCCGCCTGGTCGAGAAGGATGCCGATGAGCTCGTTACGGCTATCGTGAGCTCCCAGATACCTTTTGCGGTGGCCGACTTCTACCTCGAATGGCGCGACCTGCCGGAGCGGGAAGTGAAGGAATACCTGTCCGCAATGTGCCATAAGACGGCCGGCAACAGGTAAGGGCGATCCTCGCTATCCTCAGCCCAACAGTCGCCGGGTCTCCTGCCTATTGAGTTGTCAAGGTTCAGTTCGTTCGCGCGCTTGGGCACGAGGGAATTTCCGGTTTTTCCCAAACGAACTCACGCTCAGAATTCGCCGATTTGGGCGTGACAGGAAGTTCGTTTGCTGACTTTTTTTCGGACGGTTGTCGGTTGACGGTTCTCACCAGATATGAGCGCCTGCCGGTTTGCGCACGTTTTGAACCGCTGAGA
The DNA here is from genome assembly GCA_030649165.1 of Armatimonadota bacterium. GTDB lineage: Bacteria > Armatimonadota > UBA5829 > UBA5829 > JAUSEB01 > JAUSGG01. The sequence continues at coordinate 2,249 of JAUSGG010000198.1, forward strand.
CGCTGAACGGACTGAAGGCGCTGAAACCCGGCACGGCGAGACTGCCCGGCGAATGAATTCACGGCTACGACTACACGAAGTCCCCCTTCGGGGACTAGACGGCGACGACTGGCTACAGCCGACTTGTTGCTGACTACTAGTAGTGCGTTTCTGAAATACATTGACTAATACTCGCGTACGTGTTATCCTACAAAAAAAGGTAGGAGGCAGTATGGCGCGAGCGCTTCCACGAATCGATTTGACGCCGCAGGAGCGGCGAGAACTTGATCGTATTG
>JAUSGG010000204.1 GCA_030649165.1 Armatimonadota bacterium
GCCCGCTCCATGTCCTCGGCCATGATGGTGGCCGTGGCCGTGCTGTTCGACGGAATGACCTGGCGGTAGTTGGGGAAGCTCCCCTGGATGAGCTGGGCGATGACCGCTACATCACCGAAGCTGATCTGCAGCTTGGCATCGGACCAGGTCAGCCGCATGAGGCCGTTTCGCCTTGGCCAGTCCGGCCGGGCGGCACGGTTCCACAGATGCGCCGGCGGCGTGCTCAAGAAGGGCGCCGGTGCTTGTCCCGGCCGTTACCTGAACAGCCGGAGGTTCGAGAACGCGGTCATCGAAAAGATAAAGGAGCATGTGCTGACCAGGGACAATCTCACCAGATTGGTCGACATAGTGAATGAGGAGACGGACGGACATAAAGTAGAATATCGCCAACGCTTGGAAAGTTTGGATCATGAGATCGGCGACATGCACCGCCGGTTGGACAAACTGTATGATGCACTGGAGACCGGGCGGATACAACTTGTCGATTTGGCCCCGCGCATCCAGCAACTCAGGCAGAGAAAGGAACAGCTGCAGACAGCAAAGTGCGAACTGGAGCAACGGATCCCCGAAGGGCACGTGGAACTTGCGGATTCAGATACAGTTGCCCGCTACGCGTCCGACCTTCGCGACTTGTTGAACGAGACCACACTCGTGGAGAGAAAAGCCTTCATCAGGAGTTTCCTCAAGGAGGTGAAGGTGACCGGGGAAGAGGCGCTTCTAACTTACATGATTCCTTTGACGCCTGAGGGAGTGACAGAAGAGAAATTGGCGGTTCTGTCTACTGGACGCGATGGTGGACTGCTGGATTCATAATCTCGCCAATGACCCCCTGTCAGATGGTTGAAAGCGAGAGTTTCTGCAAGCACGGAACCAGCGACTTCTTCTTAAACGAGAGTTCGGGAACTGTCCAGTACGGCCTACCACCAAGGTAATACTATTACCATTCGTTGTTTGTCCCCGCGTGGCGCATGAGAGGTTGCTCCCTACAAGTTCCGGCAATAGAGTTTCCATAAGAAACGACCACGTCGTATTCAAGGTTTGCGGGATCGGAGATGTACGGCTTACGGGCCAGCTACTCGCAGGCACCCGGAATCAAGGCGGTGCCTGCTCGGGGAAGTCGAAAGGCTACTGTGGCTCTATGTGGTCGCCTTGGCCGTCAGAGCCAATGATTTCGTCAAAGAACGCACTTGCCCTGTCCTTGAGTACTCTCCGCGGGAACGAAAGGCCCTTTTCATCGGCGCGCTTGCGAAGGTACTGGCTGACGGACAAGTCATCCAGGGCGGGGTCCGACAGCTTGTCTCGGAGGACGACCGCAGGGTGTTCACGCTGCGCCCATGTCGCCAGCCACTCCAGATCTCTTATTGACATCAACTGAAATCTTCCCGCAACAACACCTTCCTTGCTTAGCTCGGCCCGGACAAGGTCCGCTATGAGCGCCCCCGGGTACCATTCCTCCAAGGTAACGACAGCAGGTACGAGTTCTGTTACCCCCGATGCGGACAAACCAGCCCGACCGTCGAGGATGTCCCGAATCTTGGCAGGCAGGCGACGGACTGTTTGGGCCAGTCCGCGTCTCACGCTGTTCATCACTTCGTCCCTTTGCGTTGTAGTCCGGACCATCTTGGGCAAACGTGACGAGCGGAACTCCATAGCTAGACCGATGTCCTGTCCCAGCACCGTCCAGTCCGGACCGTGTTTCTCCGGGCTTCCGTATGCAGGCTCCGGGTAGACATTCGACTCGCCTAGAGCAGTCTGCAAAACGATTCCGCCGTACTCTTCGAAGGCATGACCAAACCAGTCGGTAAAAGGATGGTGAGCGTCAGTATCCAGAGCCTCAACCATGTCATAGTAGATTCCTTTGGTAATCCGATGTACCAGCAATCTGGGTATAGGGACACAGAAGCGCCCATCAGGGAGTATGACAACCGGTCGGCTGACCAGAGAATTGAAGGTCCACTTCCCTGCTTCCGGAGCCTCTTTCTCCTCTCTCAGACACAGGTCTCGAAAAGTCGGGAAGTCGGCAGCGGCCACCCTCAGGAAGGCATCGATCTTCTCGGGCGCAAGTAGCGGCTTGAGTTTCTCCACCTTTGTTCCTTCGAGGAAACCGCGTGCGAATGAGGGAGAGACGAGACTTCCGGAATAGAACGCCAGCCCAATCTTCATGAACTCCTCGATGCCGAGTCCGGTCTTGCTATGGAAAACACCTGGTACATCCAGAGCAGGGGTGTGCGGCTTCGTCTCCGTCAAGATCATCAAATATCGCGGTATCAGGTCAACCAGTTGGTCCTGGTAGGGGAATTGCTCATAGGCGACGCGGATCAGGGTCATGATGCCGGACCCCAGAAAAGGGTCCTCTACGTTGTTCCAATTGTTCGCCAGCGCCATGATGTCCTTGGCGGACACTGACCCTCCTCGAGCCCAATGATAGTTCCTGATCGCCGTTCGTACAGTGGCAGCTAAGCCATGGTGGGTGACCATCGCGAATTGAGTTCGGGGAAACCCAGCGACACTGTCTGTGAAGGGTTCCTGGAGGAGAGTCTTGTCGTTCTTGTCCATATAATGGCTGACCGCCGCACACTTCAGAATGACCTCCACGGGGTCATACTGCTGGACTTGTGTGCGGAAGCGACCAAGACGGATCATTGGGTCTGTCATGTCATATGTTCCTGGGATAACGGACCATTGGAGATATGCCTCGGCACTACTGCATGGTCCTATTCATACTCAACGACGATGGCGATAGCTGCGGCAATCTCGTCCAGCGTAGTGGGTGACAGCATTCCCAATCTCTTAACGAATCGTTCGGTATCAACCCCTCTGATTTGAAGGGCGTCGACCGCAGATACGTACGTCAGTCCGTTCGCCGCGCCAGGTTCTATCTTCACGTGCCAGCAGTTGCCAGCGAATGCATCCTTCCACTTCGTTATGGGCACTACTACTCTTATCGGCAATATCCCGACCCCGTCCGAGCTTACGACCACCGCCGGCCGTGTCTTCTTGATCTCGGTGCCCAATGTCGGGTCGAAGTTGACCAGCCATACTTCACCACGTTTGGGAATGGGAGGCTTAGTACTCAATCATGTCGCCTCCCTGCAATTCCTTCCTTTCGGTGTCCTGCTCATAATGCTTGGCCATTTTCGTCGCCTGCTCGGCGAGTATGCGCCTTCGCTTTTCTGCCGGCAACTTCATGAAGGCGCGACGTTCTACTACGGAAAGAGGCTCTTCCAAGGGAACCGAATCTCCCAGCAATCTCCTGGCATCCTGTCGGCTCATCAGGCCCTCCCCGACCAGTCGGAGCACGTTCCTTTCCATCCAATGGGGCTTCTCAGGCGGCAACGGGTGTGGCTCGTGCTTCCGCCAATTGCGCCTGTTGATCTCTATGCACCAACGTTTGTAGTACGACTCCGTTATGATGTCCAGGTCCCAGAGCCGATGCAAGAGCGCCTGGATGCTCATTCCGAACCGCTTTTTGAGAAGAACGAGTTCTTCCGACTGTATGAGTGCCCGCCTGGTTCCAACTGCCCGGCGCAAATCGTCCGCTGGGGCGAGCAAGGCCCCGCCAAAGCGGAAGGCCGCCTTTTCTTCGTCAACGTCTTCGGAGATGTCCAGCACCAGGTGACCAAGTTCGTGTGCCAGGTTCAGGCGCTGGCGTTCGCCCGGCACGCCGCTTCGGGTAACGACTGCAGCCGCCTTGGGGTTCCGGTCCGCGTCATAGGCAATTGCGGCAATGCCGTCGAATTCGCCACCGGCTTCCACTTCCAGCACGCTCACAAAGTGATCCTCCAGTGTTGAGGTGAGGTCAGCGATCGGGTTGAGCCCCAACTGCCACGTAGCGCGTATCTGTTCGGCAGCAGCCTCCGTCTCCTGCATGCTCCGGACTCGTAGCGCCTTTATCGGAATCGAAGAGCCATCAGTCTGTCCAGCCAACTCCTGCAAACGGACCCGTTCTTCCAACGATTGCTCAACAATGCTCTCGACCCTGGCACGGT
>JAUSGG010000213.1 GCA_030649165.1 Armatimonadota bacterium
TCTATCCTGCGGGAACGGCCTTTTCTAGCTGAGGTTTTGGCATCGCTACCTGTAGTTCCCGCAACGCATCCGGCGTTTCATTAGGAGCGGAGCGCCAGCGGAGTCGAGAAATCTGCTTCTGTAAAGCAGCCGGAAAAAGCAGATTCCTCGTTCCTCGGAATGACGTTGCCCGGCGGGTACCCACCATCCTAGAACTGCCCCGCATTTGACAGGTTCTACGCGCTCGGGTTACGATGGTTGTACGGATCCAATGGTCGGTACGTACGGACCACTGGCCGCAATTGGAGATCTTCCTGAGATGAGCATACTCATTCCGCTGGCTCTGGTTGCGTCAATCGCGCTGATCGTCTGGCTGGTCCGAAAGGCGACCGCAAGCGCGCGAAGGCTGGACGAAGGTATAGACGAATACCAGAAAGAACGGGAGGCGCAGGGGCCTGTAGATCCGTACGCCGAGTTGTCGGGCCTGATGGCGAACAGCCAGGATCGCAAGAGGACTCCGCGCAAGTGAAGCTCGAAATCACGATCCTGGGCTCCGGCACGTCTCACGGCGTGCCGATGATCGCCTGCGACTGCCCCGTGTGCTCCTCCTCCGATCCGCGCAACAACCGGACCCGGGCCTCCGTTCTCATCCGCGGCTCGGAACACTGGCTTCTTATAGATACCACTCCGGAGCTTCGCGTCCAGTTTATCAGGGAGAAGGTCAGGCGGGTGGACGCAATAGCCTTCACCCACGCCCACGCCGACCACATCTTCGGGCTGGACGACATCCGCGGAATAAACGAGATTTGCGACTGCGAGATACCGTGCTACGGCCACAAGCGAACGATCGAGGCGATACGCGGATCGTTCCCCTATATATTCAGAGCAACGCAGGTCGGCGGCGGCAAACCGCGCCTGAGTCTGAACTTGATTGAGGGTCCGTTCGAGGCGGCGGGGATGACGGTCACGCCGATACCCGTCTGGCATGGCCGGGTTCGGGCGATGGGCTACCGGATCGGCGATTTCGCGTACGTCACTGATACGAGCCGAATCCCCCCGGAGTCGGCGGAGCTATTGATGGGGCTTGACACTCTGGTCCTGGGTGTCCCTCGCCACGCGCCGCACCCGACGCATTTCAACCTCGAACAGGGTTTGGACCAGATATCCGCGCTCCGGCCACGCAGGGCCATTCTCACACACCTCTCTCACGCGTTCGAGCACGAGGCCACAAATGCCGTTCTGCCGGAGGGGGTGGAGTTGGCGTGGGATGGGATGGTATTGCAGATAGAATGAGCGAATTACGATGCTGCCGGCTACGGGAGTTTTGGGCGGATCAGCAGCAACTTGGGAGGAATAACGGAATGCTGAAGTGCTTTCAGTTCGGAGGCACGCTTGTGCGCCGCGAGTTTGGCGCAGTTACAGTGATGGCATCCACGGTTGAGGAAGCTAAGAAACTACTCGCCTTGGGGGAGTGGACGGAGATCGGTGCAAACGGAGGCGAAACCGATTTCGAGTGGGACGACGAGAACCCAGAGGTCGTGTGAAGGCCATCCAGAGGGTGATCGTGAGACATATCGTCTCGGCTATCCGACGACGGATTTGGCTGCGGCCAAAGGGATGAACTGGCAGGCTTCAATCCGAGGTCGTGTGCGGCAACTCATGCAGACGTCGCTACGGTACTCGCGTTCGAATTCGTCGTGAACAACCCTCAGGACCTTCTGGCGATCCTCGTCGTCCGTCAAGAGTCGAGCGAGGGCAAGTATATCTTCGCGTACCAATGGCTGGACTCGCATGTCAACCAGAAATTGCCGGCAACCGGATGAAAGCTCGTCTATTATAAGCACGACTTTTTGATCGCGCAGTCTCCCCTCGTCGAAATTCGTCAGGATTTCTGAGTAAATTGCTTCCACATCTTCACGTGTACGCAATCTCATCTTCTTGATCTGGTAGACAGCGCCATAGTCGGTAGCAATATCCACCCCACTATCATGGGCTGACGTTCGCAGAGTTCGATAAACCTTACAGGCGAACTTCTCCAGATGCATCCTCAACACTGCAAAACTGACGATCTCAAAGTGCGCTGCGCTACGTCCGGCTTCGGTGTCCAGTATGTCGACGAACCTGCATGGATCGCCAGCAATAGCCACTCGGGCCTCTCTTGATCCCAGGGCTATCACGCCACCCAGTTTACCCGTTGCGAAAGCCGGGATACGCTGCAGGATATGCCCCAGGGCTTGCGAGGAGCACGCGGCGTATTCTGCGGACAATTTGTATCTTCGATGACCAACTGGTATGACTACACCGTACTTGGGCAACGTTCGGGAGGAATACGCGTCTTCGTAATCGCCGCCGATGTGCAGATTGTGACGCAGGACATCTCTCACGACCGAGCAAACCTCCTTTTCATATACTTCACGCATCTCGGCTTCGGAGAACTCGTCGGTCCCGCAGTCGATATACCGACGAAGCACACCGGCAGTCAGGACCGGCGCAATGAGCTTCCCCGTTGACCTGGCGATCATACGGTCTATTTCAGAGCAGACGGCGGTTGGAAGAGAACCATCGTCGGAGCTGTGCTTCATTCGTTTCCTATCCGGCTCATTCTCGGAAAATGCTTTCACGATAGCCGCACCGCTCGCCTCGGTACGCGGTGAGAGCGTCGCCATGGCGAGATCTCCAACTTCTAGTAGTTGATTATACCATGCGAGCACTGTCAGATAGTGTCAACATGTACGAAGAGAAGTTAGGTTTTTTCTTATTGTTGTTAGCTGACGGGGTGGCCGTCGCCATCAATCCTATCACTTTTGCTGCGCCTCAACTGCCCGCAGGCCGCCGTTATGGCGTCGCCCCGCTCGAAGCGCTGCGTGACAGCCAGGCCGGCGTCCTCCAGCGTTTTCCTGAAGGCCGCGACAGCCGCCGAGCGAGGGCGTTTGTAGCCCGAACCGGGCACGGGGTTGTAGGGTATGAGGTTTACGTTGAACAGCCCGCCTTTGAGCAGCGCGGCGACTTGCCTGGCCTGCGCGGTTGAGTCGTTGATACCGGCGAGGAGAAGATACTCCATCGTGACCCGACGGCCCGTAGTGTCGGCGTAATCCCGGCAGGCTTTCATCAGCCCGGCCAGGGGATACCTGCCGGCGAGCGGCATCAGCTCCCGGCGGAGGGCGTCCTCGGGCGCGTGAAGCGATATCGCCAGCGTGATCTGCAGCTTCTCCGCGGCGAGTCGGCGGATTCGCGGAGTCACTCCCACCGTCGAGACCGATATGTGACGCGCCGAAATCCCGACCTCATCCTTCAGCAATCGCACGCTCTTTACCACATTCTCGTAGTTCAGAAGCGGTTCGCCGACGCCCATGTAGACGACGTTGGTGACGCGCGCTTTCCGGTGGCCGTCGCGAGACCCCTCCCCAACCCTCCCCGAAGCGGGGAGGGAGCAGGGTTCCCCCTCCGTGTCGGAGGGGGTTAGGGGGAGGTTGGCACGTTCCCGCAGGGTGAGAACCTGGTCAACGATCTCGCCGCCGGTGAGGTTCCGCGCAAGCCCGAGCTCGCCGCTCGCGCAAAACACGCAGCCGGCAGCGCAGCCGACCTGCGTCGAAACGCAGGCGGTGAGTCTGTCGGGACAGGGGAGGAGCACGCTCTCTATCCGGTGTCCGTCGGGGAGTTCGAGGAGGAATTTGCGCACACCGTCGGATGCGGCCGTCTCAGTCACGATTCGAGCGCGGGAGAGGGTGGCGGTCTCGCCGATGCGGACCCGCAGAGGCTTCGGCAGGTCGGTCATCTCGTCTATATCAGAGACGGCCTTCTTATACAACCAGCCGGCGATCTGCTTGCCGCGGAACGCCGGCTGGTCTAACTCTTCGCAGTATTGCTGGAGCTCGGTTAAGGTTGCGCCAAGCAGCTCCATATCAGGTCAGGCAGCTTCGTCTCCTATGAAGACCTTCTTCAAGACCTCGTCCGTAGTGGTCGTTCCGTTGAGTATCTTGGCCACGGCGTCCTCGCGCATGACCGTCATGCCGGCCTGCGTCGCGTTCTGCTTCACCATATCCGCGGAAGGCCGCGACAGGATCAACTGGCGGATCTTCTCGTTTATGTTCATTACCTCGAACGTGCCGACCCGGCCGCGATACCCGGTCTGGCCGCAGTTTCCGCAACCCTGACCGCGGAACAACTGCAGGTCGCCCTTCGAATTGTCGAGGGCGAACTCCTCGATTTCCTCCGCCGTCGCGGGATACGTCCCTTTACATTTCGGACAGGTCACGCGAACAAGCCTCTGAGCGATGACGCCGATGACCGATGAAGAGATAAGAAACGGCTCGATACCCATATCCAGCATTCGAGTTATCGCGCTGGCGGCGTCGTTGCAGTGCAGCGTGCTCAGAACCAGGTGTCCGGTCAACGCGGCCCGGAAGGCTATGTCGGCCGTCTCGGTGTCTCGTATCTCACCGACCAGGATGATATCCGGGTCCTGGCGCAGTATTGCCTTGAGCTGTTTTGCGAATGTCAGGCCTGCTCGCAGGTTGATCGCTGACTGATTTATCCCCTCCAGTTCGTACTCGATCGGGTCTTCGCAGGTCATGATGTTCGACTCCGAGGACTTGAGGAAATTCAAGGCCGTATACAGAGTCGTGGTCTTTCCACTTCCCGTCGGACCCGTCACGAGTATTATACCATAGGGTTTCTTGATCAGAGATTCGAACCCCTTGCGGTCCCGCTTGGAGAATCCGAGCTGGTCCAGAGACAGCAGCATACCCGTCTTATCGAGGATTCGCAGGACCACGCGCTCACCGTGCTGCGTGGGCAGCGTAGAGACGCGGAGGTCGATATTGCGGTTCTCCATGCGGACCGTGATGCGGCCGTCCAAAGGCACTCGCCGCTCGGCGATGTCCATTTCGCCCATAATCTTGATTCGAGAGATGACAGCCGCCTGCAGGGACTTGGGCAGGTTTCGAATGTGGTGCAGAACTCCGTCGATCCTGTAGCGGACCTCCACATTGCCGCGTCTGGGCTCCACGTGGATGTCACTGGCGCGCCTTTTGACCGCTTCTTCGATCATCAGGTTGACCGCGCGGACGACCGGCGCCTGCCCGCTCTGGCGGCGCGCCTCGTTGACGTCGTCTTCGATCTCTTCCTCTATTGTCTCGATGACATCGCTTCCATCCACGGCTTCCTGGATCGACGCCGTGATGTCGGCGCCGCCTATCGCGCCATAGAGGCTGTCGAGAGTGGCGACTATGCGGGATTCGCTTGTGAGAAGCGGCTCGACTCTTCGTTTGGTGACCCGCTGAATCGCGTCGATCGCCTCGACATCCAATGGGTTGGCCATAGCCACGGCTATTCTGCCGTCAACCACGCTGACAGGCACTACGCGGCACTGGCGAGCCACGGTCTCGGGCACCATTCGGAGGACGGTCGGATCTATCGTGGTATCGCCAAGCTGGATATGGGATATGTCGAGCTGGAGGGCCCTGGCCTCGGAGATGTCGTCTTCCGTCAGCCAGCCGGCATCTATCAGAATCTCACCCAATCGACGCTGGCCCTGCTTTTGTTCCTCAAGCGCCCATTCGAGCTGATCTTTGGTAATCAGCCCCGCGAGGATCAATATATCGCCGAGTCTTTTGCGGTAGAAAGTCTGCATCAGTTGTCACCTACCAACTCGACGAGGCGGTCCGCTATGGTCCACAAGGGAAGAATCTCGTCCACGACACCGCTGTCAATGGCCGATTTGGGCATATCGAAGAGTATCGAGGAATCCTGGTCCTGTGCTATAGTCGTGCCGCCCTGGTCGCGGATAGCTTTCATACCGTCGCGGCCATCTGAACCCATTCCGGTCAGCAGGACGCCGATAGTCCTGGACGAGAAGACCTCCGAGGCGGACTGCATCGCCGCGTCTATCCGCGCCCGGGCCTTCGCCATGGAGTCGCTTTGGTCTTCGAGGGTGATGGCGTAAGGGTTGTCCGGCATCGACGTGCGCGTGACGATCAACCCCTGATTTCCGGGCGCCATCAGTATCTGATTTGGGCGGATGGCCTGGTGGTTTTGGGCCTCTTCGACTATGGCCCCGGACGGACTGCTGAGGTAATTGGCGAGCAGTCGCGTGAAACCCGGCCTCATTTGCTGCACTATGATAATCGCCGCTGGAAAACTTCGAGGAAGTTTTGGCACTATGCCGGCCAACGCCGCCGGCCCTCCCGTTGCGGCCCCTATGACCACCACGGTCTTCGGGGCAAGAATTCTCTGGCTGATGTCTTCCGTGGCTTCCTGACTCCGCTGCATCTTTCCATGCCTTTCCGGGGTGACACCAGCGTTGCGATCGGCGAATGAAGCGCAGCGGCGTTTTCGGAGACAGAGTTATCTTTCGCCCGAGACTCGAATGTGGCGTCCGTCTGTCGCCACAATCACCGCGCCATATTCGTCGGTCCGCGCCATACTGACGCCGGACGCCTCCATCCTTGGCGCTATCTCTCTGTCAAACCGCTTGTGAGCGGCGGTTCGCGGCTTCACGGTAATCACCGCATAAGCCGGCTTCGTGAGCCGCAGAAGCTCGTTTGATGTGCATTTCGAGCTTGCGTTTCCCGAAACCTTGACCACGTCGCAGCTCAAGTCCGCATCGCTTGCGATCAGGCGCGCTTCCTCTTCCGGACCAATATCGCTCAACAAAAGCGCGCTGACCCCGCCGAACGAGACTCGTGTCACTACAGACTTATTATTGGCAAGCGCGGCGGTTCCGGTCAGGGGTTTTTCAGGCAGAAGCACACTTATTGCAGCGGAGGTTGCCGCGCCCGGATTTCCAAGGTGAAATACCTGGCCGGCGCGGGCGGTTTTGTAAGGGATGCGACGCGCGAATATCTCCCGCAGCGCGCGCTGTTCGGGCTCCGAGCTGTAAGAGCAGCCGCAATCGACGACGTGGTCCACCGGGACCGACTCCAGGAGATAGGGAACGCCGCCGATGTGGTCCGGATGGCGGCGCGTGAGCAGTAGGAGGTCGAGCCGGGTTACGCCGTGGCGCCGCAGAAACGTCACGACGGCGGGGCCGTCGTCGGCTCTGCCGGCGTCCACGAGCGCCGAGCGGCCATCCGGGGTCTGGATGAGAGCGCTCTCTCCTCCCGGCACGTCAATGAACGCGATGTGCAGCGTCGGCCCGGCGAACTCAGGCATCCTGAACCGTTGTTGGCCGAGCCAGACGCCGAGACATGCCGAGATCAGAATGAGAAGCAGCGCTATTGCTTTGCGCATAGTGATCGTGAACGCCGATGCGGAAGTCGCTAGTCGCTAGTGTCCCGATCGGGCCCCTTGCAATCGCGCCCGAAACAGAACCGTGGGACTTCCAATCCTAGACCTCACCTCAGCGCTCGGTCCTGAATCCCTTACAAACCTACAAACCTAAGAACCTAAGAACCTTTCCCTACTTCAACACGAGCGCGTCCAGGCCGGCGAAGTAACCGACGGATTTGTCGTTCTTGCCGGTGAGCTCCAGAGTGACCGTGTGCGCTCCTTCGGACAATTGCAAATCCCCGAGCTTCACGAGTTGGCGCGTGACGCCGTCGTTGTAGCCGTCGAACGGCTGCCCGATCGGCTGGCCGTCTATCTTCACTTGTACAATTCCATAATCGCCCGCCTTGGTCAGGTGCGCGGAAATCGGGTACGCTCCCGCCTTTGTTATGACGAATCGAAGCTCGATGCTCGCGCCGGGGTTCCTTCCCCTGAAGAACAGGTGCGAGCTATTGCTGAACTCCCGGCCGAGGTCCTGGGGGCCGGCGTCCCCGCCGGTCGTCTTTCCCGTTTCCATGTTCTCGCCTTCGAGAATCCGCGCGGAATGCAAGGTAAGGAAATCCACGACAACGCTTGAGCCGGTCGAGGCGTCGTTCTTGCCGGCCGACTTGACGGTCAACTGGTGGGCGCCCTTAGTCAGATCGGGAAGTCCCGTGACAGCTATTCGCGCGCGGGTTTGGTTCTTCTCCGAATAGGTATCGATCGGTTTGCCTACCGACTGTCCATCGACGGCGATCTCCGCTATACCCCGGTCCGGTCCCTTCACAACGCCGAGATCCACATCGTAGTCGTCAGTGTCAGGCGAGCCGAGGTTCAGGGTGAACGAGCCGCCCGCGCCTGTCGTCACGCCTTTGCCCGCGCTCAGGTAGTATGGCTCATCGAGATCGTTTACAATCTTGCCGCCGCTCTTGGGATCGAGGACGTTCTCCGCCTCGATGACGCCCTCCGCCGCCGCCGGCCTGTCCAGCCGCGCCAGTACATCGACTGGTTTGAAGCCGTGCGTTGTTCCCGTCGCCGCGTACCAATAGGTCACGCCTGAGTAGTCCGCCGGGACGCTGTTGCCGTGGCCGTGCTCTATGCCGATCCTTGCGGTCTGTTGGAACGGGACGAGGTCCGTAAGATGAAGCCGGTATGCGTGACAGCGGCCCCATCCGTCCAATTGACCGCAGCCGTACAACGGAGCAGAGCCGACGCCCCCGAAATACCAGCCCCCGTTGAAGTAGTCCTCCGTGCCGGTGCCGTTGTAGGAAGTGTTGTCGCGGCCGTCGATCCAGAGCATTTCGTCTCCTTCGAGGAAGCCGAGCCCTTCGCCGCCGCCCTGCATGGCGTGGCTGACGCCGCACCACTGCCCGCGGCCCTGCGCGTCCAGAATCGGGAAGAGCTGACCTTTGGTCGTCGGATTCTGGCGATGCCACCAGGCGAAGAACCTGCCCATCCCGGCGGGGAGCTTCTTCACCGGCTCATAGACGATCTCACACGTCAACTTCGCTGGAACCCGTGAGTCGTTCTTGACCGCGACGGTCGCCCCGGACGCGTACGGCATAACCCAATACGAGTAGTAAGTGTCTTTGGCCTTCCCGGCCAGCAGCGACTGCGACCTTCCCGCGCCGAACGGGTCGAGGAAGAAATCGCCGAGCGGCGAGTAGACGTTCGGCTCTTTGCGGCCGTCCACATTTACAAGCAGCAGCGATTTGCGCAAGAATTTGAGGTCCTGCGATTCCGCCTTTATCCGTATCGCTCTTATCATTCCCGCGCCGGAAAGCCGGGCCAATTGGACAGTGGAGTTCGGCGCGGCGGTGACTGAGAGTTTGGTCTCCTTCGCGGCCGTGGGAAACGGCGCAGGCGGCTCGCCCGGGCGCGTCCACGCCTTCTTGACCTTCACGAACTTGACTCTTTCCTGCTCCGAGAAGTTAGGGTCAAAAGTCTTTACGCCTTCGGCGCTGGGGAACTTGTGCCAGGTCATCTGAAGGAACCTCACCGGCCCCTTGGCGACGATTTTCAAAGACTTGGCAAATGGCATCGGCACGTAATTTGCCCATCCGCCGAGGAAATGCCGCGACAGCGGCGGGACGAAGGGATACTTCACGTTCGTGAACATATCCTCGAACGCATCGAACTGCAGCCGGGGCGTCTCTTCGCCGTCGAAGTAGAACTTCACCCAGCCCCGGTTCGGATTGGCCGACCACAGGCGATAGATGCATCCCGGGCCCTGCTCGTCGAAGATGACAAAGTTATCGCCCTCTTTGCGGACGAACGAATACGTGCCGGAGAAGCCGTCGTCGTTGTCGCCGGTCCGGTCGAAACTGGAAACCTGCGCGCAGACGCTGTCTCGCGGATACGCCGCGCGCTCCGGGTCGATCAGCTCCATCAGGTCGCCCGTTGCGATCGGCGCGGCAGCCGCCTGGACCGCGATAAGCGCCAGCAGTGTGGCGATGAGAATCGCAAAAGACTTGTGCACATTCCCCTCCTGAGAATTGGTGTCTTGCTAACAACGTATTGTACGGGGCGGGCGGGCTTTCCTTCGGCTGCCTACTTCAGCGTCACGCTGTCTATCCCGATCGTGTACCCTTGCGCGTCCTTATTCTTGTCGAGCGCCTCAAACGTGAGATCGTGCTCGCCCGCGGAAAGCTCGACCTCGCCGAACTTCACCCGCTCTGTACCCATCGCGCGATTGCTGAACCCGTCCACCGGTTCCCCCAGCGGCGCGCCGTCGACTTTCAACTGAAAGATGCCGTACCGCCGCGCCTTCAGTATGAAAGCCGCAATCGGGTACTTCCCCGCCCGGTATATTGGGATTCGGAGCGTTACGCTGTCCCCCACCTTCTCGGCGGGGAAAAGCACGCAGCTACCGGCGCTGAACAGTGGACTTGCGAACTCGCTGGGGGCCTTCTCGCCGGTCTGCCGCGCGACCTCCAGCCGCTCGCCTTCGTAATCCAGTTCGGAGCGCCAGATCACGTAATCGACGAGCACGTTCGTCCCGGCGGATTCCTTACTTTTGCCGGTAGACCTCACCGTCAGGCGGTGGGGGCCCTTCTCAAGCCGATGCGTCACGCCCGCTCGCTCCCTGGCCAACGGCCTGGTCTCAGCGGAATAGGCGTCGATGCCCCCGGCTATCGGTTGACCATCGACCAAGACCTCGGCGACTCCGCCGTCAGGCCCCTTCAGCAGGCCAAGCTCCAGTTGATACCGACCTGGCTCGGGCGCGTCGAGCAGGAGCGTGACCTGCCGGTTTCTATCGCCGGACGCCACGCCATTTCCGCCGCTCAAGTAATACGGATGGTCCAGGTCGCTCACGATCATCCTCTTCGATTCAGGCGCGCCGATCCTCTCGGCCTCGATGACGTTCTTCACGGGCGAGGGACCGTTCATCCTGTCCGCGACGGGCGTCGCCTTGAACGCGTACCTCGTTCCGGGCGCGGCGTACCAATAAGTCACGCCGGCGTAGTCAGCCGCCACCTTGCTTTCTCTGCCATGCTCTATCCCGATTCTCGCCTTTTGCTGAAAAGGCACGAGGTCTGTCAGGTGAATCCGGTACGCGTGGCACTCGCCCGAGTTGTCCAGGGCGCCGCAGCCGTACAGCGCGGCGGAGCCGGGAGTTCTGAAATACCATCCCCCGTTGAAGTAGTCCTCCGTGCCAGTGCCGTTGTAATGGCTGTTGTCTCTGCCATCGATCCAGAGCATCTCGTCGCCTTCCAGGAACCCGATGCCGCGCCCGGAATTCCTCATGGCGTGGCTGATCCCCATCCAGTGCCCGCGTCCGACGGCGTCGAGGATCGGAAAGAGCTCGCCATCGACGGTCGGATTCTGGCGATGCCACCAGGCGTAGAACCTGCCAATGCCGGCCGGCAGAGCGCTCAGCGGCTCGTAGACTATCTCGTAATCGATCCTGGCCGGCCTGCCCGAATCGTTCTTGATCTTGATGACCGCGCCCGACGCATAGGGCATGACGAAGTACGAGTAATACGTGTTACCTTTCTTGCCGGTGAGCAGGGATTGCGCGTTGTGACCCCCGAACGGGTCCAGGAAGAAATCGCCGACGGGAGAGTAGACGTTCGGCTCGCTTTGGCCGTCCACATTGACGAGCAGAAGCGCCTTCCGCGGCAGCTTCGTGTCCTCAGACTCGATCTTCAACCGGATCGCCCGGACCAGTCCGGCCCCATCGAGCCTGGCCAGTCGGCAGGTGGAGCGCGGCGCGGCGGTCGCGGACCTGGCCACAACCTTTGCGTCGATGGGGAACGGGACCGGGGGATCTCCCAGCTTCCTCCAGGCCAGCGCAACCCGCTGTAGCTTCGTCCGGTCCTCGGCGGAAAGGTTGGGATCGAAAGTCCGCGCGCCGTCTCCGCTTGCGAACTTGTGCCAGGTGAACTGAAGAAACCGGACTGGGCCTTTAGCCACGATCTTCAGCGATTTGGCGAACGGGAGCGGGACGTAGCTGCACCACCCGCCGATGAAATGCTGGGACAGCGGTGGAACGAACGGGAGCTTGACGCTCGTGAACATATCCTCCCAGCGGTCAAAATGCAGCCTGGGCGTCTCTTCGCCGTCGAAGTAGAACTTGATCCAGCCCTTGCCCGGATTGGCCGACCAGATCCGGTATATGCACCCGGGCCCCTGCGCGTCGAAGATGACGAAGTCCTCTCCTTCCTTGCGCAGGAAGGAATGCGCGCCGGAAAAGCCGTCGTCGTTCAGTCCGCTGGGGTCGTAGCTGGAGACCTGCTCGCAGACGCTGTCGCGCAGATAGGCCGCGCGTTCGAGGTCGATGAGCTCCGACAGATCGCCCGTCGCAATCGGCGCGGCGCAAACGGAACCCGCAAGCAACAGAACCGCAATACACATGGCCGTGAGGGAACGGAGCATGACATCCTCCTGGGGTGTGGTTGGGTTACATTATGTGTGTTGTACGCGCGGAGGGCGGATACCTGCGGAAGAGGGACGGGCTTCAGCCCTGGCGATCACCCCCGGACAGGGTTGCGGTCCCGGATTAAGACTCCTCCGGGGGGACGAGGGGTCTTACCGCGGCGATGAGCGGAGCGCCAGCGGAGTCGAGAAATCTGCTTTTGAGCGTGACGCAACCGGAAAAAGCAGATTCCTCCACTTCGGTCGGAATGACCTTGCCCGGTACGTACTTACCATTGGTGAACTCTTACGTATTGTCACCCGGCCTTGACCTGCCCTGCCGGCTGAGGGTATAGTGGCTCTGGAGGAGGACGCATGGGCGCGCGCATCTCTATCGACAGTGTTAGGATAGCCGAGTTTTGCGGCAAATGGAAAATCACGGAACTCGCTTTGTTCGGCTCCGTGTTGAGGGAAGACTTCAGGCCGGACAGCGATGTGGATATGCTCGTCACCTTCGCCCCGGACGCGGGACACGGCCTGTTCGACCTGCTGCACATGCAGGAAGAGATCACACAAATCCTCGGTCGCGACGTGGACTTGGTCAGCCGCGCGGGCGTCGAACGCAGCCCGAACTACATACGGCGGAAAGCCATCTTATCCTCCGCTGAGGTAGTCTATGCGGCGTGACATCGAGTCCTTGTTGGACATCCTCCAGGCGTCTCGGTACGCCCAGAGCTTCGTAGCGGGTAAGAGTAAAGAGGAATTCCTGGAAGATGTTCAATGTCACTTCGCGGTGGTGCGGGCTATCGAGATAATCGGCGAGGCGGCGAACCGGATATCCGAGGAGTTTCAGGAGTCACATTCGGAGCTTCCGTGGCGGGACATGGTCAATATGCGCAACCGCCTGATCCATGTGTATGATGATGTCGATCTTGCGCTCGTCTGGAAGACCGTGAGCGACGACATACCGCCGCTCACTAAGCTGATCGAGCCTCTCGTGCCGGGGTAACCCGGGCGACAACACGCGGGGGCGAACCCGCCTTCGACTCCCTCGACTCTTACGACTCCTGCGCCCCCCTCACCGCGGCGCGCTCAACCACACCGCGTCAACCCCAATACGATGCCCGAGCGATTCCTTCTGTTTCCCCGTCACTTCGATGGTCAACTCATGGTCTCCCGCCGCCAGTTCCATCGGTTCCAGAGTTCTATCTCGCGGGAACGGCATCAACCGGTCAGCTTGTCGGGTTTCCACGAGGTCAGTTCCCGCGGGATAGGAATTCCGTTCTCCCTCCTTGCTGTGGTCGCCTGATCCCTCCCTGGTAATATTGCCGGTTTTTTCAACGGCCTCACACTCGGTTCGCCAAAGCGCTTGACAAGTTCACGGGGGGTACAATATGCGCAGTAGCAAGCTGCCGTAGAGCAGCGACCAGAACACTTTGTGGAGGGGGAAATGATGAAGAAGGTGTTTGTAGTCGCAGTAGTCCCAGCGCTGCTGTTCCTCAGGGGTATCGCGCAAGCGGAAGTGATTCAGGTTGCGCCGGGCGTTACAGCCAATCACACCATCGCGCACCTGTCCCAGGCAAGGTCCGAACTCACGGGCGCGACCGCCGGGAACCGAGCTTACTTCGCGGGCGGGTACAACCCCCAGTCACCGTACGTGTCGGCATTAGACGTGTACGATGCCGGCACAGGGCAGTGGAGCCAAGCAGCCCCGTTAACCTCACAAGAGGGAAAGCGCTATATCAGTGCCGCGTCAGTGGGAAACCGGGCAAAGCTGGCCGCGTTGACTCTCTCGCAGAGGAGGGGATGTCAGCTTTCGCCGCGGCAGGTTCGAAACTGATCGTGGCAGGCGGGGATTACAACACTTGCTCTCCATCGCAGCCCACCTGCGGCTCGCGCCGTGCGGTCACTTCACCTGTCGGAGGAACTCGCCGACGCCCACGCCGGACATCTGGATGAGACTTCGCAGTGTGCCTCGAGCGACCTGGGGGTGATTTGGTACGGACAGCGTAGCGATGTGGCCCGGCCTGGTCAGAATGATGTGGCTGCCCCTGCGCCGCGCAACCTCCCATCCGAGTCTTCTGAACGCCGCAACCACCTCGACGGGACGAAGCAGCGGGACTTCTGGCATCCTATGTCTCGACCTGCACTCGGCGCACATCCACCGTCAGCGGCATACCGCGCTGGCGGCGCACCACCAGACACTCCTTTATCGCTTCGCGGATGTTGGCGACCGCCTTCGCCTCCGTTTCGCCCTGGCTGACGCAGCCCGGAATAGAGGGGCAGTCGGCTATGTAAACGCCGTCTTCGTCTTGGGAAATAGTGACAAAGAAATCCATGTGTTCTCCCAGCCTACAGCTTACGACTTGATTGTAGCACAAACTCCCTCACCGCGAAAGCGGACATCGTAAGGGTTCAGGCTTGGCGAGTACGTATCTCTTCGCTGCTCACTTTCGGGAGACGACGAGCGTAATCCCCTCTCCCTTGAGGGAGAGGGTTAGGGTGAGGGTGAAAGTTCTCTCCATTGCTGAACTGTTACCGGACATCTCCACTCCGTGCTTGGCGCTCCGCACCGGAAAAACACTTGTATGAGAACAAGATTTTCAAAACACCGGCAAAGCTGAAGCTGACAACTGACAGCTCTACCGCGGCGCGCTCAACCACACCGCGTCAACCCCAATACGATGCCCGAGCGATTCCTTCTGTTTCCCCGTCACTTCGATGGTCAACTCATGGTCTCCCGCCGCCAATTCCATCGGTCCCAGCGCCAGATGTTCGGCGCGTCCCCAACCATCGAAGCCCTCGAATTCCGGCCCCGCCGGCTTTCCATCGACGGCGAACTTGGCGTTGCCGCTGTTCCAAAATCTCCTCAGGTGCAGCGTGATCCGGTACGTCCCCGATTTCAGGACCGGAATGCGAAGCGCTATGGTCGAACCCGGCCCGTCCGCCGTGAACCACAGGATGCTGAAGTCGCTCACTTCCGGGCCTTGCGTCTCGATCGAATGACTGCCGCCCTTTGCCCCGGTCACCTGCAAAGACTCGCCTTCGTAGAAGAGTTCAGGGCGCAGAACGAGCGTGTCCAACACAACGCTTGCGCCGGCTGACGCCTCGTTCTTGCCGCCGGCCGTCACTGTCAGCCGGTGCGGACCCTTCGTCAGCTCCTGGGTCGCGCCGACCAATACAGGGACCGGGATGCCTTCGTCGCTCTGTGCGGAGTAGGTATCGATGTTCCGGCCTACGGGCTTCCCGTCCACAGACAGTTGCGCAACGCCCCGGCCGGGCCCCTTGGCGAAGCCGGTATAGAGGTAATACACGCCGCTATCGGGCGCGTTGATCGTCATGTTGAACGATTCGCCCGCCTTGCCCTGCGCCGTGCTGACGCCCTTTCCCGAACCCATGCAGAAAGTCTCGTTGTAGTCGGTCGCCACTTTTCCGCCGGCCTTTGGGTCGAAAAGGGCTTCGGCCTCGACCGCGTTCGGCTTGGGCCAGCGGCGGGTCAACCTATCCGGCATGGCGGTCGGCTTGAATGTGTGCGTGGTCCCCGGCTCGGCGTACCAATAGGTCACTCCCGCGTAGTCTGACTGCCAGTTGTTGCCGGGTCCGTGCTCGATGACTATCCTCGCGTGCTCTTGGAACGGCACGAGGTCCGTGATCTGCAACCTGTACGCATGGCATCTGCCCCAGTCGGAGCGGAACCCGCATCCGTAGAACGGGGCCGAGTGTAGGAAATCGCCTCCGAAGTACCATCCGCCGCAGAAATAGTCTTCCGTGCCCGTGCCGTTGTAGGCGGCGTTGTCGCGATAGTCGATCCACATCATCTCGTCGCCTTCGAGGTAGGCCAATCCCACGCGCTCGTCCTGCATCGCGTGGCTGACGCCGCAATATTGGCCCCTGCCGTCGGCTTCGAGGATCGTGAACGGCTGCCCCTCGACTGTCGGGTACTGCCGATGCCACCAGGCGAAGAACCTGCCCATGCCTTTCGGCAGCTTCTTCATTGGCTCATACACCACTTGATAGGTCAGTTTCAGCGGGCTGACGGACTCGTTCTTCAGTTCGATCGAAGTTCCCGCCGCGTATGGCATCACCCAATAGGAGTAGTAGGTGTCCTGGTCTTTGCCGACCAGCAGCGATTGGCAGTTTTCGCCATCGAACGGGTCCAGGAAGAAGTCTCCGAGCGGCGAGTAGATGTTAGGCTCTTTCCGGCCGTCCACGCCCATAAGGAGCAGGACCTTGCGTTTGAACTTCACGTCCGCGCACTGGGCTTTGAGTCGAATCCCTCTGACGAGCCCCGCGCCGTCCAGCCGCGCGATCTCACCGGTCTCGCCTGGCGCTATTGCAATCTCCCCTTTCGCCTCCTTCGCGGTCACCGGGAACGGCTTCGGCGGTTTGCCCAGATTGCTCCAGACCTTCCTGACCCGCGTGAGCTTGACGCGGTCTTCGGTCGAATAGTTCGGATCGAAAGTCTTCACCAATGGCCCCCTCTCCCCTTCGCGCCCCCCGCCGGCGCACGAGCCTTGCCCCCTCTCCCCCTTTGCGGGAGAGGGCTGGGGTGAGGGGGAATCCGCGGTCTGGAACTTCTGCCACGTGATCTGCAGAAACTGCACCGGCCCGCCCGCCACTATCTTGAGCGACTTCGCGAACGGGATCGGCACGTAGCTGCACCACCCGCCGATGAGGTTGCGCGACAGCGGCGGCACGAACGGATAGACCTTGTTCGTGAACATGTCCCGGAAATGCTCCAGCTCCAGCCGCGGCTTCTCCTCGCCGTCGAAATAGAGCTTCACCCAACCATCGAGCGGATCGGCCGACCAAATCCGGTATATGCACCCCGGCCCCTTCGCGTCGAAGATGACCAGGTTCTCCCCCTCCTTGCGGATATAGGAGTACGCCCCGGTAAAACCGTCGTTATTCCCCCCGTTAGGGTCATAGCTCGACACCTGCGTACAAACGCTATCGCGCAGGTAGGCGGGGAGTTCAGGGTCGATAAGTTCGAGCAGGTCGCCGGTGGGGATGGGGGCGGCAACAGCCGACGCCGCCGTCATGACCAGCATGGCGAGAATGAAGATCGATGAGAGTTTCCGCACGGTAGCCTCCTGATTGGTCGCTGACGCAGGAGTATTGTACAGGCTGACACAAGGTACCTGCAACAACAGCTTTGTCCGCCGAAACAGATTCAGTCTTGAGGGATGCTATCCTCGTAACTGAATATGCGCCACCTGCCCCCTCCCCATTCAGGCCTGTCCTGAGCCTGTCGAAGGAGGAGGGTTGGGGTGGGGTCATCCGTAGACTTTTTCGCGGTCGATTTCGGAAAAGCTTTCTTTGGCCGAGGGTGTGGTCCCGGGCGCCATTCGCACTTACGATGTTTCCGTAGGCGGATACCACGGAGCGCCGCCGGAAGACTGCGAATGCCTCGTGAGAAAGCTGTGTGATTGGCTGTGCGGCCAGGATTTCGCGGTCCCCCAGGGGCAGGAGATCGCTTTCGGCATATTGATGGCCATCGTCGCTCACCTCTACCTGGCGTGGATCCATCCGTTCGGCGACGGCAACGGCAGAACGGCGCGCCTGATGGAGTTCCAGATACTGGTCGGCGTCGGCGTGCCGTCGCCCGCCGCCCATTTGCTGAGTAACCACTACAACAGAACGCGAACGGAATACTACCGGCAATTGCAGTACTCCAGTTCTCGCGACAATGGACCGATGTCGTTCCTGATCTACGCGGTGCGGGGATTCGTGGATGGACTGCGCGAGCAATTGGACTACATAAGGGAGCAGCAGATGGAGGTTGCCTGGCGCAACTACGTTCACGAAACCCTGGGACACCAAAAGAGCGCCACCGAAGACCGGCGCAGGCACGTCGTTCTGGACTTGTCGGGCAAGGCCGACCCCGTGCCCCTTTCCCAACTGACGAACGTATCCGGGAGGGTTGCCCAGGCTTACGCCCACGTCAGCCCGCGCACGCTTCTCAGGGACATCAGCGCCCTTGTCAAGGACGGATACCTCATAAAGACGAACAAGGGTCTTGCCGCAAACAAGAGACTGATCGCAGCCTTCCTGCCGGCAAGGCACGCGCCGGGGACGAAGGAAGAAGGTCTTCCGTCGGTGATCTCTTGAGTCCGCGCAGCCGGGGCATAAGAGACTGGCGATGGTAAAGAGTATTCTACAAGTCCACACGAGGTACCTGCAACAACGGTTTCGCGCGGGATGACTCGAGCGAATCGCAGCCCGTGACGGCGGAGGGACCTGTTTCAGATACTCAGACAGAGGTTGCTGTCCTGCTCAATATCTTTCAGGTTGACCACCTCCCCGCGCCCCATGCGTTCGATGACGCTAAGAATGATGTCCTCCGGCACGTTTTCCATGAACCTGACTGCAGACGTTACCGCGTAACTCCGGTCAACATCCATGCTGATCCAGCGTCTGCCATTGGTTTCGGCCGCATACCCAGTTGTATTTGAACCTGAGAATATGTCGACGACAAGATCGCCCGGGTCCGTAAGGAATCTGATGAAGAAGGCCGGCAATTCAACCGGATAGCGAGCAGGATGCGACTGCTCACCTAACACCTTACAGGTCCTAAGGTAATGTGAGTTGCTCTCGGTATTCGCGATCTGCAGAAGATTCGAAGGGATAGCGCCGCCATTGTCAGATCCAAACCCGAAACTGATATCATGCCCGGAAGGTCTCCCCTTCGGAGTGTAGAACCCGCCCGGGTTTTTCAGAAGGGCTTTCATCCTGTTTGAGTACGGCACCAGCACGTTTCGCACGTCAGCCTTAGGACAGGTTCCCTTGGAGAACCACCACAATGTGTTGACTGCATCCTTGACTCGGATTTTCCGCTTGTTGACCCACTCGATGGGTGAAGGCAGTTTGGCTGGGTTGTACCAAAAGAACTCCTCAGCGAGGCAATAGCCGAGGCGATCACAGAAATCGATCAGGACGCGGTAGTTGTACAGTGAGCGAACCGGACGCCCCCTCTCATAGGCCCCGCCCAAATCGAGAACAAAGCTACCGGTTCGTCGTAGAACTCGATAGGCTTCCTTCCCAAACTCGCCCAGCCACTCTACGTAATCTGACTGCTGCTCGTTTCCGTAGCTTTTCTGACGAAGAAGTGCGAACGGTGGGCTTGTAACGATCAAGTCAACGGAATCCGCGGGCAGCCGACCGAGAAGAACACGACTGTCACCCGACAGTTGCACACCGTCACGGGTTGTGTACACCGCCACATCGTCCCAGTAGGCGAGAGTCATGGTGCTATCTCCACACAGGGCACGTCCGCCCCAATCTGGATATCCCAATTGCATGCTATCCAGCTTTCCAGGAACGACCATAGCACGGAAAGCGCATAGTGCAGGTCGGGACGGGAGCCCTCATAGCGGGCGATCTCGGAAACGACATAGTGGCGTGGAATATTCCCAAGCAGCCAGGTCATCCACGTGCGCTCGTCACCACTGATGGCCCCCGCCACCAGCCTGGCGATTGTATCACCGGGCAGGTGGCCGAGCTGTCGCAGTGCTTCTGCACAACCGGCCGCAATGTCAGGATTTGCATCTGATACGCCACATAACAGCACCGGAATAGCACCTGTCCCCAAGGCGGTTACGCCCGCCAGTGCCTCTTGTCGTACAGCGAGACTGACGTCGGAAAACGCCGACATCAGGTGCCCCGCCGCCTCGCGGGTGCCGCTACGACCCAACGACCAAGCAGCGGCACTACGCAGAAAGAAGGGGACGTCTTGGGTGCTGAGGATATCTGCCAGCAGTAAAATCGCCGCAGGAATGGGGATCTCCGCTAGTGTTATGATTGCTTCTAACTGGAGTTGCGGGTCAGATCGTTGCAGGTAAGGAAGCAGCAGTTCCCGCAAGTCGTGCCCGCACTCCGACACCAAATATGCTATTGACTCCAAGCGGACATAAATGTCTTCGTCTTGGTCTGCGGCGAGGCACGAGATTTGACTGCAGAAACGACTATCACGGCGTAGGCGTACCAGTTTCACTCCCGTGAAGCGCTCTGTCATTCTTCTGGAACCAATCAGACCGGCCAGCTTGTCGCTGCCAAGCGAGTCGGAGCACGTTAGCTCTTCACCCTTGATTGGCTGCACAGCGCATGCTATCACCTGTCCCTGCTCGACATGCTCGCCTGGGGCCACGACTACAGGAAGCTGATACTTGTTCCCCCATGTATAGCTGCCCCCGCCATCGAAGCATATGCGTATGCGGCTGTCGCTTACGCAGTCAACGATGCCAGGACGGCTGGCAAAGAGTGCCCTCCATTCGATGGAAGTTTCCGTTCCCTCAGTGACGCCCTTTGTGCTGGTCCGATCATGTAATGTCTCTCGAAATGCACGCACGGTGAAGTAGTTGATGTAATGTGGCTCATTCCAACGCAACCACCGCCGTTCCCGCCAATATGAGCTACTCATGCTCAATCGCCCAATGCTGGTGTAGTCTTCGACTGTGGTCTGGCAGACCGGGAATGCCACCATGTCATCACCGACCATGCCGTAGTCCCAGGCACGCTCGGCCTCGCCTGGACTGTGCGACATAGCCAGGACATTATCAGTCTTGGCGCGACTCTCGACGCGCAAACCACATCTCGTGCAAACCAGATCTGGTATGCGGACCCGCTTGCGCTTCACCTCTTTCCAAATCTTCGTATCTGCTGACCCACGTTCCAACTCGACCAGATTGTGGCCGAACTTAGCCAGGTCATTCGAGACGTAGCGCGTGCCAACGGCTCCGATGGCGATCTTTTGGAAGAAACTCGCGTCTGGTTTGAAAGCTTGCCGCGGCATGCAGGCTTGGCCTCCGCATTCGTTAGGAAAGGCTCAGAATGGTGGGTATACGGATCATCAAACACCTTATGTATTGTAGGCTGACCCATCAGGCTAGTCAACCTTTCCTCGCGTCGGCTCCAGACTCGTCCCCCACTCCTTCGACTCCTTCCCCTCCTTCTGCTACAATGTACCCTGAGGTTGAAGCAGCTACAATGACCGACGGACAGGCGCATATCCGCAATTTCTGCATAATCGCTCATATCGACCACGGCAAGTCGACGCTCGCGGACCGTATACTCGAGGTCACGGGCGCCGTCACGGGCAGGGAGATGAAGGAGCAGGTCCTCGACGCGATGGACCTGGAGCGCGAGCGCGGCATCACGATTAAGATGACCGCCGTGAGGCTTGCCTACACCTCCCGGGCCGGCGAGACGTACGAGCTTAACCTGATCGATACCCCCGGCCACGTCGATTTCAGCTATGAGGTCTCGCGCAGCCTGGCGGCCTGCGAGGGCGCTATTCTCGTGGTGGACGCGACCCAGGGCGTGGAGGCGCAGACGCTTGCCAATGTCAATCTGGCCATGGCGCACAACCTGGAGATCATCCCGGTCATTAACAAGATCGACGCGCCGACGGCGGACCCGGACCGTGTGCGCGAGGAGATGGAGCGCGTTCTGGCCGTAGTCAGCTCGGACTCCATCCTTGCAAGCGCGCGCGAAGGGACGGGCGTTGACGAGATACTCGAAGCGGTGGTCAGCCGCATCCCGCCGCCGAGCGGCAATCCCGATTCCGCGCTCCGGGCGTTGATATTCGATTCCCATTTCGATCAATACCTGGGAGCCGTTGCTTACATCCGCGTGGTGGACGGGAGCATCAAGCCCGGCCAGCGCATAAGGATGATGTCGAGCGGCAAGCAGTTCGAGGTCGCGGGCGTGGGAGTCTTCAGGCCGGAGATGGTCCAGGTGGACAGTCTCACCGCCGGCGAGGTCGGCTACCTCACGGCCGCAATGAAGAACGTGGATGACAGCCGGGTCGGCGACACGATCACGACCGCTTCCCATCCCGCGCGGCATCCGCTCATCGGCTATCGCAAGGTCAAGCCGATGGTCTTTTGCGGCCTCTACCCGGTGGAGAGCACGGAGTATCCCGAAGTGCGCGAGGCGCTCTCCAAACTTCAGCTTAACGATGCGGCGCTCTCTTTTGAACCGGAGACGTCCGCCGCGCTTGGTTTCGGTTTCCGCTGCGGTTTCCTGGGACTGCTCCACATGGACATCGTCCAGGAGCGCCTGGAGCGGGAGTTCGACCTGACCTTGATCGCAACCGCCCCGAGCGTCGTGTACCGGATAACCGGGACCGACGGC
>JAUSGG010000232.1 GCA_030649165.1 Armatimonadota bacterium
ACAATACGATCAAGTTCTCGCCGCTCCTGCGGCGTCAAATCGATTCGTGGAAGCGCTCGCGCCATACTGCCTCCTACCTTTTTTTGTAGGATAACACGTACGCGAGTATTAGTCAATGTATTTCAGAAACGCACTACTAGCTCGATCGTGCGTTATTTGCAATGACGCCCGAAATAGAATCCGGGGATTTCAAATCCCCCGGGATTCTGTTTCGCACGCGATGGCATATCGAGCGCGGTCGAGGAACCAACAACCAACAACTAACAACGACAATGCTTTACTACCCTATCAATCTGGATATTCGGGGCCGGAAATGCCTGGTCGTCGGCGGCGGTGAGGTGGCCGAACGCAAGGTCGGCGTCCTGCATGCGTGCGAGGCGTCTGTCAGGGTAGTGTCTCCGCGATCTACTGAGAGGCTGCGGGAACTGGCGCGGCAGGGGAGAATCGAGCTTATCGCCAGGGGATTCGCCGCGGAGGACCTTTCCGGCGCGGTTCTGGTCATTGCGGCTACCGACGATGCCGCGGTCAATGAGCAAATCTACCGATTGGCGGAAGAGGCCGGAATTCTGGTGAACGTGGTGGACAGCCCGGATATGTGCAATTTCATCGTTCCGGCGACCGTCACGCGAGGTAACCTTCAGATCAGCGTGTCCACCGGCGGGAAAAGCCCTGCTCTGGCGAAGCGAATCAGACGCGAGCTTGAGAGCCAGTACGGTTACGAATACGAGGAATTCGTGGAGATCCTTGGCGAGATGCGGGACAAGGTGAAGGCGAAGTACACGAATCAGAAAGATCGCGAGGCCGCGTTCAACAGACTGGTTGAATCAGACGTGCTGCAATTGCTGACGGCTGGGGAGACGGAGCGGGCCAGGGAGCGAGCTCTCGAATGCATTTAGTGGTGATCGGTCTTAACCATACGACCGCGCCCATAGACGTGCGCGAGAGGTTGTCCGTGCCCGAGTCGGGTCTCGCGGACGCGCTTTCCCGCCTCAAGATGTGCGGCTGCGTTACGGAATGCTGCATCCTCTCCACCTGCAACAGGACCGAGATGTACGCCGTTACCGAGTCCCGTGATGATGATGCCGTCCTCATAGACTTCCTAAGCGCGCTTACGGGCGTTCCCAAAGCGGATTTCACCGACCACCTCTACACCCGCTCCGGGCACAAGGCTGTTGATCACCTCTTCAGGGTCTCGGCGGGCCTGGATTCCATGATGCTGGGCGAGCCGCAGATTCTGGGGCAGGTCAAATCCGCCTATTGCGTCGCGGGCGACTGTTCCTGCACCGGAGCGGTCCTGAACAATCTGTTCCAGCAGGCGCTTGCGGTCGGGAAACGCGCCCGGACGGAGACTGATATCGCCAAAGGGGCCTTCTCCGTCGGATACGCCGCGGTCGAACTGGCCAACTCGATCTTCGGCGATCTGTATGGCAGAAGGATACTTATAGTCGGCGCGGGCAAGATGAGCGAGAATACCGCCAAACGGATTATCTCGAACGGCGCCGGATCGGTAACCGTCGCCAACCGGACGTTTGAGCGCGCGCGCAAGCTGGCGGAGGAATTGGGCGGCGTCGCGGTCGGCTTCGACGCGCTGGATCAGGCGCTGATCGACGCGGATATAGTCATCAGCTCGACGGGCGCCACGGAGCCGATCATCACGCGGCAAACGATGGCGAAACTGATGCGCGTCCGGCACGAGAGGCCGGTGTTTCTGATCGACATCGCCGTGCCGCGGGACATCGAACCCGAGGTCGGCGAGCTGGACAACGTGTTTCTCTACAATATAGACGACCTGCAGGATTTGGTCGAACAAAGCGTCCGGGAGCGACAAAAGGAGATCGAGAAGGTCGAGCTGATAATCGAGCAGGAGACGCGGAAGTTCACGGCCTGGCTGAAGACCCTCGAGGTCGTCCCGCTGATCCGGCTGCTTCGAGAGAGGTTCGATTCGATCCGCGACGGCGAATGGGAGAAATACCGGGGCCGTCTGAACCACCTCAACGACAGAGATCGAGAGACGGTCCAGGCCCTTCTGCAATCCGTGATCAACAAGATATCGCACCATCCCATGGTCAGGATCAAAGACTACGCGAACACTCACGACGGATACGGCAAGATGGATGTCGTGCGGGAACTGTTCGGCGTTGAGATTACTGAAGAAATGGAAGAGGCCCCGGAGGCGAGCGCGCCCGAAGGGGCGGAGAAGGAGTGATTGTCTAAACATGCTCGACCGGAATCACCCTCACCCTAACCCTCTCCCGTCAAGGGAGAGGGGATTACGCTCTCCTTCTCTCCGAAGAGTGGTCACACGGCCTGAAACCTGCTTACCGATTCCGAACTCTTACGACAAGGAGCAGACATGAGTTCCCTTCTGCTGGGTGTAGTACTTATCGCTTACTTTATCTCGGCGGTTCTGTACCTCGCCAACCTGCACGTGAAGCACTCGCGATATGCGCTGTTCGGCGCGGTGTTCGCCGCGGCAGGCTTCGTGGTCCACACGGTTCGAGTTATCGTGGTGCATGCCGGCGGCAATACGCCGTTTTCTACGGCCCCGGAAGCCCTCGTCCTGGTCGCGTGGGCGATTGTGCTGCTATATCTGATAATCCTTTGGAGATACCGTCTTCCGGCGGTCGGGGCGCTGGAAATGCCCCTGGCGGTGATATGTATTCTCCTGGCGGCCTCGGTGGCGAAGCAGCAGTTCGCTTCCGGAGTCATCTCAAGCGGTTGGCTGAAGGTACACATAGTGGCGATAATCCTGAGCATGGCCGCATTTGCCGTGGCATTTTGCTGCGCGGTGTTTTACCTGGTCCAGAATAAACTGCTGAAATCAAAGAGGCTGAGCGGCATGTTCCGCCGCCTCCCGCCTTTGGAGCTGATCGACGGTCTGGCGCACAATCTGGTGGCGATCGCCTTCCCGCTGCTGACGCTCGGAATAATCACCGCCGTGATCGGAGTCCACGCCGGCCTGTTGCGCACCGAGACCTCGCCGGTGAAAATCGCCGCGTCGGCCGTGACCTGGGCGACCTACGCGCTCTACCTGTTTTCGCATGGCGTACTTCAGTGGCGCGGGCGAAGAGCGCATTACGTGTTGATTGCAGGCGCGGTTGCCGTGGCGGTAACCACGGCGCTGCACGGGTTCAAGTAACTTTGGAGTGCGACAGCTCGATGTCGCTTTGTTCGCTTGAGACGGACAAGAAAGCGGCGTCGAGCCGCCGCACTCCAAAGCGGTCCAAGGCTTGCCGCACATTACTTACAAGCGTATAATGGAATCAATGAACGAGATCATCATCGGCTCCCGCGGGAGCGCCCTTGCGCTGACTCAGACAAACTGGGTCGCCGACCAGATACGACGCCACAATCCATCCATCGAAACGCGCGTGGAGGTCATCAAGACGTCCGGCGACAAAATTCTGGACACCCCTCTCTCCAAGATCGGAGACAAGGGCCTCTTTGTGAAAGAGCTTGAGATCGCTCTGCTGGAATCGAAGATCGACATCGCCGTTCACAGCATGAAAGACTTGCCTACCGACACACCCGATGGCCTGTGTATCGCGGCCGTGCCCGAGCGCGCGGAACAGTGTGACGTTTTGGTCAGCGCCGGCCCCGGCCTCGACGACCTGCCCACCGGAGCAAGAATAGGGAGCGGCAGCCTTCGAAGACGCGCCCAGATTGCGAACCACCGGCCCGACCTGCAAATGCTGGAGCTTCGCGGCAATCTGGATACGCGTCTGAGGAAGCTGGATTCCGGGGAGTACGACGCCGTCATACTGGCGTGCGCGGGCTTGCGGCGTCTCGGACTTGGCGACCGCGTCAGCCAGAAGTTGCCCTTTGAGATTTGCGTTCCGGCTGTGGGGCAGGGGGCGCTGGCGATAGAGGCCCGTGCTGATGATGAGCGTGTCCGCCGGATTCTCGCTCCCCTGGAGGACGGTAACGCTCGCGCGGAGGTCGCGGCGGAGCGAGCGCTGATGGCTGCCCTTGAGGGTGGGTGCCAGACACCGATAGGAGGGGCTGCGGCGATAGAAGACGGCCGGCTGAGATTGCGCGCGATGGTCGCCTCGATCGACGGCAAGACGATCATCCGCAAAGACGCAACCAGTTCGCCGGACGCGCCGGAGGAACTGGGTAGGAGCGTCGCCTACGCTTTGCTGCGGAGTGGCGCGGGGGAGATACTGGAGAACGCGAGGAAGATGGCGACCGGGCAGGTGGGGGCTGCATAACAATGGCTATTGCCGTTGATTTCTTAGTCCTGGGGAGCGGGATTGCCGGATTGAGCTATGCGCTCAAAGCCGGAAGGCACGGCAAGGTCGCGCTTGTTACGAAGAAAAGCGATACCGAGTCCAACACCAACTATGCCCAGGGCGGGATTGCCAGCGTTTTCAGCGACGACGACAACTTCGATCTGCACGTGAACGATACGCACGTCGCCGGGGCTGGCTTGTGCCACGAGGATTCGGTGGAAATCCTGGTGAAAGAAGGCCCGGATCGCGTTCGTGAGCTGATAGACCTGGGCGTGCGTTTTTCCCGTGAAAAGCTGCCCAGCGGCAAGACCGTCCTGGCTATGGGTCGGGAGGGCGGACACTCCAGGCGCAGGATATTGCACGCGGCTGACCTGACGGGCCGGGAGATCGAGCGGGCGCTCGTGGCGCAGGCGAAGAGCTGCGACACGATCCGCCTGTTCGAGCACGATTGCGCCATCGACCTGCTGGTGGAGGGATATCCACGCACTTGCAAAGGGGCGCACGTGCTGGACACAGAGACCGGCGACGTTGCCACGTTCCACGCCAAGGTCACGATGCTCGCGACCGGGGGGCTTGGGCGTGTGTACCGCCACACGACGAATCCGGAGATCGCAACCGGCGACGGCGTGGCAATGGCCTACAGGGCGGGGGCTGATGTGGGGAATATGGAGTTCATCCAGTTTCACCCGACGTCGCTCTATCACAAGGACGCGCGGTCGTTCCTGATCTCCGAAGCCGTCCGCGGGGAAGGTGGGCTGCTCAGGCTGAAAGACGGCAGTACTTTTATGGAAAGATACCACGAGATGGGGTGTCTCGCTCCGCGCGATATAGTCGCAAGGGCGATCGACGCCGAACTGAAGCGGACAGGCGACGACTGCGTGTATCTCGACATAACGCATCTCGATCCGGAGAGGGTCAAGACGCGCTTCCCGAATATCTTTGAAAAATGCCTGTCCGTGGGCATCGATATGACAAAGGATTGGATTCCTATCGTCCCCGCGGCGCACTATAGCTGCGGCGGCGTGGTGACCGACGTGAACGGTAAGACGACGATAGATAGGCTATACGCCTGCGGCGAAGTTGCGTGCACCGGTGTCCACGGCGCAAATCGACTAGCCAGTAACTCACTGCTGGAGGCGCTCGTGTTCGCGCATCGCGCGGCGGCGTACTGCGATTCTGTTCGGAATATGGAGGCGGGCACGGCGCCGGAGGAGTATCCGGTCGCGGCTCACACAGAGCCGGCCCCCACCCACGAGGTATTGGAATCGATTGAACGCGTGCAGAACGTAATGTGGCGGTACGTCGGGATCGTGAGGACTACGGAACGACTCCACAAGGCGCTGGACGAGGTCAGGGATATCTCGCGGCGGGCGGAGGAGCTGTACGCCCGGCGCCGGTTGAGCGCCGAGTTAATTGAGCTCCGAAACCTGGCGCAGGTGGCTGAGCTGATCGTGGTGTCGGCTCTGGAGCGGCAGGAGAGCCGAGGCCTGCACTATAACCTGGACTATCCGGGGCCCGACGACGCTTGGAAGCACGACACCGTCTTCAACCGTGATGGCGCGCCTTGTGAACCTGTGAACCTGTGAACCTGTGAACCTGTGAACCTAAGAACCTAAGAACCTAAGAACCTAAGAACCTAAGAACCTAAGAACCTATGAACCTAAGAAATGGCAAGGTATATCTCGTTGGCGCGGGGCCCGGTGACCCGAAGCTGTGCACTCTCAAGGCGGTTGAGTGTATTCAGAGGGCGGACGTGCTCGTGTACGACCGGCTCGTGCATTCATCGATTCTGAAACACGCGCGGCCCGACGCTGAGCTGATCTACGTGGGCAAAGCCTCCAGCGACCACACGATGCGTCAGGAGGACATCAACCGTCTTCTAGCCGACAAGGCCAAGGAAGGCAAGACCGTCACGCGCCTCAAAGGCGGCGACCCGTTCGTGTTTGGCCGCGGCGGGGAGGAAGCGGAATTGCTCGTCCAGGAGGGCGTGCCGTTCGAGATCGTGCCGGGAATAACCTCGGCGATTGCCGTGCCCGCGTACGCCGGCATTCCGGTAACGCATAGGAAGATTTGTTCAACTTTAGGCATAATAACTGGACACGAGGACCCCGGCAAGACCGAGTCGAGTATCAAATGGGACAAGATCGCCACGGGAATAGACACGATGGTCTTCCTGATGGGCGTCGAGAATCTGTCTAATATTGTGGCTGGATTGTTGGACAATGGCCGCTCAGCGGACACCCCGATTGCGCTGATTCGATGGGGCACGCGAGCAAATCAGGAGACTCTTGTCGGGACACTTCGCGATATAATAGAGAAGGTGAATAAAACCGGGTTCAAGTCGCCCGCGGTTACCGTAGTCGGCGACGTAGTCCGGCTCCGAGACACGCTGCGCTGGTTCGACAACAGGCCGTTGTTCGGCAAGAAGGTCTTAGTGACCCGCAGCCGCGAGCAGGCGAGCGTTCTGACAGAGGCGCTGCAGGAGTTGGGCGCGGAAGTCATCGAGTTTCCGGTTATCAAGATCGTCCCGCCGGCGGATTGGGCGCCCGTTGATGAGGCGGTCGGGAAGATCGGCTCCTTCGACTGGCTTATCTTCACGAGCGCAAACGGCGTGGATCGCCTGGCGGTACGCTTGCTGGAAACGGGTCGCGACGTCCGTGCGTTGGCCGGCCCGAAGATCGCCGCCATAGGCCCCGCGACCGCCGAAGCGCTGGAGAGCTTGGGCATGCGTGTGGATTACGTTCCCAACGAGTTCGTGGCGGAGGCAGTCGTTAAGCAGTTTCCTGAGGAAGTAAGAGGCAAACGGATACTGCTTGCAAGAGCAGGAGCCGCGCGCGAAGTCCTTCCGGAGAAGCTGGCCGAACGTGGCGCGGAGGTCACGGTCGCTACGGTCTACGAGACGGTACTCGAAGACTCAAACGCCGCGGAGGTAAAGCAAATGCTCTCCGACGGAGAGATCGATATTGTCACCTTCACCAGCTCGTCCACAGTGAAGAACTTCGCGGCGCTGGTCGGCTCCAATGGGAAGCTGAGCATACCGGAATCGGTGACTGTTGCGTGCATAGGTCCGGTCACGGCCAAGACCGCCGAAGACTCTGGCTTGAAACCGGATGTCGTCGCGGGCGAATATACAATTGAGGGATTGGTGAGTGCGCTTTCAACCCGTCTATCAGAACTCGATTAGGGCACGAAGAGTTGTCAACTGGAAATATCTTGCTTTGGTCCTCGTCGTTCTTGGCGCGACTATCATATTGTGCGTATGGGGAGGGTCTACGCCCGGCGAAACCCGCGCGTCAGTGATTGCGGGCGTGGTTCTGTGCGCGGCGGGGATCGCCATTGGGACGGGTGTGTTCTGTGTTGCGAGGAGTGTCATACAGTCGTGGGCCGGGCGACTGGTCGCGCCCATGCTTGCCGGCCCGCTGTCCTGCATTGCCGGAGCTATGATAGGTCTTTCGGTAGTCAGCCCGCTGTGGGATGAACTCGTCTTCAAACCTCATCCCGAGGAGTATACTGGAGATCTGGTCTACCAGGGACTGATGGTTTACAGCGGATTGTTCGCTGGACTCATTGGCACAATATTCGGCGCCGGCCTAGGCCAGCCGTTGAAAAGAAGACAGCAAGCTTCGTTAGGAGATCAAACAGAAGTATGATCGGTATCACAAAACTCTACTGCGGAACTGCTACACCCGGAGACGCGCTGCGTTACGGGCGCGAGAGCGCCAAAATGCCCGCGCATCTCCTTCAATATTCGCACGACAAGAAACCCATCGTCGTCTGGAACATGAGCCGCCGCTGCAACCTGAAGTGCGTTCATTGCTACGCCGACTCTGAGAACAAGGCTTACGACGGCGAGCTGACGACGCAGGAAGCCAAGGAGATGATTGAGGATCTGGCCGAGTTCAAGGCCCCGGTCCTGCTCTTCTCCGGCGGCGAGCCGTTGATGAATGAGAACATCTTCGAGTTGGCCACGTTGGCCAGGGAGCGTGGGATCAGGCCGGTCATATCCACCAATGGGACTCTCATAACTCCCAAAATGGCGAAGAAGATCCGAGAGGTCGACTTCGGCTACGTCGGCATCAGCCTCGACGGCATCGGCGACATCAACGACAAGTTCCGCGGGATGAAGGGCGCTTTCGAGGCGGCAATGCGCGGCTTCCGCAACTGCGTCGAGGTCGGCCAGAAGGTGGGACTCCGCCTCACGATGACCCGCCGGAACTGCAACGACCTGAACGCGATCTTCGACTTCATCGAAGAGGAACAAATTCCCAGGGCGTGCTTCTACCACCTCGTCTACACAGGCCGCGGGAGCGATATGCAGCAGGATGACCTCACTCACGAGGAGAGCCGCAAGGCCGTGGACCTGATCATAGACCGCACTATGGACTTCCACCGCCGCGGTCTGGAGAAGGACATCTTGACCGTCGATAACCACTGCGACGGCCCGTATCTGTATATGCGCATGCTCAAAGAGAAGTCGGAGCGAGCGGGGGAAGTTATGCAGCTTCTTCGCTGGAACGGGGGGAACAGCTCGGGCATCGGCATAGCGTGCGTCGATAACCTCGGCAACGTTCACGCCGATCAGTTCTCGTGGGACTACAGCTTCGGCAACGTGCGCGAGCGCAAGTTCAGCGAGATTTGGATGGACACGTCCAATCCCATTATGGCCGGGCTCAAGGACCGTAAGTCGCTGCTCAAAGGCCGCTGCGCCCAGACTAACTGCAAGTGGATCGACGTATGCAACGGCAACTTCCGCGCCCGCGCCAAGGCCGTCTACGACGACATTTGGGCGCAGGAGCCGGCGTGTTACCTGACGGATGAGGAGATCGCGAAAGGGTAGCGGGGTATATGAGGTATGAGTGACCTCTCCCTAACCTCCTTCCTATGAGGAGGGGAAACCGGCTTCTTCGCGCAAATCTAAACTCTAGTGAGGTATACAGACTATGACTGATGGAGACGGATCGCCGACTGTAGTAATAGATGCTTACGTGCCCGCCGAAATGGCGAGTCGGGCCGAGCGAGTTGGAGTAACGAAAGCCCGACTCGACACCTTCAGCACGTTGGCTATGGCAGTCCTGGCCGGCGCGTTTATATCGCTGGGAAGCGCGTTTTATACGACGATAATCACCGAGACAGGCATGGGCTACGGCCCAACTCGTATGCTGGGGGGCTTGGCTTTCTCGCTGGGTCTGATACTCGTAATTGTCGCCGGCGCTGAGTTATTCACTGGCAATACGCTCATTGTCATGGCGTGGACGAGCCGGAAAGTCACTACTGGGCAGATCTTGCGGAATTGGGCTTTGGTCTACCTTGGAAACATGGTCGGTTCCCTCGCGACAGCCGCGCTCGTCTATTATTCCGGTCAGTGGAAGGGGGCGCACAGCGCGGTTGGAGCGACCGCCCTGTCGATAGCGGCTGCGAAGTTAAATTTGGGTTTTGGTGAGGCGTTCCTGAAAGGTATGCTTTGTAACGCATTTGTGTGTCTTGCTGTATGGTTGTGCTACGGCGCGAGAAGCGTAACTGACAAGATACTTGCTATCGTATTCCCGATTACGGCGTTCGTCGCGATGGGCTTCGAGCACAGTGTTGCCAATATGTATTTCCTGCCTCTCGGCATCTGGCTGTCGCGCCATCAAGAAGTGGTCGCCGCGGCCGGTGATACGGTAAAGACAACAAGCATGTTTACAACGGACCGTTTTCTGCTTTACAACCTGCTGCCGGTGACTTTGGGTAACATCATAGGCGGCTCCGTTATGGTCGGCTGGTTCTATTGGTTTATCTTCCTGCGGCCGAGCAGGCGACCACAGAAACATGGAGACGGGAAATGACATTTCCCATAACGCGGCAGAGGCGTTTGCGAGCGACAGATAACATCAGGCGGATGGTCCGTGAAACCGAACTGTCGGTCAACGACCTCATCTACCCGATGTTCGTCACGCACGGTCTGGACGTCAAGCTGCAAATCCCTTCGATGCCTGGCGTCTTCCATTTCAGCGTGGACGCGCTGGTCCAGGAGGCTCGGGAGGTCTACGGCCTGGGAATTCCGGCGATCCTGCTCTTCGGCCTACCCGCGAATAAGGACGAACTCGGCTCAGAAGCGTATGCTCGGGACGGAATAGTCCAAAGAGCCGTACGCGCGTTGAAGTCGAAAGTCCCCGGTCTGGTGGTCATAACCGACGTGTGCCTTTGCGAGTATACCTCCCACGGCCACTGCGGAGTTGTAGAAGAAGGGAAGGTCGTCAACGACAAATCGCTCGAACTGATATCGAGAACGGCCCTTTCACACGCGGAAGCGGGGGCCGACATTGTGGCTCCATCCGATATGATGGACGGTCGCGTGGCGGCGATCCGTGAGGCGCTGGATGAGACCGGTTATACCGACACCGCTATCATGGCCTATTCCGCCAAGTACGCCTCCGCCTTCTACGGCCCCTTCCGCGATGCCGCCGACAGCGCTCCGCAATTCGGCGACCGCAAGTCGTACCAAATGGACCCCGCCAACCGCCGCGAGGCCATTCGCGAGATCACGCTGGACTTGGAGGAAGGCGCGGACATCATAATGGTAAAGCCCGCACTCTCCTATCTCGACATCATCAGCGACGCTCGGACAATCACCGACGTGCCCATCGCCGCCTACAACGTCTCCGGCGAGTATTCGATGGTCAAAGCCGCCGCGGCAAATGGTTGGATCGACGAGCGGCGAATCGTGATGGAGATCCTTACTTCGATCAAGCGAGCGGGGGCGGATTTGATCTTGACCTATCACGCTAAGGACGCGGCGCTATGGATCAGAGAGAGGCAGTAGAGTCGCGGTGTTTCGGGATTTGAGCGAAGCGGAAATCCCGAAACAAATCACCTCATATTGACGACATCCGTGGAATCTCCCGAATCACCGAAATCTGTGGTTCAACAGCGCATGGAAACGTTTCAATACCGCCTCCCAAACCTGTCCACCTTGTACGGCAGCCCCAACTCCCTCAGTCGCCTCTGCACCGCCCACGACGACACCCCGAACCTCTCCGCCAGTATCGCGACGCGGTGATCCGGATTGCCCGCAAGCTCCTGGTAATGCTCCCTGATCAGCTTCTCCGGCATCAGTAGCAGCGCCGCGAACTTATCGCAGGCCAGCTCCGTCGAATTCTTGCGGGTGTCCGTGCAGTCGAGGAACATGACCCGTCCGGCCACCGTGCGGCCTTTGGCAAGGAGATGGTGGCCGATTTCGTGCGCGGCAGTGAACCGCTGCCGGCCGGGAGGCTTGACGTAGGACGAGTTGACCGCAATCACCGGCGGGCAGCCGGGGATTTTCAGGTAGAGACCGTCGATCTCCGGGACAAACTCCTGCCGGTGAAGGTCTATCCCGAGCTTGCGGGCGACCAAGTCCACGTCGGCTGGGGGCGTCAGCTCAAGGGTGTCCCACGCCTTGTGCGCGAACATCTCGGCCTCGCTGGTAAAATGGACGCGTGTCACGGATTGGAAACCTTCTTAGAATACTTCTCCTCGACCCGCTTGACCAGTTGAAGTATCTGCTTCTTTCCTTCGTCGGGAATGTTCTTCTGCCCGCGAAGCGCGAACTCGACCGCTGTCACCGCGTCGCCAACGTCCGTTTTCATCGAGTAGCCTGCCGCGAGCCGGAGGTCGTTTACGTTTACATCGTTGAATTCGGCCGCGATCCGGTCGATGACGTCCTCGGACGGCACTCTGCCGTCGGCCATGTCTTTCCAGTAGGCGCTGCTGATGCTGGTCCGCAGGCTGGCCGCCCGGAGTGTCAAACCGTTGTCGGCTAGTATCTGTCTGATAAGCCGACCGTATTCCGCGGAAACTCTGCTCATAACACTACTCCTGAATCCGATTGATGTGTCAACTACTAACTATCACTATACAGCCAAAACGGCAGATGGTCAACTGGGAACGTAAGAGTTCAGGCTTGGTGAGTACGACTCTCTTCGCTGCTCACTATCGGGAGACGACGAGCGTAATCCCCTCTCCCTTGAGGGAGAGGGTTAGGGTGAGGGTGAAAGCGCTCTGCATTCCTCAATTGTCACGCTGATGCAATACTACCCATTTCTGAACTGTTACATGGGAACTTCTCAGACGGCGGGAATTCTTTTTGCGAGGAAAATAGGAAAGAGAGGAAAGCAGGAAATACTGGGGGATTGGGTGATCGAGCTCGAAACGGCAGCTATCTAAGCTGAGAGCTGAGAGATGACGGCTGACAGCTATTCGCGTAAGAGTTCACCAATGGTGAGTACTTACCGGGCAACGTCATTCCGAACGCAGTGAGGAATCTGCTTTTTCCGGGGTACTCCGCGGGAAAGCAGATTTCTCGACTCCGCTGGCGCTCCGCTCGAAATGACGTCCTCCCAACTCTGAGCTGTTACCTATTCGCCTTTCCTTTCCCGTTTTCCTCGTTAATACCATGCCGCTACAGCGCCACGATTCTGGCTTCTTCGACGTTGTGGAACTTGCAGAAGTAGGTGAACGTGCCGGGGATGTTGAACGTGAATTCGAATTCCTGACCGGGACTAATCCCGCCGCTGTCGAATTGGCCGTCGGGATCGGGAACTCCCTCGGCGATGATCCTGCCCGTCAGTCCCGGCGTGAACGGGTCCTGGTATTCGAAGACGCCGGCGTGCAGTATCTGAAGAGTCGTGTCTTCGTTCTCCTGGAGCGGGGGACTGGTGAACTCAATCGGCTGCCCCGAAGCAAAAACGATCTGATGCGTGGCAAGGTCGCGGTTTGTCCAACGGACCGTGTCGCCAACCCGTAACCGCAGTTCCTTGGGAGAGAACTGCGAGTCCAGTATGGCAACGTCTTTGAAGGTGGGGTCGGGAGCGGGATCCAGGTTGCCGCTTGTGACCGTGTGCGCCGCCGTATCTGAGTTTCGCCATCTGACTGTCGTTCCCGCGTCAACTGTGAGCGTCGAGGGATCGAACCGGAGGGTGCGTATGAATACCGTCGATCTCAGACGATTGC
Organism: Armatimonadota bacterium; assembly: GCA_030649165.1. Taxonomy (GTDB): domain Bacteria; phylum Armatimonadota; class UBA5829; order UBA5829; family JAUSEB01; genus JAUSGG01. Next base: position 13,203 of record JAUSGG010000232.1, read on the forward strand.
TGGCGGAGCCGCAGCCGAAGCAACTTACCAGAAAGAGAGCCGCTGTGATAGCAGACAAAGAGCGTACACTGGTCATATTGGACACCTCGATCCGGCGGACTCAACGAGCAGCGCTATGTCCGCGTGGCGCTGCTGTCACAGGCGTTCTACCCGGCAGGCAAGACCATTATTCCTGAGGTGGAGGTTGAGGGTTTAGAGGACCAGAGAACAGGAGGGCCAAATAATAACGTCCCCGATCTTGCGACCGGGGACGCATGCAGAAAGGAGAGGTAGACAAACGGCACGGCGCAACCGCTTACCTCCGCTTATTATGACGAGGCAAACCAGCAATATGTTTCATAATGTTCCAAATAAAATAGCCGGCTATGTGCGCAGCCCGGCAACTGAGCCGCAGCGAGGACTCAGCCGCACCCTGAGACTGTTGCCATGAACCTCAATCGAGCTTCCGGTTTTCAGATCTGTGGCGGAAACTATCCCGCCAAACCGAGGCGCGATGGAAATGTCCGCGGTCCTCTCGTCGTCGGCCGCGTTCAAGGTCCACAGGAATATGCCTCCGGGACCGGTTCGAAGCCTCGCCTTGACCTGCCGATCTGACACGGCAACCGCGGGTTCAACGCCGGCGTACGCGAGTCCCTCACATATCAGCTCTGCCGCCGCCTGATTGCCGGTCGTCCGGTATGCGTGGCCTGGAAACGTGCCTATGAGCCGGGCTTTGCCGCCGCCGTAGTTAGAATCGATGACCGCGGCGCAGCCGTCGCTGAACCTGGCTCTGACCTCGCCTCCGACCGCTATCAGCTTCTCCTGATACACGGCACACGGAAACGGTCGGCTGTCCCAGATCACCTCCGGATGCTCGCGCCCCGCCTGCACGAGGCTTGGAACGAACTCGGTCTCATCTTCCAGCGCCCCGAAAACTTCGTCGAGCCCGCCGCCGGGGATTGTGAATGAGCAGTAACCATGATCGTCGAAATGGGCCGGGCAGGCGTGCGATATGAGCGTTCCGCCCCCGGACACATAGTCCTTCAACGCTTCGACGTGAGCGCGTTCTATGCAAAGAGGGAAGGGCAGGTAGACGAGCTTGTACTGGCCAATCCGGTCTATCTTGACGAAATCGACCACGACGTTCCGATCCCATAGAGCTTGATACAGGCCCGCCGCGTCCTGGCTGTAAGCGGAAGCGTCGAACTCCATCACGTAGTTGTACAACTGCGACTCAGGGAGAACGAGGACGGCCACGTCACCGGCAACAGGCTCGGTCTCCAGGAACTCCTGGTGTCCGTTCATAAATCCGGCGAACCACGACGCGGCCTCGGTCCGATCTGTCGGTGATCCGTCCACACGGCACAGCCCGAATCCCGGCGCCTCGGGTCCCAAGGGCTCGGGTCGCCACTGCCAGTACAGGAGACCATCGGCGCCGCACGTGAAGGCGGTCCAGTTCCAAAAGGCGGTGTCCGTGGCGCGAGGCACGAAGCTGCGGTACAGGCCGTTCGCGGCGGGACCGCCCTGCAGCTCCGTCTGCCAGAATCGTTTACCGGCGCCGGTCGCCGCTGAACGGGCGATGTCCAGTAGGCGCATATGGTCACTGGCGGGCATGTTCTGCCAGGCCGGGAAAGTCGAAAGGCCCCACTGGTCCACTTCCTCCGCGATGTCCCAGTCGTCCACCAGCATCTCGGCCATGTGATCGAGCGACCACGCAACGCCGTGCGAAGTCATAGGGCGCTTGTCATCGACTGCGCGCAGTGTCGCCACGCGCCAGCGCATTTGGTCACGCATTCTCCCGATCCGAAACCTCAGCCAATCCATCCAGTCCGGATATGGCCCCCGGTACGGCGGTGGGTATACCTCGTCCCAGGAAGTGTACTTGCGCCGCCAGGCTCCGTTCAGCCCATCGAGATCGCCGTATCGGTCGTGGAGCCAATCAGTGAAGCATTGTTTCGACGCGTCGCAATAGCAGAACCGCGCTTTCTCAAATCCGGGGTGCCCGTGGGGCTCAAAGAAAACTTCGTTCCACACGTCGTAACCCCACAGCGCTTCGCTGTTTCGGTAACGACCGGCGACAGCCTTCAGGAAACGCTCCGCGCGTTCCCGGACCGGCTCATTGTCCCAGCACAACCCGGGCCACGCGCCTCCCGGAGTGTTCGATCGCGCGACAAGCTGGAATTTGGTCCCCGTGGATGTCTCGTACAGTGTTTCAGGGAGCTTTCGAGCGAGCCAATAGGGCGCGTTTTCCAGGATTGTGTTGATCAGCAGCTTCAATCCATGCTTTTCAGCTAGCTCAAACATCCGGTCGAAATGATCGAAGTCGAACGCATCCTCCCCGACGTGTATCCACGACCACATCGCCCAAATCTTGACTATATTGAACTTGCATTCGGCCATTCGCTCGAAGTCCTTCTCCCACTCCGTTTCCGGCGGATTCGGCTCTCGAAAGTACTGTGTGCCATAAGGAAACATGCGCGTTTCTCCTGGTGTTGATTCCGATAGTGAACCTATCTCTGGTTAGGTACGGCGTCCATCATTCCTCCAGCGGGCGCAGCGCAACCGCTGAAAGCTGACATCTGATGACTGATGTAACGGTTCAGGAATGGTGAGTAATCGCGTCCTTCGGCAGCGTCGCTATCGCTCTGCTACCGAAGGATCAAAAGGCGCTTGGCTTCGCTCCGCCCTAGGCTCCTCCGATTCCTTCGACTCATCCGACTCGTCCGACTCCTTCAATCCGTGGTAAAATATCGCCATTATGACTTATGACGGTTTACTGCTGGCAGGCGCGGCGGCAGAGCTTCGCTCTGCCCTGATTGGAGGCAGAGTATCCAAGGTTAGGCAACCGGAGGCGACCCAACTGATACTCGTCATACGGAACCGCGGGGCGGATTTCCGCCTTCTGCTGTCGATCGACGCTCAGTTTCCGCGCGCGCACTTGACCGCATCCGTTCCGCCGAGTCCGCCGAATCCCTTCGGCTTCTGCATGGCGCTGCGAAAGCACATTCAGGAATCTGTCATAGCCGCTATAGAACAGCCGGGTTTTGACCGAATCCTCGTCCTTCAGTTTACGTCCCCGGATGGCGGCCGCGCGCGGCTCATCCACGAGATCATGGGCAAACACAGCAACCTGGTCCTCGTCAATGATGAGGGCAGGATTCTGGCCGCGGCCAAAGTCGTGACCGCGGCGATCAGCAGGCAAAGGCAGACCGTGCCGGGAAGGGATTACGTTCCGCCCCCGTCGAACAAGGTGGACCCTCTCTGCGTGACTCCTGAGGAGTTCAAGACGCTCGTTGGTTCGGACCAGATAAGCGGCCTTCCACGCGACTGGCTCGTCCGCACGTTCACGGGTGTCGGACCGTTTCTCGGAGCCGAACTGGCTGCGCGATCCGGTGATCAGCCGAACCCCGATACGCTGTGGAACGAGCTGACGTGGCTGCGGGAGACGGTCTCGTCCGCGAAGTACTCTCCTGTTGCCGTCACCGACGAGCGAGGTAAGATCGAATTGATCTACCCGGTCCCCACCGTGCAATGTCCCGCGGAGCGCCAGTTTGCTCGCGCATCGCTGAACGAGGCGCTGGACGTGTACTATCGCGTCGTCGTCGGCTCTGCCGCTTTGGAGTCGGAGCGGGGCCGACTGCGAGCATCTCTGCAGCGGGCTATCTCGGCGCGGGAGAAGTCCGTTGAAGGGCTGAGGCAGGCCATTGCCGACGGCTCGAAGGCGGAACAGTACAAGATCATGGGCGAGCTCTTGACCGCGCACACGGGCGAGATCGCCAAGGGCAGCGCTGTTGTTGCGCTAGTCAACTATTACGATCCGTCCCTCGCAACAATCGACATTCCGCTGGAGCCGGAGTTGTCTCCGAGAGAGAACGTGGAGCGATACTTCAAGCGGTTTCAAAAAGCGCGTGATAGCGCCGCGGCGGCCGCCGACCGATTGGCCGAGTCTGACGCGGAACTGCAGGAGCTTCGCGCGGCTCTGTCCGTAGCGGAAACGCTCGACACGGTAGATGCGCTGCGGGAGATGAGGCGGCGTCTCACGGAACGCGGGCTTGTGAGACACGGACAGGCGCCCCAGCTTCGAGGAAAACTGGTCGAGCAGCCGTTTAAGGGCATGCGAATCCGGCGGCTTACTTCAAGCGACGGTTGGGAGATATTGGTCGGAGAGAACAGCCTGGCGAACGACTACCTCACGACCAAAGTGGCGTCTCCTAACGACTTATGGTTTCACGCCAGATCTGTAAAGGGCGCCCACGTCGTGGTCAGGACGAACAATCGGCCGCAAAACGTATCCCCCGGCGCCATCCGGCACGCCGCCGAACTCGCCGCGTCGGGATCGGACGCCAAGCATTCCTCTCTTGTTCCCGTAGATTACACGTTGAGGAAGTACGTGCGCAAACCCAGGGGATCCGCGCCGGGATACGTCACGTATCAGAACGAAAAGACGTTGGACGTGACACCAGCCAAGTAGTCTTTGTCGAGCGCCCTAGCCCCAATACAGTTCACTTAGCACGTGACGTTAAAGCGTCACGCTGCCCACCGGAAAGCAGGCTGAAGCAAGCTACGGAGCTAAAGTGAACGGTGTTGGCCCTAGCCCGGATTATTCAGCATGTGCGTGTTTTGCCTACACTCCGCGATCACGTCATCCTGAGCGCCAGCGAAGGATCTCGTATCACGAAAATACCACGTGAGGTTTGAACAGGCCCCACCTGGCGCAGTAGCAAAACAAG
>JAUSGG010000233.1 GCA_030649165.1 Armatimonadota bacterium
CTTGTTTTGCTACTGCGCCAGGTGGGGCCTGTTCAAACCTCACGTGGTATTTTCGTGATACGAGATCCTTCGCTGGCGCTCAGGATGACGTGATCGCGGAGTGTAGGCAAAACACGCACATGCTGAATAATCCGGGCTAACCTGTTTGACTTGTCGAAGTTCTCTCTGCCTCAACTATAAGGAGATAAGCCGGAGTTGTCCAGAATTGGTTCGAAGTCGGGGAATATCGTTGTGGCGCAGGAACTTCCTCCCCCGTCGAAGGGCGGAGCGCCGTCATTCTTGCTGAACGCAGTGAAGAATCTCGGTGCAACCGACGGGGGCCTGTCGGTTACCGTGAGGTTGCCGCGCCGCGGCGACGGGCGAAATCACTCCAACCCCAACTCCGCCTGCTGCCCCTTCCGCGTCAGCCGTTTCCCCGCGCTCTTTAGGGAATAGCCTTTCGGGTAGTCGAACTCCTTGCCGTCCAGCAGTTCCTTGATCGCGCGTATCTGGAGCTTAGGGATCTTCCGGCCGCTGGGCGCCTCGAAGAACCCGAGTTCGTCCGCCTCCCGGCACATTCCCTTCGTTGGCGTTGCCAGGCAGATGAAAAACCCCATCGCCGCCTTGTCGCGCTGGATAACGTGGGAGAAGTCACGGATGACGGTTGGCGTCAAATGCCCGCCCTTGACCTGGCACACGGCCCACTGCAGCTTGCCGTCCAAGTCCATGAAGTACACCTTGCCGTCCACTCCCTTATCCGCGCTCTTCTCCGGCTGCGGAACGCCGGCGACTAGGCCGACCGCCCATATCTCGAACTGCTTCGGGCTTTCCTCGAACAGCTTGCGCGCGGAATAAGCGTCTTTGGGATCGCCGATCACATCGTAGTCCTGTCCACGCTTGAGGCCAAAGTCCTTCGCCACACGGCTGATCATCAAGTCGATGGCTATGAAGGTTATGTCTATTCCTATCCATTTGCGGCCGAGCTTTTCCGCAGCCACAACCGCTGTTCCGCAGCCGCAGAAGGGGTCGAAGACGACATCACCTGGGTCTGAAGATGCAGTGATGATCCGCTCCAATAGGGCGAGCGGCTTTTGCGTTGGGTAACCTTGATCTTGGTCACCAAGAGCGGGCGGTATGTCGTCCCACACGTCCTGAAGTGGAATCCCGGGCATCTCGTCCGCAAATTGCATCACGCGGGGCATTCCCGTGCTTCTGTGAATCAGTTTCCCGGCTTTGGCGAAGGAGGCGAGATTCTCTTTAGAATAAGCCCATATCCTGCCATTGTAAGGTCTGACCCCAAGGTATTCATAAGCAGGATTGGGGCTTGTATACTCATTGTCGAGGTCTGCCTGCCAGCGCGCGGCCGGCGTTCGAGGGCGCTTGACGCGCCACTCGTACTGAGTGTCTCCGCCGGGTTTGGCGGCTGTCAAATCTGTCTCTTTGTACCTTCGCCCATCCGGTGCGACATGCCGATATTCAGACTCTACATAGTCAGCGTTATATTGCGTGTAGACGGGATTCCATTTTTGCCTGCCGTGCTTCGTGTATAGCAAGAGGATATCATGCACCCTGCCGCAACGCCTCATCCCCTGCTTGGTATCGCTATGTGCGCTTGAGCGCTTCCAGGCAATCTCGTTGACAAAGTTCACGGGTCGAAAGATCACGTCGAGTAGCAGCTTTAGATAATGGCTTGCAGTCGGGTCACAGTGAAGATATAGGCTGCCTGTAGGCTTCAATGTGCGATGCATATCAAGCAGCCGAGGCGCCATCATCACCAGATAGGCCATCATCTCGCTCTGACCAATCATGCGATAAAGCGATTCCATCAGGTCAAACAACCCCGCGTTCCGGCTGTCATCGAACAACTCCTCGTATCGCCGCTTGCTCCACTGCCACGTGTCCGAGAACGCGGTGATTTGCGCCTGGTTCTCGTCTTTCGCGGCCTGCTTGAACAGGACGTTGTAGTCCCGCGCGGAGTTGAAAGGCGGGTCGAGGTAGATCAAATCGACCGACTCGTCAGCGACATGCCGGCGCATGATGTCCAGGTTGTCGCCGTAGTAGAGAGTGTTTCTCATGGTTGGAGGTACTTTAGACACCGATGGGCGGAACTCCTGCCGCGCGCCGGCGCGACTACCAGCCAACGGATAAAGTAGAAACACAGTCTGAACCTCCCCCTAACCCCCCCCTGAGAGGAGGGGGAACTCCCTCTCATTTTAGGAGAGGGCTGGGGAGAGGTCCGCTTCGTGATCGACTTATCCGATGCCTGCTAGGCTACAGCTTTGCCTTTCCTTCCTTTCCTGCTTTCCTCGTGAAAAAACCCCTTCTATTCCCGCTACTTCCCCGCCGGCCTGGCCGCGCGTCGCGTTTGCCAAAGCGGCTTCGCGAGCTTGGAATCCCATTGCATCAGTTTTTCACGCAGTTCCTTAACCTTATCAGGTTTTTGCGCGGCCAGATCGGTCTTCTCGCCGATGTCTTCCGCCAGGTTGTACAGCTCCGGCGCGTTCTTGCCAAAGATCGCCAGTTTCCAGTCCCCCTGGCGGATGGCGTACTGATTGCCGAACCGCCAGTAGAGCGCGTCGTGAACCTCCCGGCGAGAGTTGCGGCCGAGATACGGGAGCAGGTTCACACCGTCGAACTTTGCGCCTTTAACCTTCGCCGCGGCAGCCGCAAGGGCCGTTGGCGCGATGTCGAGCGAGATCACCGGCGTGTCCGACACCACGCCCGCCGGCAAATGGTTTTTCCACTGCATCATGAACGGCACGCGAATGCCGCCATCGCGAACGCCTCCTTTGTGGCCATTGAGCGGGCCGTTTCCGGATGTGGTTTCCGCGGTCGGACCGCCGTTGTCGCTTATGAAGAAGACCAGAGTGTTCTCTTCCAAATTGTTGTCCCTGAGCGCCTTGAGCGTATCCCCGACGGCGTCGTCGAGCGCCGAAAGCATGGCGGAGAAGGTTCGCCGTTTCTGATCGCCCGTTGTCGGGAATCGGCTGAGGTACTCCTTGGTTGCCTGCATCGGCGAGTGCACGGCGTTCGGCGTAAGGTACAGGAAGAAGGTTTCCTTCTTGTGCTTTTCGATGAACGCCTTCGCTTCCCGCGCGAACGCATCGGTTAGATATTCCTTCTCTTCAACGGGCTTGGCGCCGCGCAAGATCGGATTGTCCGGGCCGCCGGGCTGCAGATATGGATGGCCTCCCAATAGAAAACCGAAGAACTCGTCGAAGCCCCGGTCAAGCGGCGTGTATCCTGCCTTGGAGCCGAGATGCCACTTTCCCACCATACCGGTTTTGTAACCGGTTGATTTCAGGCGGGACGCCAGCGTGGTCTCGGAGAGCGGCAGCCCGAAGTTTTGCGCCGCCTGGGGGCCGGGGTTGAACTCGTGTCCGAACCTCTGCTGGTAGCGTCCGGTGATCAGGCCGGCGCGCGTGGGGCTGCAAACCGGGCACGACACGTAGCCGCTGGTGAAACGTACGCCGCTCGCCGCAATCGAGTCGATATTGGGAGTCGGAATCTCGGCATTTCCCTGGCAGCCCAGCTCGCCGTAGCCCAGATCATCCGCTACGATGAGCACGATGTTCGGGGGTTTCTTGTCCTTGTTCTCAGCGGCGAAGCCATAATCGCCCAAAGCCAGGCCGGCGGATCCCGCGCCGAGCAGAGCGAGGAATTCGCGCCGAGTCAGTGATAATCTGTATCCCATAAACAGCCTCCTTGAAATGAGGGATTACGGAGGAATTAGCTCTACAGCGAGTGTACACAGTACTGGACCATTTAGCAAGGTAGAGGTAAGAGTTCAGGCTTGGTGAGTACGACTCTCTTCGCTGCTCACTATCGGGAGACGACGAGCGTAATCCCCTCTCCCTTGAGGGAGAGGGTTAGGGTGAGGGTGAAAGTTCTCTCCATTTCTGAACTCTTACAGGTAGAGCTGCTGCGAAGATCAATCACGAAAACACGATATCTCCTTTTCGTGCTTTTCCCCTTTCGTGTTTTCGTGATAAAGACACAGCGTCGGAGGAGTTGAAATGCCGGAATCGGTTGTCGGATTCGTCTTGGAGAACGACTACGCCAGGTACGTTGTCGGGCAGGACGGCGCAAGCCTGCATCTGATAGACAAATCGTCGGGAAAAGACTACTGCGACCGCCAACGCAGCCCCGCGTTCGCTTCGGTCAAGCAGGCGGGAAGGATTTGCGCTGCCACGTCAGTCTCCTCGGCGGACGGCAAAGTAACAGTGGAGTTCGGCGACGCCGGAGCGCGGGCCGTTCTCATGGCGACGGCAAAGAAGGGATACTTCATCCTGGAAGTTCTGTCCGTCACCGGGGATAACCTGGAAGAACTGGTATTCGCCGATGTGAACCTGACCCTTCACGCGGACCCCGACGAGCCATTCGCCTGCTGCGCGATGGCATTGAACCTGCTGACCAACTGTCCGGATATTCCCGGACTGAACAACCGGCTGCGCGCTTCCTGTTACGCTCGTTTTGGGTTCGAGGGCGCGAAGGCCGCCATCGTGGCTTGCCCAACGGCGGAGATGCGCGGGGTGATGCAGGAGATCATCCTCTCGGATTTCGACCTTCCGCACTCGAAACTGGGCGGTCCGTGGGCGCTGGACGCGGAGATCAACAGAGGCTCTTATCTGTTCAACTTCCGCGATCTGTCGGAGGATACGGTCGATCGGTGGATCGAGCTTGCGAAGAGTCTGGGACTGAACCAAATCGACTTCCACGGCGGCGAGTCGTTCCGGATGGGGGACTTCCGACCGAATCCTGAGACGTATCCGCGTGGACGGGCCAGTTTCAAGGCCGTGATCGACAAGCTGCATGCCGCCGGGATCAAGGCCGGGCTGCACACTTATGTGTTCTTTATGGATAAGGCTTGTCCCTGGGTGACGCCGGTTCCCGACCACAGGCTGGGTTTTGACGCCGTATTCACGCTGGCTGAACCGGTATCGGCCGATGCCGCCGTCGTTCCGGTAGTCGAATCCACGGAGAACATGACCACGGTGACGGGCTTCTTCGAGCGCAACAGCGTAACTCTGCGAATCGGCGATGAGCTGGTCACCTACGACGGGATTTCCAAGACCCCTCCCTACGCCCTTACGGGCTGCCAACGAGGCGCCTACGGAACCAGGGCCTCCGCGCATCGGGCGAGGGAGAAAGCCTATCATCTAACGGAATGCTTTGGGTATTTCGCTCCCGGCGGTGATTCGGCCCTGCTCACCGAAGTCGCGGCGACCACGGCGGAGATGTTCAACGAGTGCGGTTTCGATATGATGTATCTGGACGCGCTGGACGGTGAGGACATCCTCTGCGGTGGCTGGGATTATGCTTGGCATTACGGGTCGAAGTTTGTCTTTGAATTATGTAAAAGGTTAGACACGCCTGCGCTCATCGAGATGAGCGCTTTCCGCCACCATCTATGGTATGTCCGCTCTCGCATCGGCGCAATGGACTATCCGACCAGGAGCCAGAAACGGTTCATCGACATCCACTGCGAGGGCAGCCCGCACCACGTTCACGCCAAAGGCAACAAGGACGCGGCGAAGATGTTCCTTCCTGCGCAGCTCGGATGGTGGTCGGTCCACGCCGCCGGCGACCCGCAGGTCGAACGGACATTTCCGGACGACATCGAGTATCTGATGTGCAAGGGCATGGCAACCGACACAGGTTTCGCGCTCATCGGCATCGATCTGGAGACGATCGAGAGTGTGCCTGCCTTCCAGCGGCTGGCTCCGATCTTCAAGCGATACGAGGACTTGCGCCACGGGCGCTACTTCCCTGAGTCAGTCTGCAAACGGCTCGGTGTTGCCGGAGCGGAGTTCACCCTGGAGCAATTTGATGGGTGGCAACTCCGGCCCGTCGAGTATCCGCGACATAAGGTGGAGCGTGTCGAGATCTCAGGTAATCGTTGGAGCGTCGAGAACAGGTTTGGGCCTCAGCCGCTGCGCCTGCGCATCGAGGCTCTCTGGTCCGCGGCCCCCTATGATTCCCCCGATGCCGTCACGCTGGCCGACTTTGCCGATCCGGCGGAATTCGAGGTGACTGCCCAGGGCGGGGTCACGGCGGACCTGGCCGCCTCGTCCGAGAAAGTAAAGGTCGGCGCCGTCAGTGGCCGCTATTCCGCCGCCAACTCAGGCGCCGCGCCAAATGGCGCCTGGACCAAGGCAGGGAAGCTGTGGTCGCCTTACCTCGACCTCGGCGAGCGCCGGGCCATAGGCGTCTGGGTGTACGGGGACGGCAATGGTGAGACTCTCAACCTGCAACTGCGAAGTCCCGAGCACCACGCCTTCGGGCTGGGAGACCACCACATGGACATAGACTTCACCGGCTGGCGGTACTTCGAGTTGATAGAGCCGGAAGCGGAGCGCGTGAGCCGGTATTCGTGGCCGTACGGGACGGACCTCTACGGAATCTACCGCGAGCGTGTGGACTTCGGCTGCATCGGCTCGCTCTCGCTGTGGTACAACGGTCTTCCGGTAGGTAAGCAGGTGGAGTGCTATGTCAGTCCAATCAAGGCTCTGCCACTGGCGAAGGGCAAGGTGAAGAATCCCCGGGTTACTATTGCCGGTGAAACCGTAGTCTTCCCCGTGGAGATTGAGAGCGGATCGTACCTCGAATTCCGTTCCGACGCCGACTACGTCGTCTACGGACCCAAAGGCGAGTTGCTGGCGGAAGTCAGGCCGGAGGGCGGGATTCCAACACTTCAACCCGGTCCTAATGATATACTATTCGAGTGCGAAACCGACACCGGCGTCAGCGCAAGGGCGAACGTGACGGTCATGACGCGAAGTGAGGAGATTCTGAGATAGGTTGAGGGCCGGCCTGTAAACCATATCATGCGCCTATGCGTCGTGAACTATGGGAGCGAAAGGGGAGGCGACTATGACATTGGGGAAAAAAGCATCGATTGCCTTGGTTGGAGTTGCGCTGGCTTTTGTGGCATACGCGAGCTTGAATGGCAGGCTCGTCAACGGCGCCGATCTTCCACCGGAGCTGCGCGAGAAGGTGGAGAGGCTTCAGTCGGCCGATCCGGAAGTTCGAAACAAGGCGGCCGTGGAGCTTGGCGAAATGGGCGAAAAGGCCGCGCCGGCCGCGCCTTTTCTCATTGCGGCTCTTGGAGACGAAGCTCCGGTCGGAGCGCGGACGAGGTATGATTCGATCTTCGAAGCTCTGAACAAGATCGGTTCGGCCGCTACGCCGGCCGTCCTCGACGGCCTGCGCAGCGAAAACCAGCGCGTGCAGTATTTCTGCGTTTTCTGGCTGTCCCAAAGGAAGGAGCCGCGGGCGGTAGAGCCGTTGCTCGATATCACCGCCTCGGCGACCGGACAGTCGCGCTGGTCCTACGCTCGAATGCTTGCGATGTTTGACGACGAACAGTCGGTCAAGCGCATCTACGAGGCGCTGAAGGACAAGAGTCCGAGCGTTCGCGCTGCGGCGACCGCCAGCGTTTCGTTTATGAAAGACCCCGGCGCCAAATCCCATTTGATCGCGATGCTGGACGACCCGGATTCGGTCGTAAAGAGCTGCGCGGCGATGGCCGTGGCGAGAACTGACAAGGAGCGCGCGCTCCCGGTCATGATCGGCCTGCTCAACGATCAGAACGCTGAAGTCCGGACGGAAGCGGCCCTGGCGCTCAGCGACTATCGCGACCCGCGCGCTATTCCGGCGCTCATCCCGCTCCTCAAGGACAAGGACCCTAAGGTGAGGGCGAAGGTCGCGGGCGCCCTGAGCATGAAAGACGAGCGCGTGACGCTGCCTCTTATTGCCGCGTTGAAGGACGCCGATTCGGATGTAAGGGCCAGGGCGGCCAATTCGCTGCGATCTCAGCAAGACCCGCGGAGCGTCGATGCTCTGCTTGCGGCGGTGAAAGACCCCGACTCTCGCGTCCGCACGGTGGCTATCGGCGGCCTGCCCTGGGGAGATCCGCGCGTCGTGGAGCCGCTGATTGCCGCTTTGAAGGATACAGACCCCCTCGTGCGAGGAGGCGCCATTGACGGTCTGCAGCGGTCCACTTCCCGGAACTCGCGCGAGAAGCCGGCCCCACGCGTCATCGATGCGATAGCTCCACTGTTGGAAGACACGGACTACAACGTGCGGGTGAGCGCTGCCTGGAGCCTGGCAATGTGGCGGCGGGACGAACAGGCTTTTGACGTGCTCGTCCGGGCGATGCGGGACAAGACGGCCAAGGGCCGGTGGAGAGCGGTCCGGGTCCTGGGCTTCTATGCGGAGAAACCGGAGGCGTACGATCTTCTCATTGCCGCATTGAAGGACGACCAGGCAGACATACGCGGCGAAGCCGCGGGCGCTCTGAGGCAGCTTAAGAATCCGCGCGCCGCGGGACCGCTGCTTGAGGCGCTGCGAGACTCAGACCCCAAAGTTGTCGCGGCGGCGGGACGGACTCTCGGAGATCTGAAGGTCGAATCGTCGGTCGAGCCTCTGATGGACTTGCTGAAAGACGCGAATCCCAACACTCGGCGCGGGGCCGCGGCAGCCCTGGGCGGGATCGCGGACCCCCGCGCCAGGGAAGCGCTGTTGGCCGCCACAAAGGACGAGGACAAGAGCGTCCGTGAGGCCGCGGCCGCGGCGGTGGCGGCCCTGGGCGGGAGCGATCCCGCGTCCGTGGACGTGCTGATTACCGGTCTGAAGAGCGAGAACAGTCAGACCCGTGAGGAGTCCGTTGGGGCGCTGTCACGGATGAAGGACAAGCGCGCGGTCGAGCCGCTGCTGGCGGTCCTCAAGGACGACGCAAGATTTGTTCGCACGGGTGCGATGCAGGCATTGGTGGTGATCGACCCCCAGAGGGCGGTCCCCGCCATCATCCCGTTTCTGAAAGACAGCGATCATCTGGTCAGGCGTCAGGCCGCGCTGGCCCTTGGCGCTGCCAAAGACCCAAGAGCGGTCGGGCCCCTGATCGCCACGCTGAAGGACGGCGAAGAGCAGGTGCGCTGGGCGTCCGCCCGGGTGCTGGGCGACCTCCAGGATTCCCGCGCTCGGCAGCCGCTCATCGCCGCGCTCAAGGACAATTCCGCGCTGATCCGGCGCGAGGCCGCGACGGGCCTCGGACGTATCGGTGGTCCTCAGGTAGTCGAGCCGCTGATAGCCATGCTGAGCGACAAAAACGCCGATGTGCGCAAACATGCGGATACTGGTCTCAGGTGGGTGACCAAACAGAACCTGGGCCAAGATCCGGCGAAATGGCGAAAGTGGTGGGCGGCGAACAAGAAGACGCCGGGAGCGGCTAAGCAGCCCAAGTTTCGTTAAGGCTTGATCGTTTCGCTAAAGGGATTTGCGACGCCACGGCAGAAGTTGTCCGTTGAGGACGCTCATTTGGCTCAAGGACCGCCATCAAAACCCAACGTAATTGTCTGTCTGCTCGATCAGCTTCGGGCATTCGAGGTCGGCGCTTATGGTAACAGCGCCATCCATACGCCCAATATGGACCGGCTGGCGGCGGGCGGCGTGCGCTTCGAGATCGCCTGCTCGAACAACCCTGTCTGCACGCCGGGCAGGTCGATACTCCTAAGTGGGCAGTATGGCCGCACCTGTACCGGTGTCCTGGGCAACGCCGACGAGCCGGTCCCGACGCGAGAGAAGTTTCCGAATCGGACGATTGCGGAGGCATTTCGCTCCGCCGGCTATGCGACCGGCCTGATCGGCAAATGGCACGTCCACGTCGATCCGGCGCTCCTCGGTTTCGACACGGCGTTTTATCCTTTAGTCCCCCATCGTTATACCGGCCAGACGTTTATCGACTCTCGGGATGAGGGTTTCACCACCGATCGTTTCTGTCCGGAGGTCGAGCAGGAAGAGCTTGATCGTTGGCTCAGCGAGCGCAAGGAAACGCCGTTCTTCCTCTACTACAACATCTCGCAGCCCCACATGCCGCTGGCGGACGTGCCGGAGCGATATAAGACGATGTACTCGCGCGACACCGTGCCTCTTCGGGAAAACGTGTGGACCGACGGCAAGCCGGCCTACAATGAGAACTGGTTCAGGATATACCTTTGGGACTTCCTCTTCTACAGGGAACACCTGCCCTATACCGAATCGCTGCCCGACGGTTTCGACTTGCGCGATTTGACCGCGCTGTATTACGGAGCGACGACTTGGGCGGATGACCAGGTCGGGAATCTCCTGCGTATGCTGGAGGAGAACTCGCTGCTGGAGAACACCATTCTGCTATTCACCTCCGATCACGGCGACAATCTGGGCAGCCACGGACTTTTCAACAAGGACGTGCTCTACGAGGAATCGATCAGGGTTCCGATGATCTACCATTGGCCCGCCGGACTTGCGCCGCGCGCGATCGATACGCAGGTCGCGTCGTTGGTGGATGTTATGCCGACGCTTCTCTCCCTGTCCGGGCAGAGCATTCCCGAAGGTATCCAGGGAACAGACCTTTCGGACGTCGCGCGGGGAGAGGCAAGCGAGATCGGGCCGAACGCGGCGTTTATAGAGACCACCAGCATGACGTCCGGCGTCCGCACACTCTCACACCTCTACGGCCTGAAGATGGACAAAGGCCCCGACGGCAAGCCGCATGGCACACCCGACCCGGCGTTGTTCTTCGATCTTGACCGCGACCCACTGCAACAGCGGAATTTGGCTGGGACGAGCGAGCAGCGGGACCTTGCCGGCGAACTGCGGGAGCGGGTGATGGAATGGGACGCGGCGACGCCGTGGCTGCCGTCTGTCGATTGTTGACGGTTGTTGGTTAATGGCCCTCGTTCAACTGCGCTTTCCCCGACAAGCCACAGAACATTTGCTTCCACCACAACGGTCCAACTCTTAAGTTTCGAAGGCATATACAGGAACTGGTGTTCGCAATTGGCGGCGAATGGGGCATTAAAAAACATAGTGTAACGATTGGGGCTATCTCCTAACTTCTAACTTCCAACTCTCACGCGGCTTCCGGAATCGCATCCACGTCCGCGGTCTCGTCCGACCCGGCCTCGATTCTCTGCATGGCCGCGGCCAGGTCAACAAAGTTCCGCCGGTTTTGTATCGCAGGCGCCACCAATCCAGCCATCGTCTCCAGCAGGTTCAGCTTTTCCGGGGCAATCTGGCGTTCGTGTTCGACGTAAAGGTTGAGTACGCCGACGGCCGTGTCCCGGTGCAGGAGCAGAGGAATCGACACAACCCATCCGTCGTGCTGAGCGACCACACGCCACGGCACAAACTCAACATCGCTGAACACGTCCTGAACGACCTGGGGCGTTCTTGAGTTGAGAGCCCGTGCGGTATGCCCGCTGTGAAAGCCCGGTCTCTGCTGAGGATCGAGACCATAACGGGAGCCTAGCTCTAGCTCGTTTGCCTCGTCTCCGTGGACTGCCTCAAGCCGCAGGGAATGGCCCTCCTCATCCAGCAGGTACAGGGCAACGAGCCGGGCGCCGGTGGCATTGCCCAGGACCTCGACGAATGCCGACAACATGCTCGACAGATTAGCCGCGGCCGCGAGCGACCACGAAATGTCGTGCATTGCCCGCAGGCACGCCAGTCTCTCTGTGGACGCGCCTTCAGAGAGGGCGTTGTCGATGTTCAGACCGATTACGACGACGGCTGCGGCAGCCAAGTCAAACATGTGGGCCTGCCACCAGGCCGCCGGGGATGTTGAGGGTGATACGGCGTGAACGCCGCAGCTCATAGCGGTTGGGAAAAGCCACAGACACACGATTTTTGACGTGCGGTCGTGCCAGGTGATCGTGCGTCTGACGTAAACCAGTATGGACAACGTGCAGACCACGGCTCCGGCGCAATACGGCGACAACGTCGCCAAGAGAGACGTCACGCTGTTGTCGCCGCCGATGTAGACGTGGAGATCGTGCGCCAGGTAAAGCACGCCGATCACGCTTGCAACCGCCGCGGCCAGCCAACAGAAAAGCGCCTGCGCGTGCGTGCGCAGGCCCCAGGGCGCGGATACCTTCCTCTTCGTCAACGCCGCAATGAGCAGAAGCCCGGCGGCGGCGATTCTCGCAAGAGCGTCGAACCAGTCGGCGGCCAGGGCCAGATAGCTGCCGTTTGCCGCGACAACGCTTGATACGATGTGGGCCGCGTGGAATACGGCAAAAGAGGCGAATGCTGTCGCCGCGAGGAGCCATCGGAATTGACGCGACGACGCGAACCGTATCCAGGAGTAGCACGCTACACCGATGCCGGCAATGCAGGGGAAGATGCCGGTCAGCGCCTCGCACAGAGGAGAAGGGTTGGGGAGACCCGAAGGCAGAACGATGCTCGTTGTGACCGGAATCAGGCCGATCAGCAGTGACCAGTACAAGAGCTGAACCAGCCAGTCGGACCCAACGGTCAGTACAGCCTCTGACTGCTCGGAATCTTGGACTGTCTTTGGAGAGAATCGAGCCCGTATCCCGCTCACACCGCTTCACTTCCCGCCGGCGCGCGGTCGGACGTCCTTGTTCCACGCGCGCGGCAACACAATTGGAGTTATCGTCCGGCATCTCCGGAACCTGATCTCCGTCATATTCGTCCTATGCGTCCCATCCGTCCCATCCCTCCCATCCCTCCAGCTACCTTACCTGGAGGAAGTCCTATATTCCGGAATCAACGCGCCTTCACGAAAGCCGAACCGCCATAAGTACATTTTCGGACCAATGTGACGCAAACATTAGCCGGTCCCTGTTCTTACATGCGTCCTGCCTTTCCTTTGGCCTATTCCCTATCCCTCCAGGTACCTTACCTTCCCTATCCCTCCAGGCACCCTTACCTGGAGGGTAGGGTCAGGCCGCCAGGTCGAGACGGGGGGCCGAACTTGCCCGGGCGTCGAGCACATCCAGGAGGGCCAGCACGTCGCGGACCTTGAAGGGCTTCATCAGGCACAGGAAGGAGCCTTTGCGCAGCGCTTCGTCCACGGTAGTGTCTTCGTAGTGGCCCGTAATCATGACTACCTGCGTGTTCGGGCTGATCTGAACGATCTCGCCCAGCGCGTCGATTCCGTTCAGGCCGGGCATACGGATGTCCAGAAATGCCACTATAACGCCGCCCTCGCGTATCATCTCGACGGCTTCACGGCCATCGCGGGCAGCTAACACCTCGAAGCCCTGGCGTTGGAGGGACTCCACGAACAGATTGCGGATTTCCTTCTCATCATCGGCTATCAGGATTTTCCCTTCCGGCATACTTCCCTCCTCAAGTATATTTGAGAGGCTGCTCCGTGCTGCGCTCCACCCCGCCGTTACCGCCCCGACGCCTATGCTGCAATCGCCGAGTCGGGCAGCGGGAGTCGAATCGTAAAGCGCGCTCCGGCTCCCGGTTTGGATTTCACGTCGATGAGCCCGCCATGCGCTTGAACGATCCCGTAGCTAACCGAGAGACCGAGTCCCGAGCCTTCTCCCTCAGGTTTTGTGCTGAAGAAAGGCTCGAACAACCGGGACAGGTTTTCACTTGATATTCCAGGGCCAGTATCCGAAAATATTACTTCCACATTTTGGTTGGTTGCGTGGGTTATAATTTCCAGTTCGCCGCCCGTATGCTTCATTGCCTGATAGGCGTTGAGAGTGATATTCAGGAACACTTGCTGGAGTTCGCCCACGCTGCCCCACACGGGCGGCAAATGCTCGGCCGGCTTGAGCGAAATCGTTATGTTGTCGCACGTCATCTGAGTTTCCACAAGTTCTAACGTCTGGGCGATGACCTCGTTCAGATCCACGGGCCGCCGTTCGGCGCTCTCTCCGCGCCGCGCAAACTTGAGCAGGTTCCGCACGAGCTTCGTCAGTCTCTCGACCTGCTCGTAGAGAATCTGCACGTCTCGATGTTCCGGTGAGTTGGGGCTGACCGACTCCAACAGCATCTCCGCTCTGCCGAGCATGATGTGGAGAGGATTGTTTATCTCGTGAGCGACGCCTCCCGCCAACTGTCCTATGGAGGCCAGCTTATCCGCCTGCGTCAGCTCAGCCTGCGTTTTGCTCAACTCCTCCAGAGCTTCCGACAGCTTCAGCACCTGCTGTTCAAGACTCTGGTAGAGCTCGATCTTCTGGATTACCATCGACGCCTGCTGAGCCAGCGTGGCAATCGTGTTCAGGTCGTCTACGGTGTACTTAGATCCGTCCCGGCGGTTCGTGACGTTGATCACTCCCCGGACCCGCCCCTCCACCTTTATCGGCGTAATGACGGCAGACAGGACCTTGTCCGTCCTGTGCGCCATGGGTTTCAGTCTGTCGTCCAGGTCGTCGCTGTCGAGCATTAGCGGCTCTCCCTCCTGGGCGACAAGCCCCGCGAATCCCTCACCTATCCTTATGCTGGTGTCCCGCACCACATGCTCCGGCAGGCCCTTCGCTGCCACTATGCGGAGATGTTGGGTCTCCTCGTCCAGAAGCATTACGGAGGCGCTGTCGGCGCCCACGACCTCCGTTGCCATCTGCAGAGCGACTTCCAGCGCCGAGTTCAAGTCCTGGCGCGTCATGAGCGCTTCCGAGAGCTGCTTCATTCTCGAAAGCTCCAGGTTTTTCCGCTCCATCGCCGCCCGTTGGTCTTCCACGTCTCCGATCAGCCGCCGGTTTAGCCTCACGAGCGACCGAGCGCACTCCCGGAAATAGGTGCAAATTAGGAAAGAGGAAAGGATGAGGGACAAGCGTACCGTGATTCCATTGAGGTTGCCGATGTTGCCGAGGTCGATCTTCCACGCACTGGAACTGCCCAGGAACGAGTAACTGTCAACGGTGGTCACCGTTATTGTGAGCAGGATTATTATGGTGATAGCGAGCCACCACAACTGGCTGTCGCGCCGCTCGATCTGGCTCACATCGATCAGGCCTTTTTCCGTGGTCTTGCTACTCGGCTGCAACGCCATTGCGTCACTTCCTCTCGGGCTAGAGGGCCGAAATGCGCCCAACCTGCGGCCAGAAACGCACAGTGACTATGCCGGCGCTTCGGCATTTCAAATGCCGAAACCGGCGTTTTGTTAGGACCCTAAGACCCTAAGACCCTAAGACCCTAAGAACCTGACAGCCTAAGCTGCCTTTCTTCCTGCCTCCAGGTCGTCAACCGCGGCTATGAAACGCTCAAGCAACGTCGGGTCGAATTGCTTTCCGGCGTTTGTGCGAAGCTCTCTTATCGTGTCTTCGTGACTCTTGGCCAAACGATAGGGACGGTCCGCGGTCATTGCCTCGTAGGCGTCGGCTATCGTTATGATCCTTGAGAGCATGGGTATCGCATCGCCGCTCAATCCGTCCGGATAGCCGGCGCCGTCGTAGCGCTCGTGGTGGTGTCTCACGATAGACGCAATGTGGGACAATGCCGGCACGTGCGATAATATACTGCTGCCGACGTCCGGGTGACGCAGGATATCCACCCACTCAACGTCCGTGAGCGTTCCCGGCTTGTCCAGCACTTCGTCGGGTGTACCGATGTTGCCGATGTCGTGTATCTGAGCGGCCAGCTCGAGAGTTGCCATGTCGGCCCCGGGCAGTCCCATCACTTTGCCCACGGAAATGCACAAAGCGGTCACCCGGCTGGAATGCGTGGCGGTATACTCGGATTTGGCGTCGATAGCGGCCGCTAACGCCTTGATCGCGCTGAAGAGGACTTGAGACCGCTCCATCGACAACTGCGTTGCCGCGGCGTTCCGCCTGTCCAGGTTTCGCTCGACCACCAGCACAAGCTGAGGTTCAGTCAACGGCATGGAGATGTAGTCGGACGCCCCGCAGCCTATTGCGGTTCGCGCCGCCTCAACGCCCGAGCCAGGGGTTACCAGTACAACGGAGAGATCGGGGAACATCCTCGACGCCGTCTGGGCCAGATGGAGGCCGGGCATTTGCGGAATGTCGAAGTCCACCAGCATGATGTCCACAGATCGACGTTTTAGAGTGTCGAGGGCTTCCGGCCCGCTCGTGGCGCCAACAACGTTGTAGTGGTGTTTACGCAGTGTGGAGCAGGCGTCGTCGAGGGTTTGCCGCTCGTTGGTTACGACCACAACACTTGCTTTCCGATGAGATATTTGGTCCACTTCGCGCACCTCGGAACCCGAATCGTGATTTGACCAGCGCTTTGGACAGATGTAACTATGTTGATTATCGGCGGGAGGCGCTCAGTAATTCAGAGTATTTCTTCACAATTTTTGAGGGAACCCAACGCAAGCGTAATCAGTATTGCTTCATGTTCGGGGTCGCGAGTCCTATCTGTCCTATTTGTCCTATCCAGACTCGAAGGAGATTCCTATCCCTCCAGGTACCTGACCTGGAAGGGGCGGATTCCTATCCCTCCAGGTACCTTACCTGGAATGGGCGGATTGGAAGGAGATTTGCGCCGCGACTGAGAAGTCAATACTACAAAGGACAAGGTGATGCCGACGACGACCGAGGCCGGCCATTTGACTGACAAGCAGCCATCTCCCAATATCAGAGAACGTTTGAAAGGGATACTTCGTCCTGGAGGATACGATCCCGGAGACACGGTCGCCGCGCGAATCACTGATATTGACGGCAGCCATCACGACGCGGAATTCGAAATAGAGCGTTACTGTGGGGGAGGCTTTGCCGGCCAGGTCTACCGTGCCAGGTGTGTCCAGTGCGATGATGGCTGGCTCGCCCCCGGCGAGGTCTTCGCGCTGAAGTTCTTCTCCCCGCGCAGCGGTATGCGCAGGCGTTTCCGCGACTTCCTGTATCTTCTTGCGTTTCAAAGCCCCTTTCCGCACCAGTTCAATGAGGCCGCGGTCAGGACCGGCCTGTATCTGACCAGACTTCTCCGTTGGGCCTCAAGAGTGGAGTTTGGCTCCGACGCCCCGATCAACGACTGCCTGGGCGCTTTTTGGGACGAGCACATCGGCTCGTTTGCCGAAATCGACGAGTGGGTCGAGGGCCGCGTGACCGACCCCGACGTGGACAGCGAGATACTGATCAGGCGATCGCGTAACAAACGCATCAGTAAGGCCATGAGCGAGGGTGAAAGTTCAGTTTATCGGGAACGTCATTCCGAACGAAGTGAGGAATCTGCTTTTTCCGGTGCGCATGGCATCGGCCCGTTGCTCGAACCGAATACGGAAATAGCGCACAAGAAGAAGTTCATGGCGGCCCTGGTCAGGTTGTGTGGGGAGCTGGGGATAGACGACTTGGCCAGGCAGGTGTACTGGTGGACCGGAATGTCGCAGGCGAACGTTCTGACGCGCAACTCCGGTTCGGAGCAGCGGGAGTTCGTATGGGTTGATCGCAGGCCGGGCCTGCCCGGTTTTTTGCTCTCTATCGGAGATTTTCCACTGTTATTGAAGGCGATCCGTCGCGGGTCCATCCCGCCCTTCGACAGAATCAACTTTAAGAAACTCAGAATGTGGGCCAAAGCTCCGGATCGCGAAGCCTGGGAATCCACGGTGGACGAGTTGAAAGCGGAGGATGACCTCTACAGGTCCCAGCAGATCGACCTTATCGGGAACAATGTGCGCCTGCTGACGAGTAAAAGGCTGAGATCGAGCATCGCGGACTCGATCATCAACTACTGGCGCCTTGCCGGCCGCGTCGATGACAAGACCGCCGGCAAACTTCGCGGCGTTCGGATGCTGCCCCACCTCCTGCTGAGCTGCATTCCGTTGATCGGAGCCCGCTTACAGAAGCTGTTCGGAAACGCCGATTACCGCGCCCACGTGAAGCGCTTCCTTGTGGACGGTCGGTATCGGTGGGAGTATTACGACCGACGGCGGAAGGTCGATCTGAGCATGTGGCTGCGGGACGGGCGGGTCTCGGAGAAGCGAGCGGAGCGAGTCCTGGACTCCCTGCCGGCCTACTTCCGCGACCGCGTTTGCAGTTTCTGGGTTATCGGGTTCCCATTCTTCGTTGCTCTTCCCAAAATCCTCAGTTTGTCGTCCTGGCCGGTATGGGCGTGGCTTGTGATCTACGTCGCCGCCGCGTCCTTGGTAACGCTTCCACCTACGTGGCAGATGTTCTTCACGGAC
This sequence comes from Armatimonadota bacterium, assembly GCA_030649165.1. Taxonomy (GTDB): domain Bacteria; phylum Armatimonadota; class UBA5829; order UBA5829; family JAUSEB01; genus JAUSGG01. Next base: position 17,864 of record JAUSGG010000233.1, read on the forward strand.
TTGCGGCACGCTCTCGGAACCTTGGGGCGCGGCTTCGGCCACGCGGCCGGCTACGTGTTCAATGTGGCCCATCGCAGAAAAGTGAATGTGGACTGGGTCCACGAGCGTACCAAGGAGGACATCCGGCACGGATATCTCAGCGAGGTAGAATCCGAAACCTTCAGAGCGATTGCCGGTTCCGACTCCATGCAGCAGTATGTCACCGGCATAATGGTGACCCTGGCCCTTCAGCCGGCCTCCGAGATAGTTCTGCTTTCGTTGGCCGCCGTCCTGGGCGCTCACTGGCTCCGCGACGTGACCAGTTTTCACGCGCTTTGGCGCGTCCTGTGGCAGCAAATGGGGCATTTGGGCTGGTGGGCGCTGCCCATCGTTGCGCTCTTCTGCGCCATCTCCCCCGCCGGAATTCTCAGGTTCACCTACTGCTTAGTGCAATGGCTGAGAAACCGACACGTGCCTTACGGCACGGCTACTTCGCTCGCGCTGTGGAGGGCAATAGGGGATCTGGCATTCATGGTCCAGATTGCCCGAACACATCCCCAGTTCTCACGCTATCTGCTGACATCCAGTATCTGCCGCCTATCGGGGGTCGTTCCTGTCTTCGGTGAGCGAGGCGGGCTGCTGAACATCTGGGCGGCCACCGTTTTCCTGAGCTGGCCCGCCTCGTTCAAAGCCTGGCGTCACGAGCGGCATCTACGAACCACTAACCCGGATTATTCATGAATGATACGTTGTACCGCGATACGGTCCCGGAGGACCTACTCGGGGACGCGGACTTGTTGTTTCCGTGCCGGAAAAGCATAACTCCGCGTTCCCAAGTAGCCGCTCCGGCGGCGTATCGAGGGACGGTAAAGCCTATGGCAGACTGCAGTGTCTTCAGACGTTTCGTGAATAATGCGGGCTAACCACAACACAGTTCACTTAACGTGGCGCATCCGCCAAGTCCCCCTCTCCCCCTGGGCGGGAGAGGGTTGGGGTGAGGGGGGATCCGCTTAAGTGAACTGTATTGGGGCTAACCACTAACTACGAACCACTACTCGCTTAGCTCCCTCAGCATCGTGTCCCGCTCTATCGATGCTACGCCGATCGCCTTGTCGGCCCCACCGTAGTAGACGAGATACCGTCCGTCCTTTTCGACCGCTCCGCACGTGAACACAACGTTTGGGACAAATCCGTTTCTCTCGAATTCGAGATCGGGGGTCAATATGGGCCGCTCGGAGCGGTAGAGTATCCTGGTGGGGTCTTCCAGGTCCATCAACAGGGCGCCGAGGCCGTACACGCCCTTTTCCGAAACCCCGTGGTAAATCTCCAGCCAGCCAAGCTCCGTCCTCATCGGAGGGGCGCCCGCGCCTACCTTGGCCGCGTCCCAATAGCCCTTTCTGGGGCCGATTACCACGTGATGCCGTTCCCAGTGCAGAAGGTCATCCGACTGGCACACCCAGAGATTTGGGAATACCCGATGCAGCAGGGCGTACTTGCCTCCGACCTTTTCGGGGAAAAGAGCGGCGTTCTTGCTGTCCACGTCCGGGATCACCACGCCGTGCCGCTGAAAGGTCTTGAAATCCTCGGTTGAGGCGAGCGCCACACGAACGCGCCACGGAGCGCCGGTGCAGCCGTCCGGCAAGGGCTGGGACGCCGGATACACGGACGCCGCCGTATAGGCGACGTAGAACTTCCCATCGAGTCGCGTCACCCTGGGGTCCTCGCACCCCAGCCGCTCAAAGCCGTTATTGTCCTCCGACTCCATAACCGGCTGGGCCGAACGCATATCGAAGGTGATACCGTCTTCACTGCTGGCGTAACCGAAGCGGGATATATAATCGTCGCCAACCGCGCGGTACAGCAGGTGGACTCTGCCGTTTTCGTAGACGGCGCCCCCGTTAAAAACCGCGCGGCGCTCCCACCAGTACGATGTCGGTTCGAGGACCGGATTGCAGGCGTAACGTTCGAGTTCCATGAGCGGATAAATGGTACCATACGCTCAGGGGAGCGTCAAGGCGGAATTCCCCGGAATTTCACGTATTGACATGTCCGCCTCATCGGTATACACTGAAGTAGCAAGCATACTCAGCGCCGGAGGTAACCACACTTGCCAAGGCCTAAATCTCTGCTCCTATTGGCCATGGCCTTCCCTATCCTGACCGTTGGCACGACCGCCGCCCAAGCCCTCCCCTTCCAATATCGCACCCGCCCCGGCACGATAGCCCACGCTCTTGCTCAACCCGATGGAACCGCCGTGTCGCTGGACACCGTTCTCATAGCCAAAATCAAATCCAGCCGGGAGCCGGTCGCATACTTCGTCGTCAGGGAGAGCGCGAACGCCATAGACCGCATAGTAATAATCACCCCTCCCGCCTACCAACTCCGACTCGGTATGAGCGTCGACGTCGCGGGACCGTGACCACCCTGCAAAACGGCCACCGGGCGATTGTCAGTTGCACGGTTCACGGCTACCTGGACCGGGCGGGAAACCTGCTCCGACACGCCCCGATCCTGAAAGGGTATCTGGCGCCGACGCCCTGGCCCTGGAAGATCGACCTCACGGTCGCGTCAACCGCCGATCCTTCGGTAGCAGAGTCTATCCCTCCAGGTATCTTACCTTCTATCCCTCCAGGTACCCTACCTGGAGGACTATCATCCGTCTCCCCCGACGAGCCAAACCCCAGCCCCGCCGCCCCGCCGACCTACTACCCGACAATCGCCGACATCCTCGACGCGGATGTCGCCCAACCTCAAGGCGCGACCGTGCAGTCAGGCATACCGGACGTGCAGGGCCTGCCCGACGGCTCATTGGTCGAACTCAGCGCCAAAAGGATCATCGGAGTCGGCGTGGAGACAATCGAAAGCGTCAACTACAAGTATGTCGATATAGCCGAAGACCTGCCCGCGACGGACTCGATACGGACCTATTACACAGCCGACGTGCCTGAGACCAGCAGAGTGAACATGATCACCGGCCAGATAAGGCACGTTGGAACCATCCCCGTGATAGACGTGGACACCGGCCCGGGAGGCTATGACCCTCAGATTCTGGAAGGTCAACTCCAAGCCGCCGCTCAGGGAACCATAGCCTGGGCCAAGACATTTCAAGATGGAACGTCCCTTCCGATTCAATATCCGCTGACTGGCAAAATCGTATCAAGAACGTTTCCCTCCGCCCCGTCCCCATACGGCCCTTGTTTCTACATCCAGGAGCAGAACAG
>JAUSGG010000234.1 GCA_030649165.1 Armatimonadota bacterium
CAATACGATCAAGTTCTCGCCGCTCCTGCGGCGTCAAATCGATTCGTGGAAGCGCTCGCGCCATACTGCCTCCTACCTTTTTTTGTAGGATAACACGTACGCGAGTATTAGTCAATGTATTTCAGAAACGCACTACTAGTATAGCCATCGTAAGTGACTTTCTCGCGAAATGTAACCTTGTCAAGATGCCGAACATGTTCAATGCCATCGCCGCAGGTCGACGACCAATCGTATCTGTAAGCGAGATTACCTTGCGGTGCAGGGTCCAAACTATCCGACCAAATATTGCACTTCGGCCATGTGCTAGGCAGACGGAAATCGGTCAGTTCCGGTGGGCGCAACGTTACGGCCGACGAGCAATGATATTCTACCCCATCGTCACCGTGCGGACTATCGCCCGGTGTGTCATCAACGTCAACTCGTGCACGGTACTCCACATCCGGTTTCCAAGCCTTAGTATCCCTCCAGTTGCAGCCGGCACAATCGGAGTCGATAGTCGCACCAATGGTGGTCCAAGTTCCGCTTTGGTATTGCTGAATGGTCCAACTGCACGTGAATACATTCTCCGACACATCCTCGTACGTGCAGTTCGTCTTGCGATGGCAATCTTTGTCCGAGTCTGCTGGCTTGTTAAACACCGCCAGATGCCACCTGAACAAGGTGCCCCCGTTATAATACGGAACACCCGCGTCAATCGGCCCGGCTGTGCACCCGCTGTGAGATGGACGGTTTCCGGGCGTCCAATCGTCAATACAGCCATTGCAGAGGCCTGGTGTTGGCGCTAAGAATATCGCCACAATGGCGACCAGCTTTATCGAAACGAGCAAACGGCTTCGTGCCACTCTGTTTCTCCTCCCTCCATACTATTCGCAAATAGCGAGAAAAACAAACTTATCCTATTCAGTGCGCGAAAACTGCCAATTGTCTGAGGGTGACAAGTTTCATTATACAACCGCTTGCTTGCTTGTCAATAGGAAATGCCCAGATGCTTCAAACATGTTTCGCTCCCCCGACACGCACCACCTGCCGCCTTATTCCGCACTCCCTCCGCTCTTCAAACCACTTGAGAGGGATCATCAATTCTTTCACGCCGAACACACAATTCCCTCCAGGCAGGATACCTGGAGGGAAAAGCGACGGAATATCAGTTCGCCCGTTATCGCGGTCCGATCACTTCTTGTACCCGATATTATCCGTCAGCGGCAGCGCGCTCGATGCTATGCCGCCGTCCGCGTAACGCACCGTAACCCTCACGTAGGCCGAACCGCCCGGCACGTCCAACTTCACGTGGAACGGCACATCCGCGACCGTCTGGTGACTCAGCAGATTGTTGTACCGATCGGTGAAGTCGATCTCCACCGCCTTGACAGGCTCCGCTCTGGCGGTCCATTTGACGCTCAACGCCTGTCCCTTTGACCAGGAGAGTTTGACCGGATCTACAGCCGGACCCTCCGAACCGCGCCCTCGCGCCATGTATGGAGGCTTGTCACGGAGCAACGGACCTCGCTTGAACAGGTAGTACTCGTGCGGATCGCCGTAGCCCCGGTGTCTCAGCGACCACTTTGCATAGACCATATCCGATCGGCCATAGCCGTAAGGAACCGCATAAGAACCGCGCGTATACGCGCCGCTGTAGTACGGTCCGCTGAAGTAGGGCGGTGTGTACGGCGACACGTAAAACGGATGGCCGTAGTTCGGGATTGGGACCAGAAAGTAACCGGACGACCTGGGGAATGTGTATATCGCCGACATGGCGAAGCCGTCCGCCTGGACGGCAGAGATAGTCGATATCAGAATGAGGGTCAGGAACGCGACTCCCAGCGCTGTTTGACGAAGCGCAATTCGATGTCTTGCCATTATTGGCCACCTCCCCCGCTGTGTAAGCTTCAAGGTGTAACTTCCGTTCAGACATTTATATTCTGCCCCGCGCGCCAACGCGCTACACATTAAGGGCAGGACTGAGCGCTGGGGACTGAGTAACCGGTAACTCCCTCTCCCTGGAAGGGAGAGGGCTGCGGTGAGGGTTGAACCCAACATCCAACTTCTAACCCCTGGCTTGTAAACCTCTGAATCGGGAAGGGTTGGGGTGGGGTCACTCGCCGTGGTAGATTCGGGTGACTCGCTGGCCGATGGCGCAGAGGACATCGTGCGGGGCAGTGCCGATCATCCTGGCGATATCTTCGACCGAGACCGTCTCGTTTCCCTGAGAACCGTACAGGATGACCTCGTCCCCCACCCTTGCTTCGGGAACCTCCGAGACGTCGAGCATGGTCTGGTCCATGCACACTCTCCCGATCACGGGGACCCGCCGCCCTCGCAGAAGGACCTGCCCCCGGTTGGACAACCGGCGGCTGAAACCGTCGGCGTAGCCTACAGGAATAGTGGCGACCCTCGTTTTGCGCGCCGCCTTGAACGTCCGGCCGTAGCTCACGCTGTCGTCTTTGTCTATCTCCTTGACGAACACGACGTGCGTTTTGAAAGTCAGCGCCGGGGCAATGGCTATCGATCTGCTCGCGCAGTCGCTTGGGTAGCAGCCATACATGATCAGACCGGCCCGAACCATATCGAGATAGGAATCGGGGTAATCGAGAACGGCCCCGCTGTTTGCCGCGTGGGCCAACGGAGGACGAAGCCCGCGCTCCTCCAACCGAGCCAGCAGCGAACGAAAGTCTTCGATCTGCCTGCAGGTGAAGCCGCGATCTTCCTCGTCGGCGGACGGAAAGTGGGTGAATATTCCTTCGACACAAATGCCCGGTAGAGACGATATCTGCTCGACAAAACTTGCCGCATCGTTGAGCCGGACTCCGATGCGTCCCATCCCGGTGTCGATTTTCACGTGGACCCTGGCGTTTTTGCCGCGCTTCGCCGCCGATGCCGACAAAGCCCGGGCAAACTCCATGTCGCAGACGGTTGCGGCGAGGTCGTGCGCGAGTATCTCTTCCGTCTCCTTGTGGGAGGAAATGCCGAGCGCCAGAATCGGGGAGGTGATCCCGGCCTGACGCAGATCGACCGCTTCCTCTACGTGCGCGACGCCGAACGTGTCGGCCCCGCCGTCGAGGGCGGCGCGAGCCACATTCACTGCCCCGTGGCCGTACGCGTTTGCCTTGACGACGGCCATCATCCGGACTCCCGAGCCGGTCTTGCGCCGGATCGCTCGCAGGTTGCCGCGGATCGCTTCCAGGTTAATCTCTGCCGATGCTGAAGGCATTTTGACTGCGTATCCCACTAAAACGGCGCGCCATACACTGAACGCGCCTTGCTGGGTCTATTATAGCGCCGCGGACAACGCTCCGCTATTGCTTGGCCCATTGAGACCGTACAGCAGCCGAACCAGTTCGTTCAACAGATTCAGCACGAAGGTTCGACGTTGAAATGCCGGAAGGTCCTTTGACGGCGCCGATTGGGTCAGTTCTCGCGCCAGGGCCGCCGCCAGGTCGTGAACCAGGCATTCCTTCCCTTGCTCCAGCCAACAGGCAGCGGCGGCGAGAGCTTCGGACGGCTTATCCCCTGCCGGTTGCAAGACGGCGGAAACCAGTTGCTCGCGGGTCTCGGTCGGTTCGTTGAAAGCGATTCGCCTTATCGGCAGCCGTTTCAGATCTTCAACCTCGATTTGCGGCTGCACCAGCTTGTACCCGGTGAACGCGCGGCGCGCGTAGTCGTTCAGCACGGCCGAGTTGAGCAGCGCCAGCAGATAATACACGTTCGGTCCGTTCGGCAGAGGTCGGATACAATACACCGACTGAGGGACGATAAAGCCCGGATGATCCTGCCCTGGAGTGTCCAGAGCTGCGATCAGTCTGTCGCTGCTCTTCTGGACAACGAGCTTCTCGCAAAGATACCTCTCCAGCGGTTTTCTCACGGCGCTCCGGTCCATCCGCCGACCTTCCCAGCGGATATGAAACGGACCTATACTCTGACCGCCGAGAAGCGCCGGTAGATCGCCGACCTCAGAGGCAATCGCCCGTTTGCCGATCTCCTCACCGCGGAAAATCTCCACGCCCGTCTCCCCAAGCGGGACGTAATGCCGCTTCCGAACATTTACGGAGCCATTCCGCCCGTGAACATTGACATACACATTGTTCGCCGAACGCTCGTTTGCCAGATATAGGACCTCACACCCCGGCTGCGACAGAACCAGCCGCGAAGAGACGGGGTAATGCTCACTGAAGTCCGAGCAGTCGTTGGCGAACCGCCCCAGCGCCGCGCGTGAATCTACGCGCCGCACGGATATACTGTAGCCCGCGGTCTTCAAGTTCCTGCACACCGGGACCACGTTGGCCACACCAGCGCCTGGGAACATACCGACGATGTGCAGCAGCGATTTCATCGTCCATTGGCCGACAAGCGTCCGTCGGACATCCGCGGCATTCCCCCGAACCAGAAACGGGTCCGGCAGGACCATCGAAAGGTACCCGCCCTCTCGAACAAGGCCCCGACGGATAACGGCAGCGAGAAACAACAGATAATAGTCCGACTGTCCCGGGCAATCGTGCAATAGTTGGTAATCCCGTATGTCCTCGTTTTTCCTCGCCACGTACGGCGGATTGCCTATGACGGCGTCGAATCCTGACTCCGGCGGCATCTCGACATCGCCCAGCAAACTGTCTCCGTGTCGCAGACCCTCGGGAGCCCAGTAACCCTCCTCCCGCGCGCCGGCCTTCAGCCAAAGGCAAACCTTGGCTATCGCCACCGCTACGGGGTCGGAATCCACGCCGCACACGCACCTGCGCGCCGCGAGCAGCGCCCACGGCGCCGGCGGCGAGCCCGTCCGAGACGCGATGAGATTCCCGATGAACTCGGCCGCCGCAACAAGAAAGTCGCCGCACCCGCACGCGGGATCGAGGACCCTTATGGACAGGAGCCGGTCGGGCAGTTGCTCATCGGCTGTGCCGAACGCCAATTCCTGCGCGATCGGCGCCAGGGTGTTGCGCACTATGTAGTCGATCAGCGCGGGGGCCGTGAAGAACTGGCCGCTAGCCTTCCGGACCGCGCGCGCGCTGCCGTAGACGATACGTCCGTCCTCCCAGCACGGTTGCGCGTCCTGCAGGGCTTCGTACGCCCGCCCGATCAGCGAAACCGGGAGCAAGCCGAAGTCAGGCGTCGTATCCGCCAGAATCCGCATGGCTCGGACCAGAGAGTCGTCCGCGGGGTGGAAATCCTCCAATCCGGGCGCCAGCGCGTCGTCGAACAGGTCGGGAGCGTTCGCGGGACTCATCCCGGCAGCCAGGCGCGAAATGCAGACATCAAGAAGTCGCCAAGCGTCGCTGCCTTCCGCCCCGAGCTGTCGCAGCGCCTGGCTCGATTCTTCGGGAAGCAGGCCTCTTGCGTCGGCGAAGAGCAGCACGATAAGCCGGATTATCACGATGCGGGCGCGGTTGTAGGCGTCAAGGGTCTCCTCACGGCCGTTGACCAGCCCGCCGCACAATTCCTCCGCCGCGGCCAGAACTTGGGGGACAAATTGCTTCTCCAGCGAGCGAAGCTCGTGAGTGTGATTGCGCCCGTCCGGCCCGGAACCAGAGGAGTTGGCAGGCCGGTATAAGGTTGTTGGGGATTTGCTCCGCAACTTCGACTCCCGAGTGGCGTGGTGAATGGATCGAGCACAGATTAGCAGAGCAGTTCGCCGGCTGTCAAGGAGATCCTCGGTTATCCTCGCAAAACCGGTAATCCGCCCAGCTAGAGGCGGCGCGTCGCAATGGCATAATAAATAGTGATAGAGAAATACCGACAAAGGCAAACCTCGTGAAAGCGGGGGACGCAAAGCCAACGGGACTGACGGATCCCGAGTTATCGGGATAACAAGTTTGCCAGGCTGCCGAAGTAACAAAGCCTTTACGGCCCAGCGCGGACGCGCATATTCAAGATTATCGTCCGCCGGCCCGCGAGGCGGTTTCGGCAGCCTGGCTGTTTTTATGGGCTGCCACACAGTCAAGGGGGCAGGACAATGACTATACCAGACGCCAGACAGTATGTAGGAAAGAGCTGCGCGGTAACATATCGGGACAGGCTGGGCGTGGAGCACAGCAGAGTCCTGCTCATACACGATCTTACTTTCGTGCCGTTATACGGCGCTTATCTCGTTGGAGATATTGAAGATGTATGCCTCGACCGGGTCACGGCCATAAGGCTGGTCGATTAGATCCGAGCGAGGAGAGGCGCGCTAGACGGGAAGGAAGTGACGATTCAGTCCGACGGGCCACGAGCCGCACAGGAGCGAAAGGCGGACCGGCCCCACCCCACACACAAGAGACAAGCTGGTTCCCAATCCGGAAAAAAGGAAAGGCGCAAGCCTTTCCTTTTTTCATGCTATGTAAAGCGGGCGACTGCACAGGGTCGCCCCCTGCTATGACACAGGAGTCAGTTGATTACTTCAGAGTTCTGTATATCTCCATCAACGCCGGGCCCAACAGAACTACGAAAATCGACGGGAAGATGAAGAAAACCAGCGGGAAGACCATCTTGACCGGCAGCTTGGCAGCCAGTTCCCTCGCCATCTGGCTCCTGCGAGTCCGCATCGTTTCGCCCTGGACCCGCAATACCTTGGCGATGCTGACACCGAGCTGCTCCGCCTGGTAGAGAGCCGCGACAAAGGTGCTCATTTCCGGCAAGGCCACGCGGACGGACATATCCCTCAGCGCCTGCATTCGGGTTTTGCCTAGACGTATCTCCTCCAGCGCTCGGAGCAGCTCGTCGGTAAGCGGACCCTTCACTTTCTCCGCGACTCTGGCCATGGCGCCATCGAATCCAACCCCGGCTTCCACGCTCACTGTCAGCAGGTCGATCGTGTCGGGGAGCGCCTTCCTGATCCGAGACTGGCGCTGGTAGATGACATGCTGGAGAAGATATTCCGGCAGAAAGTAGCCGACCACGAATACCAATAATCCCGCCGCGATCGATAACAGCGGCCTGTCCACACGCAGATAACGCCAGGAGTAGTACCCCAGGACCGCAAAAACGACTATCGTGATTGTTTTCAGGCCCATGAATTCCGCGACGCCCCACTTCAAAGGGCGACCGGCCGTTTCGAGCTTGGCGTCTATGCCTTCCACCTGTCCCCTTGGCGTCACAGCCCGGGCGAGCGCGGACACCTTCCGCAGGAGCGGTCTGATCACCCGATCGCTGAACGATCCGGCAAACTCGGCGTGAAGCGGAGATGATAACACCTCGCCCACCATCGAGTACTTGTCGACCCGCTCGCGAATCAACTCGCGCTCCGTCTTCATCGTGATCCCTAGCACGAGGAAGAAAGCGAATCCGAACGTAACGGTCACGATTGCTATGAACATCGCAGCGTCACCTCAAAAATCTATCTGGAGCATCTTGCGTATCACCAGCGCTCCGAAGATCATGGATGCGCCGGCGCCGATCAACATGTAATGGCCCACGGTTCGCGTCAACAGAGGAGCCAGATACTGCGGCGCTATGAACTGAATAACAAGAGTGAGGAATATCGGCAGGGCAATGAGAATGACACCTGACAGCCGGCCGTCGGCGGTCAGCGCCGCGATTTCTCCGTTTATTCGCACTCGTTCTCGTATTGTTTCCGCTATTGTGTCGAGTATCTCCGCCAGGTTGCCGCCAAGCTGGATCTGGATGTTGACAGCAGTCACGACCAGTTCCATATCGTAGCTGTGCATCCTCGCCACAAGATGACTGAGCGCGTCTTCCGTCGGAACACCGACATTGCACTCGTCAATAACGCGACCAAACTCCTCGGAGATCGGAGCAGGCATCTCGGTCGAGACCACCTGCATAGCCCGCATAAAGCTGTAGCCCGATCGCAGAGATGAGGAAATGAGCGAGAGCGCATCCGCTATCTGGTCGTTGAACGCTTTCAACCGCCGCGCCTGGTTCATCTTGAGTGCGCCGACTGGAATGCAGAAGCCTATCACACCCGCCAACACCGCCATCGCCGGATTGACATGTAGAACCAGCCCCAGGAATATCGGCGCCAACGTGAAGACGGCAATCATCACCACATATTCGCTCGGCCGCCAGCTCAGACCGGCCCGCGATATCTCGAGCATCAGAGTCTCCGTCAGTCCCTTGTTTGAAAGGAACTTGGAGACGGTCGGCAGCCGATCACTCGATGTGTCGGCCGGCGTCGTAGACGCGCCCGGAGCCGGCGTCGACGTATACCGCTCAAGACGTTCGCGCATCCTCGCCGACCTTCGTGTCATGAGATGCGCGAACAGCACAAACGACAACGCCACAAGAACGAAAACGGCTAACCCTATGACTATGGCTTGCATCTTCTTCCCCGCTTCCTATGCGACTTTGAAGATCTCGGACGTGAGTTTCACGCCTTCCTTCTGCAATCTGGTTACAAACTTCGGCCGCAGTCCGGTGGCTTTGTGCTTACCCAACACCCGGCCGGAGGCATCAACGCCGGTCTGCTCGAACAGGAACAGATCCTGCAATACGATCACGTCACCCTCCATTCCCTGCACTTCGGTTATGTGGGTGACCTTGCGCGTTCCGTCTCTAAGCCTGTTCTGATGAACGACAAGGTGCATTGCGGCGGCGATTTGCTCGCGGATAGCGCGAGAAGGCAAATCGGTTCCCGCCATCAGAGTCATTGTCTCCAACCTCGCCATTGAGTCTCGCGGGCTGTTTGTATGGGCTGTGGACAGGGAGCCGTCGTGTCCGGTGTTCATGGCCTGGAGCATGTCCAGCGCCTCCCCGCCTCGAACCTCTCCGACGATTATCCGGTCCGGTCTCATGCGCAGCGCGTTTCTCACAAGCATGCGGATGGTTATCTCACCCTTTCCCTCCAGGTTGGCAGGGCGGCTTTCCAGCGCGACGACATGATCTTGCTGGAGCTGCAGTTCCGCCGCGTCTTCGATAGTGACAACGCGTTCGTTCTCCGGTATGAACGATGTCAGCACATTCAGCGAAGTAGTCTTGCCGCTGCCGGTTCCTCCGGAGATTAGGATGTTAAGCCTCGCCGAGACACACGCTCGCAGAAACTCGGCCATCTCTTCGGTCATCGTGCCGAAACTGATCAGGTCGTGCACCGTGTACGGAATTCGAGAGAACTTGCGGATTGTCAAAGTTGGACCCGTCACAGATAACGGTGGGATAATCGCATTTACGCGGGAGCCGTCGGGCAATCGGGCGTCCACCATCGGCTGGGACTCGTCGATTCTTCTGCCCAGCGGAGTGACGATCTTCTCGATTATCCGCATCACGTGGGAATCATCCTTGAACACCCTGCTCGTCTGCTCGATTACGCCCGCGCGCTCGATATAGACTCTGCGGGGACCGTTGACCATTACTTCCGTAATAGTCGGATCGTCCAGCAGCGGCTGTATCGGGCCGTAGCCGACGATCTCGTCCATGACCTCATCGGCCAGGCGGTCGCGCAGACGCGCCGGGAGCGCGGCGCCGACATCCCTTAGCACGACCGTCAGTGATTCCCGAACCTGCTCTGTCTTTTGATCCAGCGACATCCGCGTCAGATCAGCCGCCTCGCATTCCGACAGAACGCGCTCGTGAACCTTGGATCGGATCTCAAGGAACATCTCCTGATCGATCACCCCGAAAGAATCGGAACTAGGTGACGCTTTGGAATCCGTGGGTCCGAATTGTTCTATTGCCATTGTCGGCTCCTCCTAAATCAGCCGTGAGAATCGGGCTTGATCAGCCTCACACAGCGAATGTCCGCCCTCTCATTTCTTCTTCTTCGAAAGCTCCACAGCCAGACCGGCGCCGTTGCAGTTCGCAACGGCGTCGGCCAAGTCCTTGAAACTCTGCGCCACGGGACTGTTGGGCCGACTCAGAACTATTGGAACACCCTGGTTGACAGCGTAGACCAGACGGCTGTCGTTCGGTATTTCCGCGGCTATAGGATGGCCAAGCGCCTTGACCACATCCGCCGCGACGAGCCGGTTGAACTTGGACGACCTGTTCAAAACCAGGTTGATCTTCTCCTTGGGCAGATATTTGCCCTCGATCGCATGGAAGAACTTCTTCGCGTCGCTGACCGTGGTCACGTCAAAAAGATTGGCCACGAGCAGCAGAATCGAACAATACGACAGCACGTAAAGATGTGTGCCGTGCAAGAACGGCGGCATATCGATCACCACAAACCGGTAGTGCAGCCTGAGGACATTCAGAATGGCCTCCACGGCGGGAATCGGTATCGCTTCCAGCGGCGCCGGCTCCACGGAGCCGATCAGGACTTTAACGCCCGATTCATGCGCAACCATGTGCTCCTCGAGAAGCTGTATGTCGAGTTCGCCCATCATCGGCGCCAGGTCCATAATCGTCCGCTTAGGCACGATGTTGAGCATCGACGAAACGTCGCCGAATTGCGTGTAGAGATCGATCAGAACAACCGGATCGCCCGTCTGCTTCGCCAGGCTCACGGCCAGGTTAGTGGCGATAGTGCTCTTGCCGATACCACCTTTCGCGCCTGTCACGACTATCACGCGCGGTATCTTGTTCGGATCGGCAATGATCTGATACTCGGGAACGTCGCGCCGCTCGTCGAGAGACGCAAGCTCCCTGACCATCGAGATAACGTCCTCCGCGCTGGGCGGCTCCTCCAAGAAATCGCGAGCTCCGCTCCGCATGGCCCGATGCAGTGTTTCTCTGCTCGGTCGTTGGCCCACGATGACCGTTCTGACCTCGGGCGCGCCGAGGTTGACCAACTCGCTTACCCTCAGCCCATCCATTACGCCGAGCCGCTCGCTTACCAGCAGAACGTCCGGGCGTAACTGCATCGCCATCTGCGCCGCTTCCTGCCCATCTCGCGCCATGCCGACGAGATCGATATTCTCAACACCGGAAAAAATGTCCCTGAGCCGTTCCCTTCCGCCACGGGCGCCGTCGGCCACAAGGACGCGAATCGTTTTCTCATTAACTGCCATTACGTGTTACCAATTGAAGGCGGAAATGGGCGTTCCTATCCCTCCAGGCGCCTTACCTGGAAGAATCCTATCCCTCCAGGCACCCTACCTGGAAGAATCCTATCCCTCCAGGTACCCTACCTGGAGGATGATCAGGACGCCCCGAGACCAGTCTACCTGCTCAAGACTTGCTTCTGTTCGAGAGCGGACACTCGCGACTGCGAACTTGGCTGAGTTCCCGGCTCAACAATCTCCGGAGTAATCAGGATCACCAACTCCGTGCGAATCTTGTCCGTGCTGGTGGTCTTGAAGAACTCGCCTATGATAGGTATCTTGCTGAGCAGTGGGATTCTGCTGACATTCTTCCGATCTTCGCTGTTGTACAGGCCGCCGATCAGGAGCGACTGCCCGTTCTGCACCTGCACCGTGCTCTGCGCCTTCCTGGTGATCAAGGCAGGTATGACGAAGCCGCTGAATCGGACTGCGTTGGCGAAATCGAGATTGCTCACCTCAGGGGCAACCTTAAGCAGTATCGTATTCTGGTCTCCTATGAGAGGCAGTATGCCAAGCCGCACGCCGAACTCCTTCCACTGAACGGACACCGACGCAGCGCCTGACGTGGAAGAGGACTGCACAATGGGAATCGGTATCTCGCCGCCAACAAGCATGTTAGCCTCGTTGCCGTCGGCTACAAGCAGCTCAGGCCGTGACAGCACGCGCGCCTTGTTGTTACTAATCAGCAAGTTGATTCTTGCGCTGAGTGGGCTTATCCTGCGGATGGGGCCGCCATCGAAAATGTCGAAGGGTCCTGTGGACGACTCGCCAAAGACGAACGGCTGATCCTGGGGGGTGGAACTGGTAATATCCGTAACGGTCCCGCTTGAAGTGATACTATTTCTCAATGTACCCCAATCTACGCCGACATCCTTCAAGTCGTTCCTGTTGATCTCCAGAATCTGCGCGTGGATCATGACCTGCCTCGCCGCAAGAGGAAGCTGCGAGACCAGATTGACGACCTTGGTGTCCTTGGCCCAGTTGCCGATGATCGTGTTCACTCGGTCGAGATCGGCCACTGTATTCACCTTGCCCTCGATGAGCACGGTGCCGTCAGGCAGCGCGCGAACCGTAAGGTTTGTTCCCTTCAGGGCTTCCTGCAGGGCCTGGACGACTTCCGCGGACGCGGCCGCCGTCTTCGTAACCTGGATCATGTTCTTGACGTTCTTGCAGTAAGCGTTCGCTATCGTTTCCGCGCGTTCGGCGATTCTGCCGTCCGTCACAACGCCCTCCAGCAGAATACAATCGCCGGCGGGTCGCGCCACGACGCCGGAAGAGCCGATGTCGGACGTGATTCTGTAGGCGATCGCCGCCAGATCGGGCTGCAGCGACATCACAATGACCTTATATGAGCGCAGCCTCTCCGCCGGGGTCTTATCCCAGACGAACATATTGGTTGTCCCGGTCGCTTTGCCGTTTATCAGCAACTGGGCTGTCGAAACCGGCACAATATCCGCCACGCTCGGGTCGCCGATGGCGACCTTGCTGAGTCCCTGGCATTCGAGCAAATAAGACGTGCCCGTGGTAATGATCAGATCCACGGACTGGCCGTTCGACGCCGATCTTATCACGTGCGGAACAGGGGCGGGTTCGCTGTGCGCAACCGCCGCCGGCAACACGAGCGCCGAAACCAACAAAACTAATATATATATCCTTCCGATCGGTACTTTATACTTGAGCCGCATAGTGTAGTAATCCCCCTATCTTCACATGAAGCGGTTGAAATCCCTTTCCGAAGTAGCCTCTGGGGCTCAGGTCTTCACGGGGACCCGCTCGATCTGCGAGCCCTTGATGACCTCGATCTCCACCTTGGGCTCTTCGACCGGCCTCACAACCGGGAGCGGGGGCGGAGCGGACGAGTAGAATGGGTTGATCAGCCTGTTCTGGCTGGCAAAATAGTTACGAGGAGCCGGAGCCGCGGCCGGGCTACCTTGTTTTTGTTTGCCCACGTCCGGCGGCACATATCCTATCAACGCTCGGCTGTTGACGCCGGGTGTCGGCACGCGGACAATATCTCCCTGGGCGCGCAGCGCAAGCCGCAGCTTGCCTTTCGACTCGGCCAGGATCAGCCTTTCAGCGTCGACCGGGTCTACAGCAAGCGTGGCGTTGGGCATTTCCTTCGCCTCGCCTGCCTTGCCCGACGGATCGACGACGGCGCTCACCTGCGAGCCGGTGGCCAGCAGGACCTGGTCTTGCAGCACCGTCTTGGTCACGCTGCCGTCGTTGATGTTAAACGTCGCCAGGACGTCCACGTGGTTCCCCGGCTTCAGAAAGCCCGCGACACCGATTATGGGGTCCAGCGCGACGGTCACGGCCCTCTGTCCGGCCGGCACCGCGTACGCGAGCCCCAGACTCACCGACTTGGGCTGCACCAGAGCCGCCATTATCGGCTGGTCCTTCATGACGCCGGCGACCGCCACCTTGCCGATGACATCCTGCTCGTTCGCGGCCGCGCCCTGCGGCGTCGAAGCCATCTCAGCGTTGGTTTTCCGCACCATATACGCTTCGATCACCGTGCTGGGAGCAATCGGCTGCGTCGCTACAACCACGGGAACCTGGCCTCCATTGCGGCCCCCGTTTGTGGCGTTTCTCACGTAAATACCGACGAGCACGGCGGCTGTCAGCCCCAAAAGACACGCCAAAACCAAAACATTACGCCTCGTTGCAACTTGGTCCATTTGCCTTCATCAACCTCCTTGTTCTTCTTACACGAGTCTTGAAGATACCTATTTGATCAGTTTGACTTCTAGTATGCTCGTGCCGGGATCCACCGGGTCGCCCGGATTGAGACCGGGGATTATCCAGGGAGTCCCCGAGCCGCCGAGAACCGCCTGAACGAATATCGCCGTTATCACCCTGTCGCCTTGGACGTTGGCATACTGATCGACAAAGAACGCCGCAAATCCGACGATCTCCAAACGGGTGCTGCCACCTGTTATGTCTACATCATGGATCACCGGAGCGATCATTATGCGGCTATCCAGCGGCATCCCGTCCGCCACCCAGTCGTCGAAGTTGTATACCTCGATGGTGCGTGACTGTCCGCCTTCTTCGATGGTCATCGTATCCAAAGTGGTATCATTATATTCTGTGTCAAATGGAGTATCCGTGTGAGTCGCACTGTAAGTCAGCCGGTCACTTATGCCGCCATCAATAAGGCCTACGGGACCGCCGGGCTGAGGTAACCGCTCATCGCCTACACTCAGGGCGACGGGGCCAGCGTTGAATGCCAATAGCTGTTTGATTCCGTCTTGGGTATTAGTTTCGGCGATGTCGAGAAGCCCGAAGTTGCCGGAGCCAAGTAAGCCGTCGTACTCTTGCCACCGACTGTACGTGAGTGTCTCCGTTTCCCCGTAGTGCAGGTTGTCGTCGGGTGTCTCGTCGTCGAAGTTCTTGTCGGACAGCGCGATGGGCACGGTAAACTGACTCGTCACACTGTGAGAGTAAACCCGCACAGCGATGGCAGACGCGCCGGAACGGCTGGCTGTTGCCCCGCCAAAAATGTTCGCGAGTCCGTATTGGACCTCGACCCAGCCTTTTACACGAATGGCCTCTCCCTTGAGCAGCTTACGAATGACGCCGTTATCATCAACGGTAACTACGCTGCCATCGTCCCGAGTAACATCGTCCCCAAGAGGAAAACTTACGTTTACAGTCCCCTGTGTGCCCCCAGTCACGGACGCGGAGTTGTACACCGGCCAGCCGGAGCGGCTTTCATCGTTATCCGAAGCAGACCTGTTCGTGGTTGCTGTTGCATCGGCGAGTACGGCCGCGTCCGCCGTTCCATTCAGTTGATAAGCGCCAGCAATCGCCGCCGCATCGCAGATGTCCTGCGCGCGCGTCTTTGCCGCGTAAAGGCGGCCCACATCAACCGCCAGAGCCGCCATTCCGATTAGCGCAACCAGTGACACGGCCACAAAAACCAAAACCGAGCCTGTATTGTTCCTACGCAAATGTTTCATGTTCATCCACCCCTTTTCAGTGGTGAGAATTATTACCTACCATCAATATTGAATCCGACGACCTTCGCCCCCGGATAGTTGTCACTGTAGCAAGCACGTAAAGCTGCCGCAACTGATAACTGCGACAGTCGTAAGATTGTAGCACTATGTACATTCGCCCCGAACGGCGGCTTGTTTTCTTTCGTCATTCCTTCCTCATTACGATGCTCTGCTTGAGAGTTACGAAGTTGTTCCCCCCATTCAGCCAAGAGAACAGACCACCAGTGATCAACGGGTAGTTGTAAGTTAACGTAACCCTAATCTGGCTGTAATTGGCTGCGTCCGCCGCAGCGGGGTTCCCGCTTGTAAACTCTGTCCAGTCGGTGCCAAGCACCCAATCGCTTCCTGATCGAACATACGTCCTATATTCAAATGTCTTCGGGTTGCCGAACCTTGCGGGGTCAAGCTGGTACACGTCTCGGGCGGTATCGACAACACGGCTATCAATCGTACCCGTGTCGCTGCCTAAAGCTCCGCTGCGGGCGCCTTCTCTGGCCGCCTGCCCCACCGCCTGGTACGTTCGCAGCATCCAGCCGAACTCGATGATGCCAAAAAGAAGCGCCATGAGCAACGGGAGAATCAGAGCCATCTCCACCATCGCGGCGCCTTTATTCTGTTTTAGATGATTGCTTATCCGTATCATGGTAGGCTCACTACCTTTGCTTCGGACTAATGCGGAAGAAATCTTCCACATCATCACATATTATGGCGCTCCAGGCGCCCCGGCTTATGTTTGATAGTCCGGGGCGCCCGGCAACTTCCTTGTTACTGAGAATCAAAATACTGATCCCATTCGGCGCCACTAGCTTACGGAACAACAACTGGTACCGTTCCGTTGACCGCGTCTCCGGACGCCTGGAATGTGTTTTTCGCGGCTTTTCCTATGAACTGAACCGCCGCTAGGCAGATGATAGCGATAAGCGCAAGCATCAATGCATACTCCACCATCGTTGCGCCTTCCTCCTCCTTGAGAGCTTCCATTATTCTGCTCATCATTTCTCCTTTCACCTCCTTTCTCAGTAATCTGGTCCTACACAACTGCTTTGGGCCGCTTCCCGGCTCCGTGCAACGAACATCCAGCATACTTATAGATTCCAGACACCGGGCTGTGCGGCTGAGTCACACATGTTGTGGGCGCTGCCGCCTGTTGACTCCACAGCAAAGCGCTGAAACAGTCCCTTCACTCTTGCACCCCTCCTACCTATACAAACACATCAGTATGATACCGTTAATGCTTGCCTACTAAACCATCCAACATGGTTTTTCGCCAAGCTAGATCGCCGCGCCGCCGGCGCGTATTCGGATAAAGGCGGCCAGCGCGCCTATCGCTATTGCCAGGGAATAGCGCAGTTTGCCGGCGCTCGCGGTCGGCGTAAGCCCTACTGGGGCCTGCAGCACAAGCCTGCCGAACACCCTGGACGCCATATCTGAAAGCGTCCGCCACGCCAACCTGCGATATATCAGGAACAGGATCGCCAGAACGCCGCCGGCCAGCGCGGTAAACAGCATTGTCTGCAGCAGAAAGCTGAAACCCTTCAGTGCGCCAACGGCCAACAGCAGCTTCGCGTCGCCGCCTCCCATCAATCGGAGCACGGCAATGACCACGAATACGGCCGCTCCGAGCGCGATGCCTGCCAGACTTGTCTTCGCGCCGTCCCATCCGGACAACCGGATGTTCAGTAAAAGCCCAATACATACACTCGGAAACGTTATCTTGTTGTAAATCTTCCCGCGAGATATGTCGGTATACAGCGAGATTGCCAATACCATCGCGAGAACAATATCGATTGGATTGACCCGAAAGTCCATCGACCTGTCGATTCCGGTCGCGGCTCGTGCCGCGCCATGTGTTGTCAAAGGGGCAGGCATAGAAGTGAAACGTGCGGCTCACATTATGCTGTCCGGCCGCTCTTACGCCTTTCCCCGTCCAAAGGAACAACAGTTCAGGATTGATTCGACCCCCTCATCCCAACCTTCTCCCGCCAGGGGAGAAGGGGCAAGTAATCCCCTCTCCCTTGACGGGAGAGGGTTAGGGTGAGGGTGGTTCCGCTTACCCACCCTGAACAGCCAGCCAAAAGCCTTACCTGCTATAGAACTCTGCACTCCGCGTGCCAAACGCTCGATGTACGGTCGCCTGGCCTGTTTTCCGGTATAAGCGCCGGTATACCCACATAAAGCACGCGAGCCGTCGCCCGGAGGATTGGGCGCGGCTCACTTGATATTCATATTATGTTTCGCGGAATCTTTGTCTCCGGCGCAAAGAACCATCGCCTGTGATGCGCGCCATTTCGCGTCCTACCGGTCAATCCGAGCGTCCGATTGCCAGCCAAGACAATGTTAGCGCTTTGGCTTCCAGTTGTCAATAGATGAGCTGGCTATTTGCGAAAACAATCGCTCATTTCTGCTATTCCCCGCCTCAGCCGCGAATAAAAACCGGCACCAACTGAGTGTGGATTGCCGGCGCGCGCAAAACGGTTGGTTGATACCCAAACGCCGTGCAGTCTTAAACATTCCCGGAGATAAACAGTTGTTAGCCCGGATTATTCAGCATGTGCGTGTTTTGCCTACACTCCGCGATCACGTCATCCTGAGCGCCAGCGAAGGATCTCGTATCACGAAAATACCACGTGAGGTTTGAACAGGCCCCACCTGGCGCAGTAGCAAAACAAG
>JAUSGG010000255.1 GCA_030649165.1 Armatimonadota bacterium
AGGGTTAGGGAGAACGTCATTTCGAGCGGAGCGCCAGCGGAGTCGAGAAATCTGCTTTTCGTGCTGGCAGTTCCGGAAAAAGCAGATTCCTCTCTACGTTCGGAATGACGCTGCCCGGTACGTACTCACCATTCCTGAACAGTTACGGAAGAACGCGTAAGAGCTCAGGAATAGTGAGTGCGACGTCACCCTGAGCCTGCGAAGGGTCTGCTTTTCGACCACGCTCCCCGGAAAAAGCGGATTCTTCGCTCCGCTAGAATGACGTCCTCCCCAACCGTGAACTGTTACAAGAACGCCGACAGACACGGAACGCAGATGGAGAGCTAACAGGTATCAGGGAAGAGCTATCGGGTGGCGTGCAGACGGCGGTAGGCCATCAGGAGTCCGCAAATGGTCTTGGCGTCCTTGATCTGGCCTGTCTCTATCATCCCCAGCGCTTCGTTCAATCCCACGGTGACGACGTCGAGCAACTCGTCGGCTTCGGGAGCGGCCTCAGTCTGCCGGAGGTCTGTCGCCAGGTAAGTGTGGAGCATTTCGCTGGAGTAGCCGGGCGCGAGGTAGGATTTGAACATCTTGTGCAGAGTCCCGGCCCGGTAACCGGTCTCTTCAATGATCTCCCGCGCCGCACAGTCGTCGGGATCTTCTCCCGGATCGAGCGTACCGGCGGGTATCTCCAGCAGAATCTCTCCAGTGGGCTGCCTGAACTGGCGCACCATCACCACGACGTCCGTGTCGATCAGCGGGACGATGGCGACCGCGCCCTTGTGCTCGACAACCTCCCGCGCCGCGCGTCGTCCGTTGGGGAGTTCCACGGTATCCACCCGAAGGTTAACGACGCGGCCGTCGTAGATACGTTTCGATTCGATTGTCTTTTCGCGCAGGTCCATAATCTCACCTCGAAAATAGGTACCTATCCGGCGGGAACGGCCTCATATAACCGAGTCACCGAACGTCGTCGAAGTCAGTTCCCGCAGGAGGAAGCAACCGGTTTATCGTGTGGGAACGGCCTTGTGCGACCGAGTGATCGAACACCACCGAAGTCAGTTCCCGCAGGATAGCAGAGTATTTCGCCTTATCCTAGCTGCGCGTTAACCTCCCCCTAACCCCCTCCTAGAAGGAGGGGGAACCGGATCCGGCGGATTATCGCGTTGTCACGAATTGCGCGGCGGCGGCCCCGGCGGCGGCCGCCGCGAGGAAGAACTCGGGATCGTCTTCGTAACCGCGGCCCATCGTGTTCATACTGACCCCTTTTGCCCGCAGTTCGTCGATTGCCGGCGAGCCGTCCAAAACCCGAACCTTATGTTTGAGGGTCGCGCCCGAACGGGCCAATTGCTCCTCCAACAGGTTCAGCTTCATTTCCTCTATTACAGGCAGCGCCACTATCGCCGGAGTCAGGGCGATCTTGGTCAGCGCGGTTATGGTGTGGTGACTGATTCCGCGGTGGCGAGGCCGCGGGTCGGCGAAACTCACGCGCGGAACGGCAATTGCTCGCCCGCCCAGGATATTGACGGCGTTGATGATCTCCCCCTGTTCGATTCCCGAATAGCCGAATGTCGTGCCTGTCCCCACGTTGCCGGGTCCCTGGCAGACTATCACGGCGTCGGCCTGAGCGACCTCCTTTGCGGCGATGAGGCCCGTGTAGACGTTGACGGCCTCCAGGTCGCCTCCGAACGCCTGCCCGGCGGTGATCGTGACGTCTATGAGTCCGGCGTTTTTAAGTTCTTCAACCAACCTGCTGAAGCCAATAGGCAGGGCCGCGCCTTCGGTCATGCAATAAGCTACTCTAACCGGTCCTGAGCCGGGCGAAGGATGGCTGAGCCGTTTCACCGCAGCCGCGGCAGGAGCGATCTGGCTGTGAAGCTGGCCTACGATCACCGGAAGCCCGTCAAGCGACGTGAACCGCTCTATGGCGTCGCGGTGAGCGCTGTCTTCCTCCTCGACCGAAAGGACGGACCGCTGCAGCGGAGTGTAGCGGAGCTTCATTATATGCCCCGGCTCGGACGGCTCTTCGCCAGGCTCGCGAGAGAGGTTGGCGATCACGAAATGACATCCGCCCGTGCCCAGCGACAGGTTCACCGCCGTGGTGTTCAGCAAAACTCGATCGCCCTCGGCGACGGGTCCGGTGAGACACGGGTAGGCAATAGCGCGGGCCTTGGAGCCTTCAACATCGACCTCCATTTCGATGGCCGAATCACGAACCGGGCCTATCGCGGTTACGGTTCCGATGGCTTTGCTAAGCAACGTCGCGCTCCGTTTCGCCGCTCTTGCGGATGAGCGCGACCAAAAATTCCGCGCATTTCGCGAGATCGGCGACAGCGATCTGCTCGCTTGTGGAATGGGCGCCCTCATATCCAACGCCAATCAGAACCGTAGGAACCCCGATCTCGTTGTAAATGTTGGCGTCGCTTCCTCCGCCGGCCTCGACCAATTGCGGGGAAATGCCGATCGACTCGCCCGCCGAAGAAGCAAGCCGGATGATCGGATCGTCCGGTTTCCATCGAAATGCGTTGTACTCGCGCTGGACCTCGATCTCGACCGAGGCCCCGACCTCGGCGGCGCCCTCGCGGAAACATTCGAGCATGTGCTGCCTTTGCGCGGCGAGCTTTTCTTCGCCGCGGCTTCTGGCTTCGGCCAGGACCTCCGCCCGCTCCGCGACAATGTTGCGCGCGACGCCGCCCTCAATCACGCCGACGTTGGCCGTTGTTTCGAAATCGATCCTGCCGAGCTTCATCATGGAGATTGCCCGGCTTGCCGCCACAATGGCGTTCACGCCCGCCTCGGGGTTAATCCCCGCGTGCGACGCCCTGCCGGTGAATACGGCTTTCAGGTTTTCGTGGGAAGGCCCCGCGACGACGATCGACGCGACGGGTTTTTCGGTGTCGAGCACGTACACAAAATCCCCGCGTATCGACTCCTTCGGGACCAGCTTCGCGCCCAACAGGCCAATCTCTTCAGCTACGTCGAATATGACTTGGATGCCGCGGTAAGGAATGTCTTCCTCTTCGACGACCCGCAGAGCCTCGATGATAGCCGCCACGCCGGCCTTATCGTCCGCTCCGAGGATGCTCGACCCGTCCGTCTTGACGACTCCATCCTGTGTTACGACCGGCTCCAGCCCGCTGGTAGGCTGCACGGTATCGAGATGAGCGCTGAACGTTATGGACACTCCGTTCCTGCTCGCGCCTTGTTTGAAGGCGTATACGTTTCCGGCAGTCCCGCCGATCCTCGCGCCGGCGTTATCCTCGAAGACTTCATACCCCAACGCCTCAAGATGCGGCGGCAGGAAGTCAGCCATCCGCCGCTCGTCTTTGGACGGACTGTTGATCCGGACCAGACTCAGAAACAGGTGCTGCAGGCGCTCATATTTGATCAACTTTTACCTCGTAAGTGTGACTTTGGACAGGCCGCGCGGCCTATCGGGATCGTAACCTTTGGCCAGGGCCACGTGGTACGTAAGCAGTTGCCCGACCAGCACGTAGACGAGCGGGCTGAATATTTCCTGGACGGCTGCGGGAACACGGATGCCCTTGGTCGCTTTCGACAATATACCCCGCTCGCGCGCGATGACAACCAGCTCCACTTTCTTATCGAGCAGCTTGTCCGCGGTCTGGGCGAGGGTGTCGAACGCTTTACCGTCGGGGGCGATCAGAAAACAGGGAAAACCCTCGTGCGCCACCGCAATGGGGCCGTGCATGAAATCGGCCGCTGAATACGGCTTGGCGCCGATGTAGCCGGTTTCGGCCATCTTCAGAGCGGTCTCAGCCGCCGTCGCATGGTTCAGACCGCGGGCTATGACGAAACAGTCCTCCATATAGCGATAACGCTGGGCCAGCGCCGCAATATGATCCTCGCAGGTCAGCGTCTCCCGCATGAAATCGGGGACCTTTTTCAGACCTTCAAGTATTTCGCCGCCGCCGTCCAGCTCGGAAGAAAGAACGTACAAAGCCCCAAGCGCGGACGTGTAAGTCTTGGTTGCCGCCACGCTGCGCTCGACGCCGGCGCAGCAGAACAAGGAATGATCGGCGACCTTTGCCAACTCCGAATCCGGCTCGTTGGTAATGGCCGCTGTCAACGCCCCCGCTTCGCGAGAGCCCCGGAGGTACTCCACCACATCCGTGGCCTTCCCGGACTGCGAAATGCCGATCACCAGCGTGCGGTCGAAGCGCAGTCTCGCGCCGTAGAGCGTTATGATAGATGGGGCCGCGAGTGAAGACGGGATTCCATTGACGAGCTCGAACAGGTATCTGCCCAAAGTGGCCGCGTTGTCCGAGGCGCCTCGGGCTACGAGCACGATGTGACAGATATCGCGCTTGCGGATATCATTGGCCAAAGCGCGCGCGGCCTTGCCATTGCAGACGGCTATCTCGGCGAGGATATCGGGCTGCTGCCTTATCTCCTCCAGCATATAGGACATTCAGTCGCTCCGATGGACTCTTGTACAAGTTTCATGCAAATACTAGAACATATCCGCGTGCCAGTAGACGAAAGGCCGGGGTGGAAACAGGGTCGACAGGAATTGGCGAGCCGGTTCGGCAACCTCCGACTTCACGTCTTGGACCGGCCCCATGCCGAATATCAGCCGCGCTAGATCGGGCTGTGTCAACTTCGCCCGCGAATCCGTGTCGGATGTCGCCACAATGGCTATGCCCGCGCCGTCCGATCTCAGCCCAATCGAGCCTACCTCGGTATCTATCGTAACCGAGCCGGCCAGGCCCGTCGCTTGGACACGTTTATCCAACTCAGGCAGCAGCCTGCTGAACGTTCGATTCAGGTCGAAGAACAAGACCATGCCGTAGTTGGTGTGCCGAAACTCGAATCCCCGCGCGATCTCGGACGCCAGGGCCGTCACTGTCTCGTCGGTCGCGGGTTCCACGCGGACTTCCGAAGCGCTCTTATCTAGCGCATCCTCAGCCGCCTTTCGCATCAGGACGCCGAGACCCTGCTCGTGGCCGGACAGATAACCCAACTCGTCAAACACCAGCATATTCTCCGCCACTCGCGTCATTGTGTACGCAACCGGCTGCGAATCGTTTTCCGCCAAGAGTATGGTCCACGCCGGGTGGTACTCGTGAAGGCAGAACTTGCGCCAGTAGTGTTCAGTGCGCACGGCTGACATCAACAGGCCTGCATTGAACTGATCGTATATTCGCAGAAGCGCGGCGGCATCTTTCCCCACATCGTAGTGTCTGATCGTGTATGGACCGCCTGAGGACTCGGCAGCCCTAAGCTTACCCCACAGGTAGGGAACCGGCAGAGTTCGCCATCCCAAACGCTCGTAAAAACCGTTTATGCCTGTGTAGAGAATGGAGAAATCCATTCCGTCGTCGCGCATCACAAGTGCGGCATCGCGGAGAACCTGCGAAGAGTAACCCTTCCCGCGATACTCGGGGTCAGTTCCGACGTTGCCTATCCCGCCCATGGTCAGCGTAACCGACCCAACGCGGACCTCGCGCCTGCAGATGTTCAGAGCGCTGACTATGCGACCATTGTCCAGGTAAACCCGGCAATAGTCATTCTTGAACCAGGGATCGCCTCTAACGTAGTGGACAAAGTAGCCGTCGAGCGTGAAGGTGAAGGCCCGGTCGAGCATCGCCAGACATGCCTCATACTCTTCGTCTCTTATTGCGCGAGGGCCTGTCTCGTCAACCACAGCAGCTAAACTCCTTCTTCACGACCGGAATCTGATCGAGGATGGTCCTTATCATCCCCTCCTGGCCGTCCAAGCCACACAAGTCGGTCAAAACGCGCTCGAATCCGCCCTCGCGGATTCGGGCCTGGATCTGGGGAGCCGTCGGGTCAGTCGGCTCGTCGTACAGAAGAGCGGCGGCGATGCCTTTGCAGACGTTGTCCGGCCTGACGCCCTGCTCCACGCACAGCCTGGCCCCGCCGATCAACCTGTCCGCGGGACCGAGCTTCCGCAGAAGGTCCTTGCCCACGCGCGTCACCTGGTCGCCCAGGGCCTCGTTTCCAAATCTCTCTAGGAGATCGTCGACGAATTCCTCATGCTCCGAAGGGACGAAATCCCACTTCCTGATCATGGCGGCGCCGGTCTCCATCATCGCGGCGCGAGTGACGCGGAATACCTCAACGTCACGCATTGACTGATAGATATACTCGTAGCCGCGCAAATGACCGAGGTAGGCCGAGATGGCGTGCCCCATGTTGTGCCCGAACAGCTTCCTGTCGACGTAGCCTTGGAAGTTGTCCTTGTACTGTACGCCGACGATTTCCGGCATCTCGCCGATCCACGCCGCGCGGTCCACTGGAAGGATTTTGTACGGCTCGACCACGATCAGCAAAGGATCCTCGCGTTTCTGCTCCTCGGTCATGATCGGCACCATCCGGGCGACCACTGACTCGACAAAGCCTATATTGCGGTCGAGGTACGCATGGTATTCGGCCGGCAAGGTCTCCTTGACCTTCTCGCACAGGAATTCAGAAGCGTGGGAAAGGTTCTCGCAGATGATGATGTTCAACGGCCTGTCTCCGAGCCTGTCCGCGCGTTTCCTGATTCCCTGGGCTATGCCCGGCGCGACGGCCGGGAGCACGTTGACCCCAACCGCCGTGCAGAGAAGATCGGCGTCGGATATTTCATCGGAAACTGCTTCCAGATTCCGTCCATTTACAGCGCGCGCGCCGCGAATCGGGATGTCTTCCGGAACCGGTTTCGCATAGCGAATCGTGTATCCGCGGCGTCCGTTGAGGAGATCGACGACCTCGGAGACGACATCGACAAATACGACCTCGTAGCCCGATTCGGTGAACAATTGGCCGGTGAACCCGCGCCCGATGTTTCCCGCGCCGAACTGTACAGCCTTCTTCACCGGCCGGCCTCCCCTTCGACTGCGCTCAGGGCAGGCTTGCGGGCCAGCACGATCCTGGCGGCGTCGGCGATGTTCGGGCCGGTCATGCAGTACTTGCAAAGAAGCTCGTCGGAAGTCCCGGATTCCCCGAAACAGTCCTCGATCCCGACGCGCTTCATCGGAACGGGATATTCCTCGGCCAGCGCCTCTGAGATCGCGCCGCCCAGGCCGCCGATGATGGTGTGCTCCTCTGCTGAGACAGCCGCTCCGGTTTTCCGTACGGAAGCGACGATCGTCTCTACGTCCAGCGGCTTGATCGTGCTGACGTTCACCACTTCGGCTGAAATGCCTTCCGCGGCGAGGATATCCGCTGCCTTGAGCGCCTCGGCGACCATTCCTCCACAGGCGAAAAGGGAAATATCCGTGCCCTCGCGCATCACGACCGCGCTGCCGATTTCGAACCGATATGTGTCGTCGAAGATGACGGGCACGTCGGCGCGTCCCAACCGGATGTAGGCCGGCCCGGCGTGCCGGGCAGCCGCGTGCACAGCCTGCCTGGTCTCGACCGCGTCGGCTGGAACGATCACCGTGAAGTTGGGAATGACCCGCATCAGAGCGATATCTTCGTTCGCCTGGTGACTTGCGCCGTCCTCGCCCACGGTTACTCCCGCGTGCGTCGCCGCGATTTTCACGTTCATTCTCGTATAGCCGATCGACATCCTGGCCTGTTCCCACGCGCGTCCCGTAGCAAATACCGCGAACGTGCTGGTGAACGCTATCTTGCCGCACGCGGCTAGTCCGGCTGCCGTCGCCATCATGTTCGCCTCAGCAATCCCCATATTGATAAACCTTTCAGGGAATTCTTTAGCAAACTGATTGGTCATTGTAGATTTCGACAGGTCGCAATCCAGTACGACTACGTTTGGGTTCTCGCGACCCAATTCCACCAGCGCCTGGCCGTAAGCCTTGCGGGTGGCTAGCATTTCGGGCATATCTTAACCTCCTGGTTGATGGTTGTTCGTTGTTGGTTGTTTACGGAATCACCCTCACCCGGCGCCCCCACAGTGAGAGGGGATTAGGCCGACTACATTCCGGGAACACCGAATTCTCTTTCGTGTTTTCCAGCTTCCGTGCTTTCGTGATTGGCTTTTCCGCCTCTACGCTGCGTCAAGCTCGGCCAGAGCCTTTTCGACTTCGTCGGGCTTTGGGGCCTTGCCGTGCCAGTCAACGGCGTTCTCCATGAAGCTCACGCCCTTGCCTTTTACTGTACGCGCGACGATCATGGTCGGCTTGCCCGCGGTCCTGTGCTCAGGAGACAGGGCGTCAAGTATCTGAGCCAAGTCGTGGCCGTCAATCTCGATCACGTTCCAGCCGAACGCGCGCCATTTGTCCGCCACGGGCTGGATGCCCATCACTTCCGCGTTCGGGCCGTCTATCTGCAGGCCATTGAGATCTAGAATCGCGGTGAGATTGTCCAATTTGTAGTGAGCGGCGGCCATAGCGGCCTCCCATATCGAGCCCTCCTGCGACTCGCCGTCGCCGATCATCACAAACACCCGGTAGTCCTTCCCGTCGAGTTTGCCCGCGAGCGCCATTCCGTTGGCCGCCCCGAGTCCCTGCCCGAGCGAACCGGTCGAGAACTCGACGCCAGGGGTCTTCCTCATATCAGGATGGCCCTGGATGCGGCTGTTGATCCGGCGGAAGGTCATCAACTCTTCCCTCGGGAAATAGCCGAACTCGGCCAGCGCCGCGTAAAGCACGGGACACGCATGTCCTTTGCTGAGCACGAACCGATCGCGGTCCGGCCAGGTGGGATTCGCGGGGTCGTGGCGCATAACGCGCCCGTAGAGCGCGGCGAGTATGTCGGCCGCGGAAAGCGAACCGCCCGGATGGCCGGACTTTGCCGCGCCGACCATTCGCACGATGTCTTTGCGCATTTCCCTCGCCTTTTCGCGAAGGGACTCAATGAGATCGCTTCGGTCCGTGCCATCCGCGGCGCAGGTTTTGGTTTCGATTGTCATTTTGCCTGTAGTCAACTCCTCTATTTCTTAAGTTCTACAATCGTCGCTCCGGCTCCCCCTCGATTTCGCTCGGCCAGGCGATAAGACTCGACGGCGGGGTTGTCCTTGAGATACTCCCACACCGCCCTTTTCAACGCCCCGGTGCCCATTCCGTGGATAACACGAACTTCCGCAAGCCCGGCCGCAATAGCCTCGCCCATGTAACGGTCGAGGTTCTCCAGGGCAGGCTCCACGCGCTGCGCTATCAGCTTGAGTTCGGGAGAAATGCTTTGCGCCTGGGTGACGCCGGAGTCGGCGGATACCAATGGCTCCTGCTTCTGCTCGGTCTGTGGCGACGTTTTGCGCGGCGGGCGCAGCGCGGACACGGGGACAGTCACCTTCATCACCCCGACCTGCACGGTCGCTTCGCCTTCCCGCGGATCAGTCAGCAGTATCCCTTCCTGGTGAAGAGAGGCAATCCTCACGGTGTCGCCTGTACGGAACGAATAACGGCCCTCCGGCTCCTCTTCGATCTCCGGAATCTCCACCAACTGCTCGGTCATCTCTTCAAGGGTCTTGTCCATCTCCTTTTCGAGCTTCTGAGCTCGACCGCTTTCCGCCTTCTGTTTGCTCAAATCCTCGAGAGCGCGGTCCAGCCGTTTTGTATACTTTCGTATAAGATTTTCCGCTTCAACTTTAACAGATTCGTGCGCCTTAACACGCGCGGCCTCCGCCTTGCGGACCATCTCCTCATAGCGGCGACGAAGCGATTCGGCATCGACGCGGGATTTTCGCGCCTTTCGCTCCTCGTCGAGCGTCGACCGGCGCGCCTGTTCGATGTCTCTGATGATCGACGCCGATTGGTTATGGTCGCCGAATAGCTCTTCTTCAGCCTTGTGTATTATCTGCTGGGGCATTCCCAGCCTGGACGCTATTGCGAAGGCGTTGCTGCTGCCTGGAACGCCTACGATCAAATGATAGGTGGGTCTAAGAGTTTCAGGATCGAACTCCACGCAGGCGTTCTCGACCTCTTCGCGAATGAACGCGAACTCCTTGAGTTCTCCATAGTGGGTCGTGGCGACGGTCCTGGCGCCTATCTCGACGAGATAGTCAAGAAGGGCCTTCGCGAGCGCCGCGCCCTCCGCGGGGTCCGTACCGGCGCCGATCTCGTCCAGCAGCACGAGCGAATTGGGGGTAAGATCGGCCAATGCCCGAACGATGTTTCCGACGTGGGAGGAAAACGTGCTCAGCGACTGCTCTATGCTCTGTTCGTCGCCGATATCGGCGAAGACTTCGTCGAAGACCGCCAATCGCGCGCCGGCGGCGGCAGGCACGTGCAGCCCCGACTGCGCCATCAGGGTGAGGAGTCCTATCGTCTTCAGTGTTACGGTCTTGCCGCCGGTATTGGGACCGGTTATCAGCAGAGCGCGGAACCTCCTGCCCATCTCAACATCGATTGGCACGACATTCCCGGTCAGCAGCGGGTGGCGGGCCTCGCGCATTTCGATGCGACCCGAATCGTTCAGCTCCGGCTCGACCGCGGATTGCGCCAAACCAAGCCTTGCCCTGGCGGTTATGAAGTCTATCTCGGCGAGAGCGTCAAGTGTCGCGAAGATACCGTCCGCCGCCGCGGTGATAAGCGCGGTGAGCTTCAACAGGACCTTCTCGATCTCCTCGCGCTCTTTGATCGTCAGACGCTTGAGATCGTTTCCGATCTCGACGACGGTCGCCGGCTCCACGAATATGGTCGCTCCGCTCGCGCTGCTGTCGTGAACGATCCCTGGGATTTGCGACCGGAATTCGGATTTTACAGGAATACAGTAGCGGTCTTCGCGCAGCGTGATAATCGGATCCTGGATTGCCGTGCGATGCTGCGCGGATTGCAGTATGTTGTGGAGGCGGTCCATCAGCCGCGCGTGAGTCGATTTAATCCCGGAGCGCGCTGAGGCGAGAGCGGCGCTGGCGGAGTCCTGCACCTCTCCATTGCCCGCGATGCACCGTGCGATCTCCTCTTCGATGCGCTCGAAGACGACGATCTTCCGTCCAAGGGCGACTATCAGCGGATAACGTTCCTGCAACTTGACGAGAAACGCGCGAAGCCTGCGGCCGGCGGCGAGCGTCTCGGCGATGTCCAGAAGCTCCAGCTGCTGCAGCATCGACTCGATTCCGGCCTTCTCCACGAGAGGACGAATGTCGCGAATCCCGCTCAGAGGAATCCTGCCTTCACCCTGGAGGATAGCGGTCGCCTCGGAGGTCTCCCGCTGCCTCAGTTTGACGAGTTCCAGGTCGGACGATGGCGACGTGCGCGCGGCCGCCTGCCTTCCGAGTTCGGAGGCCGCCTGATCCTTGAGCGTGTCGATTATCTTGTGGAACTCCAGCACGCGGAGAGAACGTTCGTTCATGACCGGTAGGATTATACCAGAGGGGATATGCTCAGGCAAGGAGACCTCATACGGTTATCGGTTGACGGTTTGCCGGACACGTCCGACGGGTCCGACCGGTCCGAATCGTACCCTGCCGCGCGCAGGTCTCGTTCGACTCGTTCGACTCCGTCCGCTAAGACCGCACCAGGATTGTGGCAGGGTA
Organism: Armatimonadota bacterium; assembly: GCA_030649165.1. Lineage (GTDB taxonomy): Bacteria > Armatimonadota > UBA5829 > UBA5829 > JAUSEB01 > JAUSGG01. The sequence continues at coordinate 11,390 of JAUSGG010000255.1, forward strand.
GGCCGAGCCGGCCAACGGCACGGTCTTTATCAAGACGGTGCGACTCTCATTTGGCCCAAGGATGTAGCGCGCCAGCGGGACTTCCCTCGGAGGGGCAATGTGAGTGACTTTAACGTACTTGCCGTCGATGAGGAAGACTCCGGACGCCAAGCCCGCGGCGGACTCGAAGAGTACATCTACGGATCTCTGCTCCGGATTCGGATTTGCTATCGCCAGTTTTATATCGTAGACGACGCCATAATTGCCGTACAACTGCTGCTCTTTGCTCACATCGGAGATGCCGTGTTTGCCGACCCGGATGAACGCCCATGCTTTTCCGACGATATACTCGGCGTCGATCGACTTCGTCGGCGACGGGAACACCCAGGGCGACAGAACGACTACTCCGTCCATCGGGCTCGCGGGCAGCGCGCAGCCTTCCGTGACAATGCCGTCTTCGACCAGGTCGGCCGATATGCGCAAGAACAGCGGTGGCCCCTCAAGCGCCCGGAACTGCATAATGCCGCTCGCGGTATACATCCTATCTACGACGCGACTGCATATCGCAACCCTGGACATCGGCGGCAGTTCGATTATCTCTCCGACATCGTTTATGTAATTCGGCAAAAACTGAACGCCCGCCCGGTATCCGACCGCAACGGTATCGATGAGAGGGTCGGGCGCGGCCTTAACGACCTGAACGCGCGCCGCGGTGGAGCCCGTGTTGATGAGCATTATGTTGAAGACGAACGGTTTGCCGATCATGTTCTGGTGATGGTAAAGCAGGCGCGTCGACTCGCCCGGCTCCAGCCGGCCCGCGAACAACGATCCGAACTTCTTGACCTGCTCGGGCGAATTGCTGTAGAAGAGCTTGCCCACCTCGGCCTTGGGCAGGGCCACGTTGACGATCCTTACCGTTGCCGAACCCGCCACTGGGATATATCCCTCGCCCTCGATCCTGACGGGGAAGGTGAGATCGCCTTGGTAGCCCTGGGGTAAATCGGGCAGCTTGGTCGTAGGCGCCAACGCGGTGACGCGCGCGCCGGGTTCGAGGTCGGCGCTGGCGACGACGCGGCATCTGGCGGACCGCAGACACATTTCGGAAGGAGCAGGCGAGCCGGTCACCATCACGGTCCGTGGAATCTTCAACCTGCCCGCGTACTTGCGCACGGCAACGTTGATGCTGATGGTCATGTCGCCCCGAGTAACCGCGACAGCGGCCGAGCCCGGCGTGAGTCCCTTGACGATCAGTGTTCGCCCGTCCGGGCCGACAGTTGTCGAGCATACTTCAGGCCGCTGGTCGAAAACTGTAAAGGGAGCCGGCGACACGCCCCCGATTGTTACCTGGCGAGTCTCACCGAACGGGACTACGAGGTTCGCCGGCGTAACAGTCAGTGGCGGCGTTGCCAACAGCCAACGGATATTCGCCACCCAAGCCGCGGCAAGCTCGGTCGGCGATTGCGAGTGGGCGTTCGCCTCTCTCTTGTTGACCACGATAATCGGGGATTGGTTCCAGGTTATATCCGCGCGGCCCGCGCCGATCACTTTGAACTTGAGCGCCTGGCGGTCCGCGCCTGAGTCGACCATCGCCTGTAGTCGCGCAGCCACGATCCGCGCCCGCTGGGCCGGATCGAGAGGGCCGCTCGGAGTCAAGAGCTGGATAGCGATTCTATCGCTGATATGTATGGAAGCCGGTCCGGAAGGGATTCCGGGGATAACCTGAACTGTGACTTTGGGCCTGAATTGGGCGACAGCTTGCGTTGCTATCGCGAGAAACAGAAATGCGCTGGCGTTCACCAACGACGCGCGGCGCAGAAAACGCATAGTCTCGACTCCTCGCTGGTCGGTTTGGGCGGTTCGTGAACATTCTACCGGCGGCTCGCGCGTGTGTCAACCGCCGGTTGACTATCGTAACAGTTCAGTCTTCCGGGCATCGTCATTTCTCGACTTCGGTCGGAATGACATTCCCGCGGAACTGAACTCACTCTGACTGTCGGTTATCCCGTCCCATCCGTCCTATTTGGCCTCGATAGGAGCAATCGTTGTATCGTAAAGTTGCTTGGCGGCCTCTTTGGTTTCAGCAATCGCAATATGCGCCACGTCCGGCCAGTCCGCCTGAGTCAGCTTCGCCCCACCGAAGGCGAACCTCAAGTCTATGGGGTACACTGCCGGCGCGAGCCCGCTCTTGGCCGTCAAGGCGCCGGTGAACCGGCATACCTCCCCGGGTTTAACGGCGTCCACCAGCGCCAGACTCCGCCGCTGCTTGCACCCCTTCTTCGAGACGACCGATACCTGCATCTTCTTGACGCCCTTCTCGATCAGGTAGTTGGCCAGGCTGCGCGGCATCTCGATTTCGACGGTTACGTTGAACGGCTCCGCCGGCAGGCCGTAAGACGGTTCCAGGATCACCCGTCGCGGACGCAGAGTCTGATCCGAAACAACCGACTCTTTCTCGGACTCGTTTCGCGCCAGGATGACATCCCGCACACAAACCTTGCTGCCTATCGCCACAACATAGTTGGTATCGGCGGTCACGGGTTTGTAACCTTCCTTCTCCGCGTGGACGACGAGCGCTCCGGTGTTCTTCTGATAGTCGCGAAAACCGACAAATGGCTTCCAAGTTGTGCCCTTTCGACCGATCTCCACCTTGCCCTTGGCCGCGCCGGAGACATCGGTGACGGCCAAAGGCTTCTTGTCAGTTGACGGGTCGCTCGGCGGCCAAGACTGGCCGGCCTTCAAGAACCCGATCGAGGCCCCTTGCAGAGGCTGCATTGTGTCGGCATCGAGAACGACCACATGCGCTTCGCCGATGAGGGCCTTTGCGTAGGATGGCGGTCCGGCGGCCACGGTGAGAACCAGTAGGACCGGCAGGAACCAAAACCTGACATGCATTTCGAGACACCTCCAAGTTTATTTTTGTTACGGTCTAACGAACCGCGCGTTCCGGCTACCACGGCGCGGGCGCAAAATACATTGCGTCGGCGTTAGCCAACAGATCGTCGATATCCTCTTTTTGTCCCACGTGCGCGCGCGCCAGAATATAACCAACGTAGGCGCGCTGGCGCGGGCGGGAGACTTTCGTGAATTGGCTGGTAGCCTGTTCGAGCAGACGAGCGCACATTCCGGCGTCGCTGCTCTTGGCCCTGATCGCGATCACGGCAAGAGCAAAAGCCTGCTTGGCCGGATCGGTGACGTTCCCGGCCAGGTCGAGCGCGCGTTTCGGGTCGAGCTTTGAATAGGTCGCGGCCAGGTCGCAGATCGCCTGGTTTTTCTCGTCGGCGTCGCCCAGCCTGGCGGCGTCGGAAGCGACCGATTCGAGCAACGTCTTCGCGCGAGCAGGATCGGTGTCGATGGTCGAGGCGGCAAGCAGTCTGGTGGCCTGGACTTTGTCGTAAGGCGAAGAGAGGGACCCGGTGACCGCTTCGACTCCCGATGGATTGGTGGATCCCAGCCATGAGACAACAGTCGCCAGGTCTCTGGCCGCTGACTCGCGCTCTTCGAGATCTCCCTGTCCGCGCGTCGCCGCATAAGCGTCGTTGAACAAACCGACCGACCGAGGGTTATTCCTGGCTATCAGCATACTCGCGACGTACCGTTTGGCGCAATCGATCTCGACGCCCGTCAACTTGCTCTGCTCCAGGATATCCAAAGCTTTCTCGGGGTTGGCGTCGGCCATAATGACGGCGGCGCGGCGGTAGGCGTCCCTTTTCGTATCTTCATCCGTAATGCGTTGGAGTATGGTTTGCGATGAGTCCGGAAAACTGGCGGCCATCCTTTCGGCGAGGTGCTTGCCGAGGTAGGAAGACCACATGCTCTGCCCGTGACGGAGGATAAAATCGTTCAAACCGAGCGATGCGCGGGCCTTTGCAAGATCGCGAGTTTTCTCGTCTACCTGGGGAGACAACAGCGCCGCGTCCGTCACAACCGCGAATTCACCGCCGCGCATCTCGTTTCGAACCGCGTCCACAACCGCCGGGTTCATGAGCCAAAGCCGCTGTACGATGCCTTCCCACAATTGCCAGGTAAACAGGCGGTCCTGGTCGATCAGCTTTCGCATTTTGCGGGTCTCTCCCGCCATAACGATCTTGTGAGCAAGCGACCCCTGTCCGGTCTGATCGCGCGACTCCTTGCCCTGCGCCACCTTTTTCTCGACCGCCTGGAGGATCTGAGTCATGGCTTTCTCTCCGAATATCTTCTTCGCGAGATCGGGCTCATCGTTCATAATATCTTCCATCAGGTTCCAGACAAGCCGCAGTCGGTCCGGGTCCTGCACGCTGAACTCGGCAAAGAGGGTGTGCATCTTGTCGCTCAATTCGTGTCCGGGGCGCTGACGCGCGTGATCGATCGAAGCCTTCGCCCAGCGCGCCAGGATGTCCATCCCGGCGGCGTCGTAGGACTTACCCGCCTGCTCGTCAAGAAACGCCTGCGCCAGGTCGGTGTTGAGCGAGGAGAGATTACCCGCCGCGATTACACAGGCGGCGTCTCTATCGAGACCCGCTCGGAAGAGTTTGGCGCCGTCTTTTGGGCTCATCAAGCCGGTCAGAGCGGACGCCTGGGCGAACCACAGGCGGCCTCCAAACCCTTCGGCGCTCTTGTCGGAGGCGGCTTTGGCGAGTGATTCACAGCGAGTGGTGAGGTCCTTCGCGGCGGCGGGGTTGACCAGAAACAGCCGATGCGCGCCGTAGCATACATACTTGGCGATGTTGGCTTTCGCCCCGCCGCTGTCGCACTTTTCGGACGACTTTACCGCCTCGCTCAACGCCCTTATGCCGTCGGATTCTCGTCCATTGAGCAGGGCAATCTGCCCGATGTTGCACATCGCCCGCACGCGCCACAAGTCCTTCTTGATATGGCCGGCCGCGGAGAGCGCCAGACCGGGGTCCACCTTGGCGGTGCGCTGCAACTCATAAAGCAGGCTGGCGTAAATCTCCTCCTCGGTCTGGGCGGCCAGAACATTGTGGAGGTTCTGCGGTCGGTAGCCGGCGGCCATCGAGCCGAGCAGTCCTCCCGTTCCCTGCGCAAAGGACATGCCGACGGACTCCCCCCACGACATCTTTGGAGTGGAGGAATAGTAGCTCTTGCTCTGCATGTACTGAAACGTGCCCTGGAAAGCCGCGTCGAGCAGCATTTCCATGAAGATCTTCGGGAATGGAGATGACCTTTCCGGAAGACTCTGCTCTACTCCCTCGATGGCCGAGCACAGGCTTTTCATGGCGCAATCGGAGGTCGCGGTTCTGGCGGCAGCCTCCTGCTCTCCGAGGGCCTGTGATTGCTGGCTTGACGCGGAGGCGACGCAAGATATGAGCAGCGCGCACACCAGCGCCGCACTGATCGTCCGTCTTAGCAAACGGCGTCTCCGGCGGTCGTTGTTACGGTTTTCCGTCAAGCTTTCACCCATACTGGGAAACCTCCTGATCCGATCGGGTCGCAATCGCGGCCCGCGCGACTTTGGTTTTCGCCACTAGCCCACGGCTAAGGAGCAGAACTGGCGCCGCTTGGCAGGACGGCGACCGCGCGGTATCGCTCACCGCTGACCTGGAAATCCCAAGCTGGCGCCGAGTCGCGCGGCCTGGCCGCAAGCGCCGCGTCCTTCATCTGATCGCCCTCTCCATTGTCGGCCTGGTACTCGTTGTTAGCTTTGAAATCAACGCCGCCGATCAGCGTGCAAGAGGCCATGCGGGTCAACGATCGGAACACATAGTCATTGCGGATCATCGGGGTGACTTCGGCGGTAGCCATCCATTCGATGTCATCCGGGGACAGCTCCGCGCGGTCCAGCGTTATGCTCTTTTCTTTCATCCACTTTACGACGCCGGCGATCTTCATGAGCTGGCGCAGTTCAGCGAAGACGGGAATCTCCTTCTCGTAATCATCGAAGCGCGCATTGATGTGATCGACAAACCTGCGCGCGGAAACGGTCAGCGCCTTGACGGGCGGCCCGGAAACCAGCTCCCAGCTTAGATCGACCGATGCTTCACGAAAGATGATCGACCGGCCGTCTTGGGACCGGGCGAGTATCATCTTTCGCGGATGGAACCAGTATCTGATGACGGTAGGCTCCCTGTCGTTCCAGTTCGTATCGTAATCCAACGTCTCCGAAGCAAGAGCGGCGCGCCGCGTGGCTTCGGTCTGGAACCCGGGCACATTGCACGCGACGGGTTGGCCGGTGATGTTGTCTATGCCGGCTCCGAGCACTTTGAGCATACGATCGGCCTCGAAAAGGACACTCCCGAAACGGGTATTTTCCGTGTGGCCGTAATAGACCACCCTGCCAATGTCGTTCCGCCCCGGAATGGGCTCGATAGAAACACCCGGATCCTCAGAGTAATCGTAGACTGCTCGAACGGCGACGGTGACATCCTCGCGGTTCATCTTCGGAAGAGGCAGGTTGGTCTTTCCCACCAACACGAGCGATCCCGCGGAGGTATCGTAGAACGCTCCCTTGATATCCTTGATGTCGCCAAGGAACACCGCGGCTTTGTCGAGAAGGATGCCGCCCGGCTTGGCCAACGGGCGGATATCCATGCCGCTGTACGAGGGGAACTGCTTTACGCCGATCTCCCGGTCCGAGAAGCCGGCTCCTTTGAGGAAGTCATAACCATAAACCTTGGATATGGATTGGCGCGGTAAGCCGCGGGCGTCCCACGATTGGGAAAGCGTCGAGTATTGGTTCCTTATGTCACTTCGGACCCTGGACCACGCGAGGCGATCGCCGAGCGCCTCGGAACCAAAGTCGACGACGTCGGCGACTCCCCGCAGGACGGTTGAGGCTCCTTTCCCCCAGTACGAGCCTAGAGTTCCTACAGCGGATTTTGCCACAGGCTTGAAGGCGTCCATCGTGTCAATCCACGACGACCCTGCTCCCGACGAGCCGACAGGGCGGTATTCGCCCGCGGAGTAGACGTCGGTATAGCCGCGAGGACCGAACGTGATGGTTCGAGACTCAGGCGCGTACGCGCCGTTCACGTACTTGTCCTGCCAGCGGAAAGGTCCGAACTCGATGATTCTGGAGCCGGGCGTGTACCTCGTTCCGGAAAACTGATCGTTCCAGCTTATCCCGCCGAAGCCGACCGTCCTGTCCAACGGCCGGTAGGCGCCGGACTGGAAAACGTCGTTGTACGTCACGTGTCCGAAGGAACGGCCCAGATCTATTGTCCTGCCTTGCGGCCGGTAACTGCCGCCGCTGAACTGATCGGCCCATGTAGTTGTCCCAAAAGGATGGCGGATCTCGATATTCCGCGCGGCCGGGGCGTATTGGCCGGCGTTGAACCGGTCGGTCCAGGTGGTCGTCCCGAATGGATGGCTTATGCCGACGGCGCGCATACTGGGAACATAGCGGCCGCCGCTGTAACGGTCAGTCCACTTCACCGAACCGCCAAGGTATCGGGCGGACGCATTGAAACCGACGGTTCTGATCGACGGCTCATACCGTCGCCCGTTGAAAGTGTCGGACCACGAGGTCGAACCGAATCCCGCGTCGATAACGGTTGTTCTTGTTGACGGATTGTAGCGGCCGGAATTGCCGAAGTCAGCCCTTACGGTATCCCGGATCGAAGATGTCGCGACGGTGGAGTATTGGTATCCCGACAAAGCAGAATCCGTTTTCGGTGGAACAACAACCGTTGACCTGCTTTCCAGCCGTCCCTCGGGCGATAACAGCAGAGTCGCGTGAAGAAGTCCGCCGGAGTATACGTAGACCTTCACACGATCGCTGAGGTCCTCGAAATCGAGGTTGATTTCGAGGTCGCGCTGATCGGGCCGCAGATCCAGGTTGACGGTCTCCCTCGCTGCCTGCGACGTGAAGATGAGCGACACATTGCCTGAAGCGTCGCGCTGAACGGACGCCCGGAGGTCGCCCGGACCGGCGAATGTTGTCGGCGGGTCAGGCAAGGCGGCGCTTTGGGCTACAGCCGGAGTTCCTCCGGCGCTCAATACTGTGAGCGCGAGCGCCAAGAACGCTGTCAATCTAATAGGCGTGCGCATAACAGGGCCTCCTTTGGCCATAAATCTGTACCGCCGACAGCTCACTTCCTGGCGGCGGCAATCGGCTTTACCAGATCGGATGCGGCGTCAGGAATAGTCTTCCCGCCACGGTAGTCTCCCATAACCACAAGAAGGATTTCATCCGTCTCCGCGTCCACGATCTGCAGAGACGCGGTGACGACGACGATGGGCTGGTCAAGAACGTCGGTAAGCGAGAGTTGCTTTGAGGGCGTCCACGCGCCCGATCTCAGTCTCTCTTCCAACATATTGCCGGAGATGACAGCCTCGGCCCGGGCGACCTTTGCCACATCGAGTATGGACACCGACGGCTGAGCGGCCTTAGTCTTGTCGGCGGTCGCGCTGTCGCGCCGGCCGAGATCATCAACGATCTTGTCAACCTTGGCTCGGGAAACTGTTTGAATGCCCAGGGACGATAACTCTATAGCCATGGCGTCCTCCATCGCCCGGCTGCGCAGCGGATCACCGCCGTTAATGATCACTATCGCTCGGCGTATCGATTTGGCCCGTTCCGCCGATTGCGGAGCAACAGCGGTAGATCTCAACTGGGAAGGCTCTGTCGCGGACGCCGAGGTCAAACCCTGCGCCCACACCCCAGGCATAATGCCGCCCGCTACAATTACCGCGATTGCCAGTCTACACGTCCTCATAATGCTTTCCTCCGATTCATTTTATTTTGCTCTCACCGGCTTGCCGTGTGCGGCTAGTCCGGCTGTCAGTCCGTTGCATGGTTCAGAGTTCAACCTTGGACGACCCGGATGGGACTCTAGGATCGAACAGATCATCGTGGGGATTCGCCTCTGTATTCCAATCCGTTATGGTCACGTCAATATCGGGCGTCTGGCCGACGGCTACCTGTAGACGTTTCGGATAGCCTGTTTTCTTGTCCAACCATAACACAAATGCGGAGGACATCCAATATTCCCGCGAAATTGTGTCACCAAGAACCCAAATAAGATAGCTCGACCGCGGAGTGAGCAGCGCCTTGACGTCGCCGGTTTCGTCGTCATTCTCCACAACGCGCAGCACGTCGGACGGAAGATCGCCGGCGATGCTCCCGAAAAGGACATCGCAGGGTCGCTTTTGCGTCCGCTTGCTGAGTTGCTCGATGGCGCCGTGGAATGAAGAAACCAATGATGTCGGGTTAACGGGCGCGTGGGGCGCGTCCACGAGGCCGCTAACCGTGAAGTCTACGTGTTCGTCTTTTGGACCCAGTTCGTCGGGTTTGGTCTTGCTGATCTTGGGACGCCTGTCTTTGCCGATCGCGATTCCCGAATGATAGTCACGGCTGGCGTAAGCAACCAGGCTTTCTCCATTGCGGATAAGGGTTGCCCTGGCGCGATAGCTCTCATGACTCTCCAGCAAATCCACCCTGAGACGATCCGGTGGTCTGATTATGAGCGTTCCGGCTCCTGATGCAACGGGACATCCCGAGGCGGCGGTCCTTACCGTTATCCTTGCTTGTATGGACTTGGCGCCGACAGGGTTCTTGGGCAGGAGATCGTCGCGCGAAGGCCCTTCAAGAGCCTTGGCGACAGACTTGAACGGCGGCAGGCGCAGCCGCTCCCCTGTCCCCAATGTCAGCTTGCGGAGCGAGTTCTTGCCGTCGCGCGAAGATACCGAATAGATCACCGTTCGACCGTCCGGCGTCCACGCGAACGATCGCGGCAGCCCTTGGGAGCAGGGGATGAAGACGGTATCGGGTGGAGAAGCGGGAAGCTGAAGTATGCAGAATCCCGGCGGATCCGTCCGCGTCACCGCCAACAGCTTGTTTCCGTGGCCGGACAACGCTATGCCCGGATGAACCAGGAACGATCCCGGCATGACGAGGCTTCGCTCCGACCCCTTCTCGGACATTCGGTAGATTCCCGCCGGACTGCCCGGTTTGTAGCTTATGAAGTAGATTTGCCGATCAGTTCTATTCCAAACAGGGCAGAAGTCGAATGCGCCGGTGTCTCCAAGCGCGACGGGCGAGCCGCCATCCTTGGGAATTCTGACAATGCAGGCCCCGGCGAACTCTTCGCCGCCCGCGCCAAGCGTGACGCAGTGAGCGAGCAGCGTCCCATTGTCCACCCACTCCGAATGTCCGTAAAGGCTGCCTGGAAGCGTCACCCCTTTCTCGTGAGACGCGTCGGCTCGCGTGGTAACCAGCGCGCCGAGGCCCAATTCTCCGAACAGGCCAGGCTGGGGTAGCGTAAACACTATGCTCTCACGATCAGGCGACAACCTCGCGTGGCCTCCAACGCGGCCAAACGGGTGGAGCTTCGCTTCGTCGATAAGCCGGATTTTGGATGTCGCCGTGACGGCTTCTCCCGTTGGCGGCGCCGCGCGCCCCGCGATGAGCGCAAGCCGGCCGTCGGGCGAGACGGAAACTTCCCGACCCTCCGGCGTGTCAAAAGGAACATCGGCTTCGGCGACGAGGTTCAGGCCGTCAACCGAGCTAAGCCAATCGGCGACAGCGGTCGGCGAGGCGCGATCCGGGGCGGTCGCCGTCGCTCTTAGTTGCGCCTTCGCCTGAAGAAAACCTTCCCTGCCGCCAAATCGATCTATACATGCCAGCAGCGCGTCCAAGGCGGCGACCGTTCGCTTCTCGGCTTCCGCCCGTATCGATTGTTCGGGCATGCCCGACCGCTCAGCGGCGACCTCGGCCAGAATATCGCCGGGGCCCCAGTCGTCCGTCAAATCCCACAAGGCGTATTGCGCCGCCAGATATTGGCTGCCGTATTCGGCTCCGTTTACGGGCTGCGCCTGGTTATCCGTCGTGGTTGAGTCGGCGAGGGCCGCGGTCGTCTGCCCGCTCTGGGCCATGGCCTGCAGCGCCGACAGGATCGACGAACCGCTTTCGGGCGGAAGGATTTCGTACTTGTAGTCCTGCAATCCAGGCCAGTCGGCGGGAGGCGCTAAGCGCGCGTTGACACTCAGCGTTTCGACGAAAAAAGCCTGCTCGTGGGAGCGGGGAACGATCGTAATAGTCTGGTCGCGGGCGGCGACGAGCCCTTGGACCGTCCCACGCGAGGAAACAAATCGCGTCCCCACCGGGACGGAGATGCGGCAGGTGTTCCGCGATTCATTCGAGAGGATTAGTTTGACCCGGTCGGATCGGCCTGTCCCCAATATCGAGTCAACAGCGACCATTCCGTTTTGCGTCCGGACATCCGCAAGGGTCCGGTCAGACGCGCGGATGGGACCGGCTATCAGCGCGACCAGAATGGCGATAGTATGTAACGACCTCTTCGTCGTGTTCATCTGCCGTGACCAGAATGGCGGGACGAGTCCAACTCCCAACTTCCGCAATGCGGACGTTAGGCATCGTCAGTTCAGCGGTTGGTTACGTCTACCGACCAAACACAAGTAATTGTAGGCCGCCCGCCTGGCGGTGTCAACAGCAGATCGCAGGCCACCGGTTGATGGTCGGCGGTTATCCTTTCGCAGCCGACCCTTCCACCCATAGCGTCCAGGCTGTATAATAGGCCAGATGGTTGGGTGAACGGAGCCAGCCAACAACTAACAACCTGGGTATATACTGTCGTGCCCGACAAATCGGGACGGAGGTGGATATGGCCGGACTGAAACACATGGATGTCGTGCCGGGGCAGGCCGATCAGGCGTGCGGCGAGATTCGACGCATGACCGCGGATGAGGTGGAGAAGACCCTGAGCTTCATACTCTCTCTTGTCGCCGGCAGGCGACAGGGAGAGACGCGGACCGGCAAACCCGAGCGGCTGCTGCTGCATCTGAACAAGTGGAGCTTCAACGAGGGTGAGAGGGCAAAGCTGCTCGAAGAACTGGCGCGGATGAGAAGAGGCGCGCGACCATGACGGCTTATCTTATCGACACGGACCACCTTATCGGGCTCGTGGGCTCTGAGGAGCGGATCGTCGATCGAATGCGGAGGCCGGGCAAGAACGGCGACACGTTCAGTATCTGCGCCACGGTTTTGTCGGAGCTTTACTGGTTCGCCAAATCCACAGCGCAAATGGATACGAATACCGCGTGTCTGACTGAGTTGGTCGCGGACCTGCCGGTATGGGAGATGGGCAGGGGCGCGGCGGAGATTGTTGGCGAGATACTATCCGAGCACAGGTCGCTCGGGACGCCAATCTCGCGTGCCGTCGCGGAAGTATCCGCCGTCGCGAGGCAGCGGCAACTGGTCGTGCTTTCGTCCGACCCGGACTTCCGCGCGGTAAGGGACATACGGGTGGAGGATTGGCGGGGATAGCAGATTAGTTGTTGGTCGTTAGTAGTTAGTCGCTTGTAGCGCCAATGAGCGGCGTCCACCACGAACCGTACCACACCTTCGGAACCTTCGGAACGCGGCGGTTGAAACCACGGCTACAACTACGCGAAGTCGGCCTTCACCGACTGCAGAGTCTGTACCTGAACGGATAGGCATTTGGGCCGGCGTTCCGGTTTTGAATGCGCGGTTTCATGGAGAAAACTTGACCCAGATCAATTCCAGAGGCGATAGTCAGCCAGTATACTTGAGGCGTTATCAACTTGGGCTTTCCGGGAGGCAACGTTTTGGACATGCACGGTAATAGTATCTGTTATCGCCTGTTTCTGTTGATGTCGGTTTGCGCGGCGTTGGTTTGTCCCGCCGCGGTGGCAAAGGCGGCCGACAGCGCCTGCGTGACCTGCCACAAGTCTGTGACCCCGTCGATCGTCGGACAGTGGCGCGAGGGGAAACACGCGAAGCGCGGCGTGGATTGCACGGGATGTCACGCGGCGCGGAAAGGCGCTCCGGGAGCACAAGAGCACATGGGCGCGGGCTATATTACGCCGGTTGTCAGCCCGAACGCCTGCGGCAAGTGCCATCCACGTGAGCAGAAGGAGTTTACCGCCAGTCACCATTCCAAGGCGGCCAAGTTCATCGGATCGCTGGACAACGTCCTTGGCGAGATGGTGGAAGGCGGACCGGCGGCGAACAGCGGATGCAAACAGTGCCACGGCAGCACGGTTAAGGTAGATCAGGACGGCAAGCTCGATGCCGCCACTTGGCCCAACTCCGGCATAGGCAGAGTCAACCCGGATGGCTCGGAGGGAGCATGCTCAGCTTGCCACTTCCGGCACACTTTCTCCAGGGCGCAGGCAAGAGAGCCGGAGATGTGCGGCAAGTGCCACATGGGCCCGGACCACCCACAGATCGAGATTTACAACGAGTCGAAGCACGGCTTGGCGTTCAAAGCGCACAGGTCGAAGATGAACTTGGAGAGCGACAAGTGGGTTGTGGGGCAGGACTATACGGCCGCGCCGGCGTGCGCGACGTGCCACATGTCCGCCACACCGGATCAGCCGGTTACTCACGACGTAGGCGCGCGGATAAGCTGGACGCTCCGACCGGCGATCTCGATCAAGCTGGAGAACTGGGAAACGAAGCGGGCGAATATGCAGGGCGTGTGCGCGCAGTGCCACTCCCGGTCTTACGTCAAAAGCTTCTACACGCAGTACGACAGCGCGGTCGATCTCTACAATGAGAAATTCGGAAAGCCGGCCAAGACGGTTATGGATAAGCTGTACGCCGAGAAGCTGCTGACAACCACACCGTTCGACGAGAAGATCGAGTGGACCTACTATCTGATGTGGCATCACGAAGGCAGGCGCGCCCGCCACGGCGCCTCGATGATGGGACCGGACTACACCCAGTGGCACGGGTTCTTCGAGGTGGCGAACAGGTTCTATAACGAGCTGTTGCCGGAGGCGGAGGAGCTGAAGAAAGGCGTGACGCAGGAGATCCTCGCACAGGATTACCATAAGTGGAAGTCAGGCCTGAGTAAGGAGGAAAGAGAGAAGATACTGGAGTTCTACAAGACCAGGTACGGAGAGTAGCAGTTAGGAGTTAGGAGTTAGGAGTTGGAGGGCGGAACGCGCGGGGCGATCATCGCCTGGACTTGACGCCTACAGCGACTCGTCTCGGGACCGGCGAGCGGAGGATGGTCTCTTCGAGGATCTCCCTGCCGGTCTCGACGCCGTTTTCGTATACAACGGCGACCCTGACCTGGCGTTTGCCGGATCGTCCCGGGCTGAGAACGATCGACTTACCCGCGTACATCTGAACGCTGGTAATAGATTCCGTGCCGGCCGAAATAGGCTCGACGCGGCTGATCTGGTTTCGGACGACGACCGTCAGCGGGGGCTTTCCCATCCCGACTTTGAGCCGCTCACCAATACGGAGCCTGTTGAGTCGCTTGCCGGGGTTCAGCCTTTGCACGTCCGCCAGTTTCATGCCGTGTTGTTCCGCGATCTCTCCGGCGATCTCGCCGCTCTTGACCGCGTGCGTGGAAGGCTTACCTTCCGGGCTGAACAGCAGTTCCACCGCCTCCCGCGGCGCGCGTCGCCATATCCGCAGATCGGCTTTTTGGTTCTGGACCGTAACGTTCTCCTTGAATGAAGGTTCCTCGGCCAAATTCTTCACCAGTTTTCCGAAACGCTGCCTGGCCAGCTCAAGCGTCTCCCCTGCCTGCTCCTGCGCGTCCAGGGCTACATACGGCTGCTTGTCGATCAGAATGACCCACTTGTCGCCGAGCGGCCGAAGCTTAGCTTTCAGGATAGCCATCGCGGATTCCGAGTCCATTGGGCCGCGGCCAGCCATTCGCTTGAGCTCGACCTTCTGGGCGAACTCCGCCTCGTCGCTCTCCATACCGGCCGAATGAAGGAGCTCGTCCAGAAGCTCGTTCGCGACGGTCTTGCTCTCGACCACGACGATCGGCTTTCCGTCCGCGATGATCGCGTACGCGGAGGAAGTAATGTATGTATATCCCCATCTCGCAAGAAACGAGAGCAGGACCAGCAGAATAATGGCGCGCTCGATCAAGAGTTGGCGACGCAGGCGCGACGCAACGCTCTCCCAATCCAGGCTGCCGCGGCTTGTTTTCATACTGAACATTATAGTTGGAGGGCGCGCCGTGTCAACTCGGCTGCCCCAACACAAAAATAACCGATTTAATTTATGGATTGCTAATTGACAGCTTGGGCCCGGCGTGCTATAAGGGGATAATCACATTGACCTAGCCTACTCCTAAGGCGACGGTTGCGCCAACGATTGCAGGTCTGTATTCCCTCACGAACGGTCGCATGGTCGCGTACGCGCGCCGGCGCCTTCGGCTCCCTCAGAAGGGCTGTAGACCACGACATATAAAGGCGGCGATTCCGTCCGCCCGCTGAATCGTCGTGAACCAATCGCTCCCAGGATCAGGGAGTGTTCTACCAGTTCGTTGATTAACGGACCTGGATCGAGACGCGATCAAGAGCAGTGAAGCTCGCGCCGCTGATTGCGCCAAGCCAGGGCCCGCGCTATAAAGGCGTGTGTGGCCGTTTGGTGACTGTGGCAGAGTTCTACTTCACAGCCTTCCATTACCCCCACCCACCATCACCTGGTCACAACAGAATGCCTAACTCAAAAGAAGACTGATGCGATCCGCGGACGCTCGTTCGCCCGGCCCGTGCGGAGGCGAGAACGGATTCCCGTATGGAAACGGGTCCGGCGGACAGCCCGGACGCTGTGAGGAGGTGAAATATCTAAATATCTAGCTGAGGCTTCCAGAATATCGGACTGAAACATACAGCTCAAGGAAGGGCTGTACGTAAGGAGGATTACAGTATGTTAGCAAGTAAATGGCCGAACAGAGCAATTGTCGTGGCCGCGGCGATCCTACTCATTGCAGCGTTCGCCGTGACACCACTGGTTGCGGAAGTCAGCGTCCACTCATCAGGACGCTACTATCAGGACTCAAACGGAAAACCGGTGTTCCTGATAGGGTACTACGACTGGGCGGCAACGGTCGATGGCTATTACATCGATCAACCGTCACGTTACGACACAATGATTACTCTGGGGGCGCCGTACAAGGTCAACTACATCCGCATGGTCCTTGGCGGCAACAAGGTCAATGGCTCCAGCAATCCGCCAAGCTATAATGGCCAACAGGCCCCTGTTCCCTGGCTGCTGGTGAACGGCAAAGCCGATATGAACCAGTGGGACCCCGCATTCTGGACTGGCGTTAAGGCCCAGTGCCAGTTTGCCAAAGCCAACGGGGTCATCATCCACTTCGGCTTCTTCGACGGCGTGTCTATGCGGACTCAGGGAGGAGCATCCTATGGCTACTCGGGATCCTTCTGGAATCCGGCAAACCAGACAGCGTCCTTCTACCCGAATCCGGATTTCAACGGCAATGGGCAGATTGATGACAATGGCGAGTTCTACCAAACCACCAACTTCAACAACAATACCGGCATAGGCTATTATCAGCGCGCTCTGATAGACAAAGGCTGTTCCGAGTTGGCTGCCTATGACAACGTCTTCTTAGAAGTCGGAAACGAGCTGTTAGGCTCCTCCTCGGCCTGGAACACGACTGTCATTTCCTACATAAAGACAAAGACGGCCAAACCGATAACAACAGTCGGTTACAACGGAAGCGGAATGCAGGGCTATTCCGACCACATCGATGACACCGTCGCCGAACTCAAAGCCTCACTGGCGTCCATGGTCGGCCTCGGTTTTCCGGCATGGGTCGATCCGGATGGATCGGGAATCGCATACCTTCCTCCGGATGGTATTCGCCAGTGCTATTGGACTTCGCTCGCTAGTGGCGCCGCCGCCTATGGCGGGTTCACCACCGACTTCTGGACCTGGCCCACTAACCCTCCTCCGGGCTTCAACACCCTGAAGGGCGTCTATTGCAAGAACCTGCAGGACTTCCTGACCACAACTGCTTGTCCATTCTGGACTATGGTCCCGCAGTCAAGCCTGGTCACCAACAGCACCGTAAACTGCTGCATTGCGAATCAAGGCTCTACATACCTTGCGTATATCTTGAGCGACGCCACGGCCGATGTTAACCTGACATCCGTCAGCGGCAACGCCTACTACAAGCTCTATAATCCCGCATCTGGAACGTACAGCGGGCAAAGCACAGTTGCCGGTGAAGCATGGCGCTCCTTCAGCAGACCCGCCGGCGCGAGCGACTGGGTGATATACATCTACACCACCCTTCCCAGCCACGGCCAGCTTAACGTAAAAGCGGCCGGCACGTATACCATCGACGGTAACCCGAACGACTGGAACTTCGGTAACTACTCCTCGATGATATACGGCGGCGGCTCCGGCGCGGGTGACATCGCCCTCACGGGATACGACCTCGGCCTTTTGCACTACGCCTCCTATGCAGGCGTCCTGCCGACCAGCGCAACCGATCACACCGCCAAGGTCTACACGTCCCACGATTCAACTTACGAGTACTTCCTGGTCAGGTGTGACGACGATGACATGCGTTACAGCGCCCCGACCAGCTCAAACTGGGCTAACGACTGCGTGGAGTTCTACATGGATCCAGCCAACAGCGGCGGATCGACGGCAATCAGCAACTCCACCTCCGACATTCAGCTAGTCATCGACGCGAACAACCAGAAGAATGTCTACATGACAACTTCGGGTTATGCCACCCAGATTCTGAATGGTGTGACGTCTGGTGTGCAGAGAGACAGCACGGGTTGGTGGCTTGAGGCCAGGATAACGAAGTCCGCTCTCGATCCCGACCTGCCGTCGTCCGGGACGTTCGGCTTGGACTTCAACTTCCGCGACAACGACAACGACAACGACGCGGCGCTAACCACGGTTTACACCTGGAACGACGCCAGCGGAAGCGGCTTCCCGAGCAAGATTCCTGACAACTGGGGAGACGCCTTCCAAATCGCGCCCGGTGAGACCCCGTATGGCGGCAGCTCAATAAATCTTCCCGGAACCATCCAGGCGGAGAACTTCGACAATGGTGGCGAGGGAGTCGCTTACCACGACACCGAGTCCACCAACTACGGCGGCGCGTTCCGAACCAGTGAAGGCGTGGACATCGCGTCAACATACGACACTGGCGGCGGCTACGAAGTTGGATGGGTACAACCAAACGAGTGGCTGAACTACATGGTGTACGTAAACGCCACCCGCGCCTACGACATCAACATGCGCGTGTCAGGTGGCGGTGGTAACTTCCACATCAACATGGACGGCCAGAACGTAACAGGCACCAGAACCACCCCCAACACTGGGTCGTGGGGGACCTATGCCACCTACACCGTTCCTTCTATTCAGTTGGCGGCGGGCTCTCACGTGCTCACGGTAGTCGCGGAAACCGCCGGATTCAACCTCAACTATATCGACGTAGTTGTTCCTCCTGTCTACTGGAACACGCTGGGCACATTGCAGAACATCGGCAGTGGCACTATGCCTCAGGTATGCGTAGATTCGTCGAACAATATACATGTCGCTTACGCAGCCGGCAATGGAGTTACCTATAAGAAGTACAACTCTTCGTGGACGCTCCAGACTTCCGAGACGATAACTTCACCCTCCGGTGGCGCGTACTGGCCGCATATGATGCTCGACTCCAATGCCGTCCCGCATCTCGTATTCACCGAGGGCGTAACCGCATCGCTGCCTTACGCCTCATATCTCTATTACACGAACCGCATAGGCGGAACCTGGAAGTCGGTCGTTACCGCGCTGAACCTGGCGGGAACCGGCAACAGCGTTTGGAATCCCAGACTTGCGCTGTATAGCACTTACGCCTACATTGGCTCCCAATACGGCTACAACCAGAGTCTCATAGGCCGAATCGACAGGCTAACAAACCTGAGCTCAACTCCATCAGTTGACGCATCCGTAAACACATCGATTCGCTCTCTGGTCGCGGCGACCACCAACGGAAACATATTCGCTGTTGGCCGCAACACCTTGAGCACAGGCGTCCAGGAGTACAACTCGGGTCTGGGTTTGGTTGGCGGCCCATGGAGTATGACTAACGGCACCGGCAAGGCCGGAGCTCCCGCCGCGGCATGGACAGACAAGTACAACATAGTCCATATGGTTGCTTGGGGCATTATGGCTGGAGGCAGTGGCCAGTGCGCGGACCGTTGTGGATTGATCTATAACCACACCGGCAGACGCAATGGCGACGGCAGCTTCTACAACTCAATAAACGGCATGCTTGGTGACAGCGGGGCAGTCGGCCCCGATCCTTCATCGCCTACCGGATGGTGGAATGACGACGTGGCTCCTGCAATATGCAGAGACGGCCAAGATGTAGTTTACGTCGCATGGCGAGACAATTCCGCGTCCGGCGAAGGAAGAATCAGCAAGGTGGACGATTCGAGTTGGACCCAGTCCTGCAAGAGTTCACTATGCGGAGACACCACCTGCACAGGAACGCAGTTTGCCCAGACGCTCACCCGACGCAGATGGTGGAACTGCGAGTTGGCCCCTGCCGCAACCGGCGGTGGAGTCTATGTCGCGTATGAAAACGGCGGAACATGCTACATCCAGCCCGTCGGCGTTACGGCCGCCGTAGATACTACAGCGCCCGGAAACATCACCAGCTTCAGCGTTCGCGCTGAACAGAGCATGAACGTCCTGACCTGGACCAACCCCGGCGACTCGGACCTGAGCGGTATCAAGATCGTATTCAAGACCACCGGTTATCCGACCAGTACAACTGACGGAAACACCTGCTACGATGGTCTCACGACGAGCTATACTCACAACGGCCTGACAAATGGCACGACCTACTACTACAAGGCATTTGCTCACGATGCAGCTCCTAACTATGCGTCCGGAGCAACGGCCAGCGGCACACCCGCTACTGATAGCACGGCCCCCGGAAACGTGACGAGCTTTACGGCAACCCCGGGAGACACGCAGGTCAGCTTGTCTTGGACCAACCCGACTGATACGGATCTTTATGGCATTAAGATCATGTTCAAGACGACGGGTTATCCGACCGGCACGGCGGATGGAACACAGTGCTACAATGGTATGGGCACGAGCTACGTCCACACCGGTCTGACCAATGGCGCTACCTACTACTACAAGGCGTTCGCCTACGATGAGGTCCCGAACTACGCAACGGGCGCCACGGCGAGCACATCGCCATACGATCCTCAGACCCCTTACTCCGGCGTCATTTCGCTGCCCGGAACCATCCAGGCGGAGAACTTCGACAATGGCGGCGAGGGCATAGCCTATCACGATACGACATCCGGCAACACTCCGGGGGCGTATCGTTCGACTGATGTCGACATCGAGACTTGCTCCGACACTGGTGGAGGCTATGATATCAGCTACGTCGCGGCGGGCGAGTGGCTCGAGTACAAGGTCAATGTGACCACCACTGGAGACTACAGCATCGGCGTTAGAGTGGCGCTCAATACCGGCGCCGGCGGTTACCGAGTCAAAATCGACGGTACCGATGTAACCGGAGCCAGAAACTTCGCGGCCACCGGCGGTTGGCAGACATGGACGACCATTATCACCCCGTCCGTATATCTAACTGCCGGCCAGCATGTCCTTCAACTGTATGTGGACTCCGGCGCCGCGAACATGAACTACGTCGACGTCATCAGCAGAGGACCTGACGCGGTCTCTATAGACCTCGACAGTACCAACGTCGAAGACGGCATGACCTGTGTGACCGGCGTCGGCGATGGCGACACTGTGGCGTGGTCCGCGGCGGGTCACAACTTCCGCGAGAACGTCGACTATCCCGACGTCTACATGTACTTCACCGTGACTGACGGCTGGGCGTATCAAGGCAGCAAGCAGGACGTCTACATCACGTGCGACTACTACGACATCGGCACAGCCACGCTGGGTCTGGACTACGACTCCACAAGCAGTTCCTACCAGCACGTAAATGGCCCGACCCTTGGCAACACACTGACGTTTAAGAGCTACACCTTCCACGTCACCAACGCCTACTTCGGCAACAGAGAGAACGGTGGAGCTGACTTCAGATTCACCATCTCCAGCCAGCAGGAGTGGGGCATTGACACGGTCGGTGTGTATCAGTCGACTGCTGACGTTACTCCTCCGGCCAATGTGACCGGCTTTACCGCCACACCCGGTAACCAGCAGAACAGCCTGTCCTGGACTAACCCGACTGATCCGGACTTCACCGGAACGATGATCCGGTTCAAGACCACTGGTTATCCAACCAGCGCGTCGGACGGAACCCATATCTACGACAGCAGCGGGACGAGCTACAACCATACGGGTCTGACCAATGGGACGACCTACTACTACAAGGCGTTCTCTCACGACGTCATTCCCAACTACGCCTCCGGATCTCAGACCAGCGGTACTCCTGCCGACACGACTCCTCCGGCGAACGTAACGAGCTTCATAGCCACATCCGGAGACCTGCAGAACAGCCTGTCCTGGACTAACCCGACTGATACGGACCTGACCGGTATCAAGATTATGTTCAAGACCACCGGTTATCCGACCAGCGTGACAGACGGAACGCAGTGCTACGATGGACTTGGAACAAGTTACGCGCACACCGCTCTGACCAATGGGACGACTTACTACTACAAGGCGTTCGCCCACGACGGAGTTCCTAACTACGCTTCGGGCGCCACGGCAAGCGCGGTTCCGGCTGACGTAACGGCTCCTGCAAACGTGACGAGTTTTGCGGCGGTATCCGGTGACACGCAGAACGTCTTGTCTTGGAACAACCCCGCTGACGCGGACTTTGCCGGAGTCAAGGTTATGTTCAAGACCACCGGCTATCCGACCAGCGCGACGGACGGAACGCAGGTCTACAACGGTATGCTGCAAGGTGTTACTCACACCGGGCTGACCAATGGAACCACTTACTACTACAAGGCGTTCGCCTATGACGAGGTTCCTAACTATGCTTCGGGCGCTCAGTCAAGCGCCATTCCTCTAGACGTCACACCTCCGGGCAACGCCACGAGCTTCACTGCCACTCCCGGAGCTTCACAGAACTACCTGTCCTGGGTGAACCCCGCGGATGCGGACTTTGCCGGAGTCAAGATCATGTTCAAGACCACCGGCTATCCGACAAGCGCAACGGATGGAACGCAGGCGTACAGCGGCACAGGCACGAGCACAATGCACACAGGCCTGACCAACGGCACGACCTACTACTACAAGGCGTTCGCCTTTGACGAGGTTCCTAACTATGCGTCCGGCGCTCAAACAAGCGGTATGCCAGTGGGCGTGCTGACCATCAACACAAAGAGCGCGGCTAACCTGAACCTGGTCATCAACGCCAACTCCAGCGATTGGAACATCGCGACCAACTTCACGACCAAAGCTCGCGGCGGAATGAGCGAGATCGGCGACTATGCAATTGTCGGATTCGACGGCGGAACCTGCTACCGCGGGTCTTACGTGCAGGCGCTTCCTACCAGCGCTACAGACCACACAGCCAAGGTGTACAGCTTCCACGATCAGCAGTATCTGTACTTCCTGGTGCGGTGCGACGACGACGATATCCAGTACGGCAATCCGACCAGCGCGAACTGGGCAAATGACTGTGTCGAGTTTTACATCGACCCGAGCCACGACCACGGCTCAACCTCAATGTCGAACTCTACAAGCGATTGCCAGTTGGTCATCGACGCGAACAACCAGAAGAACGTCTACATGACAACGACCGGTTATGCCACTCAGATACTGAACGGCGTGACTTCGGCTGTTGTGAGAGACGGGACCGGTTGGTGGATGGAGTGCAAGATACTCAAGTCCGTGCTCGATACCGACTTGCCAAACAGCGGATCGTTTGGAATTGACTTCAACTTCCGCGACAACGACAACAACAACAATACGGCTCTGACTACCGTGTACATGTGGCGTGAATCGTCCACGGAAGGCTATCCGACGAAAATCCCTGACCATTGGGGCGACGCGTCGCTGGCCACGCTGGCGGCTGACACAACCGCTCCCGCGGCGGTCACCAGCTTCACGGCTACTCCTGGAGACATGCAGAACGGCTTGTCGTGGACGAATCCCGGCACAGCCGACTGGTCCGGAACGATGGTCCGGTTCAAGACAACCGGTTATCCGACCGGCACGGCTGACGGCACCCAGATCTACAATGGAACTGGGGCAAGCTACAACCACACTGGTCTGACCAACGGAACGACCTACTACTACGCCGCTTACTCGTATGACGAGGTTCCCAACTACGCTACGGCGGCGCAGGCGAGCGGCGTTCCCGCTGACACGACCGCTCCTTCAAACGTGACCAACTTCGCGGCCACGCCCGGAGCAGGCCAGATCAGCTTGTCCTGGACAAATCCGGGTTCTGACTTCACCGGAACGATGGTCCGGTTCAAGACCACTGGTTATCCGACCGACACGGCTGACGGAACCCAAATCTACGACAGCAGCGGGACGAGTTACGTCCACACCGGTCTTACCAACGGTGTCACCTACTACTACAAGGCGTTCGCTCATGATGGCGTTCCGAACTACGCTTCGGGCGCGCAGATAAGCGCATCTCCTGGACCCATAACCATCAGCAACAGCACGTTCGATTCGGATGCGAATGGATGGACGATCACCACGTGGCGGGCGCATTCGGCCTATGGCTATGGAACGATGGCCTGGAACAGCGGAGCCGGTAACGGCGGTGGCGGCATGCGCTCAACGGGAGCCGGCGGCACCGACAGCACCGACCGCTGCACCAGAGAAGGCGGAATGATCAACAAGACCATCTCCACTTCGGGATACTCCAACATCAAGGTCAGCTATGACCTCCACGTCAACACCCTTGGCGGCAACTACACCGGAGCGGGAACCGGCTCCTGTGGCGGCGCTATAGACCACGACCTCATCGACGAGCAGGTCACCGTCTACTATTCCACCAACGGCGGCACAAGCTGGACCGAGGCGGAGTACACAACTAGAAGCACGCTGCTGGCAAGCTACCAGACTTACGGCACGCGGACTATCGACCTGACGGGCGTGACTGCCTGCAACAACAATGCGAGCTTCGCGTTGAAGTTCCGCTGGCAGCTCAACACGACCAGTGACACCGCTGACGTTGATAACATAAAGGTCACAGCGAACTAAGACAAAGGAGCTTACTCTCCGCTATGCGGGAGAGGCTGACGCCTCTCCCGCATTCTAGCTTGTGACGCCGCTAAGAAGGTGGTCACCGCAACCGAAACGTAAGGCAACATATTTCACAGGAGACAGCCAGCAAATAGGCTGTGGGAAGGGAAGGAACAGCAGTATGTTAGCGAGCAAATGGCCGGCCAAAGCAGTGTCGGCAGCAGCAATATGTGTGATCTTCGTCATACTTGCCGCAACGCCGATCATGGCCGGCGTCGGTATTCACCCATCGGGTCGCTACTACACCGACACAAATGGAAACGCGAAGTTCCTGCTCGGTTACTACGCCTGGGCGGCGGCGCCGGATGGTTACTTCATCGACCACCCGGCTCGCTACTCGGTGATGATGAACCAAGGGTCGCCTTACAAGATCAACTATATCCGGATCGGCTTGGGTGGCAACCGGATGACCGCAACGACGAATCCACCGAGTTGGGACGGCTCGACTCAGCCGGTCCCCTTTCTGTTCGTCAACTGCGGCGGCACGTACAAGGCGGACATGAATCAGTGGGATCCAGTCTTCTGGAACGGCCTCAAGGCCCAGTGCGACCTTGCCCAGCAGAAGGGCTTCATCGTCCATCTAACTATTTTCGACGGTGTCGGGACGCGAAGTAACGGCGGAGCCTCCTACGGATATTCAAACTCCGACTGGAATCCCGCGAACCAGTGCGGTACCTTCTACCCCAACCCTGACACCAACCAGAACGGCCAGATCGACGATCCGGGCGAGTTCTACCGTGTCACGGAGTTCAACAACGGCAACCCGGCGCCGGGGACCATCAGTTACTATGAGAAGTTGCTCATAGATAAGGTACGACCGAGTTGGCGAGCTACGACAATGTTTTCTACGAGGTAGGAAACGAGCTCGGCGGCGCGGACTCCGCCTGGATGTCCGCCGTTATTCAGTACATCCAGACGAGAACCATCTCTCCGGTAACACAATGCGGAGGCGCGGGCTACAACAGGGCCTCGTGTTGCCTGCAGGGCTGGTCGTCACACGACGCTACCAGCATAGCCATGACAAAGAGCAACGTGGCCGGCTGGATAGGTCAGGGTTATCCCGCCTGGGAGGACCCGGACAACAATGAATGGGCCACCAACCATGGATTCCCGAACCTCACTTATGACACCGCGTGCCGACAGGCGGCATGGTGTATGCAGCCCACGACGCGACATACGAATACCTCCTTGTCAGATGCGACGACGACGACATGCGGTACTCGAACCCGGTCGGCTCGAACTGGGCAAATGACTGCGTGGAGTTCTACATCGATCCGAGTAATGACGGCGGGTCGACCGCAATCAGTGATTCCACGTCGGATATACAGCTCGTCATCGACGCGAACAACCAGAAGAACGTCTACATGTGCACGAGCGGCTACGCCACTCAGATTCTGAATGGCGTTACTTCCGGTGTTCAGCGAGACTCTTCCGGCTGGTGGCTTGAGGCGAGGATACAGAAATCCGCGCTCGATCCCGACCTGCCGGCGGGCGGA
This sequence comes from Armatimonadota bacterium, assembly GCA_030649165.1. GTDB lineage: Bacteria > Armatimonadota > UBA5829 > UBA5829 > JAUSEB01 > JAUSGG01. The sequence continues at coordinate 36,776 of JAUSGG010000255.1, forward strand.
ACCTTTGGCGTCGACTTCAACTTCCGCGACAACGACAACAACAACGACGCGGCCTTGACGACCGTTTACACCTGGAATGACAGCAGCGGCATAGGTTTCCCCAGCAAGATTCCCGACAACTGGGGAGACGCGTTCCAGGCGGCGCCGGGCGAGGCGCCCTACGCCGGCGTCATCGATTTGCCCGGAACCATCCAGGCCGAGAACTACGATCTTGGTGGTGAAGGAGTTGGCTACCACGACACGGACGCTCCGAACAACGGCGGAGCATACCGCACTGACGGTGTTGACATAGAAACAACCGCCGACACGGGCGGCGGCTACAACGTTGGATGGATCGAGCCCGGGGAATGGCTCAACTACATGGTCAACGTGACCTCTACCCGGAACTACGACCTCAACATGCGCGTAGCCGGCACGGGAGGCAGCTTCCACATCAACATCGACGGCCAGGACGTAACCGGATCGAGAAACGTTACGTCCACGGGCGGATGGCAGACCTGGGCCACTCAAACGGTTTCAGGGATCAATCTGACCGCGGGCCAGCATATACTAAGTATCGTAGTTGACAGCAGCGGGTTCAACCTCAACTACGTCGATGTGGTTATTCCTCCGGTTTACTGGAACACGCTCGGCGCTGTGCGGAATATCGGAAGCGGGCAGATGCCTTGCGTCGCATTAGACTCCACAGGCAACATCCACACTGTCTACCTGTCCGGAAGTGGTCTTCAATACAAGAAGTATGACGCCTTTTGGACTCTGCTCCTGTCGGAGACCATAACGTCACCTTCCGGCGGCGCCTATTGGCCAAATATCATGTGCGACTCGAATAGTGTGCCACATGTGGTATTCTCGGAAGCCGTCAACCCGACTATGCCGTATGCATCGACCTGCTACTATACCAACCGCATTGGCGGTAGTTGGAAGGCGCCCATTACGGCGTTCGTCGCGGGAAGCGGCAACAGCATTTGGAACATCGACCTTGGGCTGTGGGGCAACTATGCCTACATTGGCTGTCAATTCGGGCAAGGCGGAAGCCTGATCGGCTGAATCGACAGGGTGACGAATCTCAGCGGCACACCTTATGTTGACACCTGGACAACAACCGCCACCCGCTCTACTATCGCTGTCACCTCCAACGGTTACATTTGGGCTGTCGGACGCAACGGCGCCGCCAACACCGCTGCCCAGCAGTACGACAGCAATCTGAGTCCTGTCGGTGGACTGCAGAACCTCACCCCCGGGATCGGCAAGCCCGGAGCCCCCGCGGCCGCCTGGGCGGACCAGTACAACGTAGTGCATACCGCGTCCTGGGCCATCTTGGCCGGCGGATCCGGCGTCTGCGCCGACCGCTGCGGAATGGTCTACAACAGACAACACCGCCCTCTGGAGCCCTCGTACCGGACTCCTCGGAGGACCCGCGGGCACCGGTCCGGACGGAACCGAACCTACCGGATGGTGGAATGACGATGTCTCCCCCGCCATCTGCCGCGACGCCGCCGACACCGTCTACATCGGGTGGCGAGGTTGGACTGCTACAGGCGAAGGCAGAATAACCAAGGCCGACAATTCCTCCATCACCGAGACATGCACCGCGGAACCTACCTGCGGCGGTAACAAATGCACCGGAACCCAGTTCAGCTCCACCATCAACAGACGCAGGTGGTGGAACTGCGACATGGCTCCAGCCGTCACGAGCGGAGTGTACGTCGCCTATGACCTTGGCGGCACGTGCTACATACAACCTGTCGGTGTCGCTGTCGAGAACGACACGACTCCGCCCGGCGACGTGACCGGCTTTACGGCCACTCCGGGAGATACGCAGAACAACCTGTCCTGGACGAATCCCGGATGCGCGAGCTTCGCCGGAGTCAAGATCATGTTCAAGACCACCGGTTATCCAACAGGGCCCGCGGATGGGACCCAGTGCTACAGTGGGACGGGCACGAGCACAGTCCACAGCGGCCTGACGAATGGAACGATCTACTACTACACGGCCTTCTCGTTTGATGGGGTCCCGAACTACTCATCAGGCGCGCAAGCGACGGCGACACCTGCTGACGTTACTCCTCCGGGAGACGTGACCGGATTCACGGCGACATCGGGTGACACACAGAACAGCCTGTCCTGGACGAATCCCGGAGATTCGGACTTCGCTGGAGTGGCGATCAGGTTCCGAACAGACACCTATCCGACCGGACCGACTGACGGGACTCAGTGCTACAGTGGAGTCGGGACTAGCACGAACCATACGAGCCTGACGAACGGAACGACTTACTACTACAAGGCGTTCGCGCATGACGAAGTTCCCAACTACGCGGCGGGCGTTCAGGGAAGCGGTATTCCGGCTGACACGACTCCTCCGGGAGACGTGACCGGGTTTGTCGTCACCCCTGGCGACACTCAGAACAGCCTGAGTTGGACAAACCCCGGCGGCGACTTCACCGGAACGAAGATCATGTTCAAGACGACCGGTTACCCGACGAGCGCGACAGATGGGACTCAGGTCTACGATGGCGCGGGCGCGAGCACGAACCATACTAGCCTGACGAACGGAACGACTTACTACTACAAGGCGTTCGCGCATGACGAAGTCCCGAACTACGCCGCGGGCGTTCAGGGAAGCGGAACCCCGGCCGACACGACTCCTCCGGGAGACGTGACCGGGTTTGTCGTCACCCCTGGCGACACACAGAACAGCCTGAGTTGGACTAACCCCGGCGGCGACTTCACCGGAACGAAGATCATGTTCAAGACGACCGGTTATCCGACTAGCGCGGCTGACGGGACTCAGGTCTACGATGGCGCGGGCACGAGCACAGACCACACGGGCCTGACGAATGGAACGACTTACTACTACAGGGCGTTCGCTCATGACGAGGTCCCGAACTACGCGGCGGGTGTGCAGGGAAGCGCAACGCCTGTGACACAGTCTCCTTACTCCGGCGTCATTGCGCTGCCAGGAACTGTTCAGGCCGAGAATTACGACATCGGCGGCCAGAACATTTCCTTCTACGACACGACATCCGGGAACTCCGGTGGTCAGTATCGATCCGATGACGTGGATATCCAGGTCACCACCGATACGGGCGGCGGCTATAACGTTGGCTGGACCGTTGTCGGTGAGTGGCTGGAGTACACGGTGAACGTGGCCGGTTCCGGCGACTACAGCATCAACGTGAGACTGGCGTGTGCGGACGTCGGAAGCTTCCGCGTGAAGCTCGACGGCAACGACCTTGCGGGCGTCAAGAGTTTCGCGTCTACGGGCGGTTCGCAAAACTGGACCTCGATCATCGTTCCAGCCAGAAACCTGAGCGCGGGTCAGCACATCCTCCAACTGTACGTGGAGAGTGGCGTCCCGAACATCAACTACGTCGAAGTGGTAGACAACGGGGCTGACGCGGTGTCCTACGATACGGGTTCGCCGGACGTTCCTGACGGTATGACGCATATCCAGTACGGCGACGGCGACACCGCGGAGGCCACCATAGGCGGCCATTACTGCAGGCAAAACGCCGTCACCGGTGGCGATTACTACATGTACTTTGGTGTCAGTGATGCCTACGCATATCAGGGCAGCAAGCCTGACATCTATTTCACCTTCGACTACTATGACACAGGAAGCGGCAACTATATCCTGGAATACGACTGCACGTCCGCCGCGTATAGTGCGGCCGGCGCAGTCGCCCTTACCAACACTAACACCTGGAAGAGTTGCACCTTCCACGTCACCGACGCCTACTTCGGCAACAGAGAGAACAACGGAGCCGATTTTAGGATCGTTGGACCCTGGGGCGCTGCCTTCTACGTCGACACGGTGACGGTATATCAGATTGTGGACGTAACTCCTCCCGGAAACGTGACCGGCTTCACGGTCACACCTGGAGACACGCAGAACGGTCTGACCTGGGCCAACCCTGGAGACTCGGACTTCGCCGGAGTCAAGATCGTCTTCAAGACCACCGGCTATCCTGCGAGCCAGAGTGACGGCACGCAGGTCTACAGTGGAACCGGAACCAGCACGACGCATACGAGCCTCACCAACGGAACGCCCTACTACTACACGGCGTTCTCGTTCGACGAGGTTCCTAACTACTCATCCGGTTCTCAGGGCAGCGGCACACCGGCCGATACGACTCCTCCTGGAGACGTGACCGGATTCACGGTTACCCCTGGCGACACGCAGAACAGTCTGAGTTGGACTAACCCCGGCGGCGACTTCACCGGGACCAAGATCATGTTCAAGACGAC
>JAUSGG010000008.1 GCA_030649165.1 Armatimonadota bacterium
AGGGGATTACCTTTGTCTTACGAGATAACCTATCTTATTAGCCCCAGTTAGCCCCCTCTCCCCCGAGCGGGAGAGGGATGGGGTGAGGGGTTTCCGTTTCGCATTCTGTTTGCACGCAGAGGTCATCGCGAATAATCCGGGTTAGTGGTTCGTAAGGGGCGCGGAGTCGAAGGTGAGGTTGAATGTTGAAGGTTGAAAGAAACCTCACCCCAACCCTCTCCTGGAAGGAGATGGAGCCAAATCCCCCCTCCTCTTAGGAGGGTGTTAGGGGGAGGTTAGCGCTCCTCGGGAGGGAAAGGGAACGAGCAGGTACTGAAGTGATTACGGTAAGCAATCTACATAAGCGTTACCAAATGGGCGATATATCGGTGCACGCGCTGAGGGGGGTTTCTCTTACGGTGAAGGAGGGCGAGTTCGTGGCGATTATGGGGCCTTCCGGCTCGGGGAAGACCACGCTGATGAATATCGTAGGCTGTCTGGATAGGCCCAGCGAGGGCTCGTATGTGCTTGGAGGGGAGGAAATAGGAGGTCTGGACGACGACGAACTGGCGGAAATCCGCAACCGGAAAATCGGCTTCGTTTTTCAGACGTTCAACCTGATTCCCCGACGGCCCGCATATCGGCAGGTGATGCTTCCGCTGATGTACAACCCGGACGTCCATAACAGCGAGGAGAGGGCGAAGGCCGTTCTGGAGCGCGTCGGGCTGGGAGATCGAATGACGCACAAACCGAACGAGCTGTCCGGGGGACAGCAGCAGAGGGTGGCAATCGCGCGGGCTCTGGTAAACGAGCCGCTCATAATCCTGGGAGATGAGCCTACGGGCAATCTGGACACGCGGACGAGCGAGGAGACTATCTCCCTTTTCCAGGATTTGCACGCGGAAGGCAAGACCGTGATCATAGTCACTCACGAGGAGGATATTGCCAACCACACGAACCGCATTATTCGCTTCCGGGATGGTCATATAGTGTCCGATCAGCCTGTGGCCGACCCGGTCAACGCGCGCCGGCGGCTGGAGGCAATGCCGGTGGAGGAAGACAGATGAACCTGCGTGAGAGTGTCGAAGTTGCTATAGAGGGACTCGCCGCGAACAAGATGCGAGCGGCGTTGACGATGCTCGGAGTCGTGATAGGCGTCGGCGCCGTCATAGCCATGCTGGCGATAGCCAGAGGCGCGCAGGAGCAGACCATGCAGCGCATCCAGCAGATGGGCACAAACGTGCTCATAGTCTTGTCCGGCCAGTCGAGACGCGGCGCGGTTATGGGGGGATTCGGGAGCGTGCAGTCGCTGACGCTGGAGGACGCGGAAGCGATACCGGAGAGGTCCCAGTGGGTCGTCAAGGCCGTGCCTGAAGTGCGCCAGAACGAGCAGGTCAAGTATGGCAACCGCAACACTAACACGACGATCTTCGGCACGACGCCGGACTATCCGTCCGTGCGCGACTACAAGGTGCGGGAAGGCAAGTTCTTCTCCAGGCAGGACGTGAGGGGCAACCGCAAAGTCGCCGTGATAGGGCCGACAGCCGCCCAGAACCTGTTCGACAAGAGCTCTCCCGTCGGCAAATGGGTGCGGATCAAGGGGAGCAGGTTCAGGGTGATCGGCCTCATGGCGCCCAAGGGCGCGACGAGTCCATTTGGCGACCCGGACGACCAGATTTTCATCCCTGTTACCACGGCGATGCGGCGCGTGTTCGGAGTCCAGTATGTGAGGGCGATTAGCGCGCAGGCGAAGTCGATGGCGACGATCGACCAGGCGAACACCGAGATCGAGGCGCTGCTGCGGAAGCGTCACCGGCTCGGTGATGACAAGGACAGTGATTTCATCATCCGCAACCAGGCTGAATACATGGAGATCGCCGAGGAGACGAGCCGGGTGTTCACGCACCTGCTGGCGGGGATCGCGAGCGTGTCGCTGCTGGTCGGCGGGATCGGGATTATGAACATAATGCTCGTGTCGGTCACCGAACGCACGCGTGAGATAGGTATCAGGAAGGCCGTTGGCGCGCGCAGGCGCGACATTATGCTGCAGTTTCTGGTCGAGAGCCTGGTGTTGTCACTGATGGGTGGAATAGTGGGCATATTGTTTGGCGTGCTGGGATCGGCGGTAGTCGGCAAGATGATGGACTGGAGCATTGTAGTATCCTTACAGTCGATCGTGCTTTCCTTCTCGTTCGCGGCGATGGTGGGCGTGTTTTTCGGGCTGTATCCGGCGCGGCAGGCCTCGCTGCTCAACCCCATCGACGCTCTGCGGTATGAGTAGGGCGGATTTTTTCATGAAACACGAAAGCTCTATTAACCACAGATGCGCACAGATGGACACAGATAGGATGCTGGGTGTTGGGTGGTAGGTGATGGGGCGGAGGCGGAAAGGCAAGCAGTCGGTTGCCGGCTATCGGCTCTTGCGATCATGAAAGCGCAAGAGTGCGAAAACACGAAAGCTCTATTAACCACAGATGCGCACAGATGGACACAGATAGGATGCTCGGTGTTGGGTGATGGGGCGGAGGCGGAAAGGCAAGCAGTCGGTTGCCAGCTTCTATCCCTCCAGGTATCCTACCTGGAGGGCAACCGACCAAGGAGGAAATGTAGTGACAAGAGTATCAAAGCTCGTCGCTGTCTCTGTCGTTTTGGCGCTTGCGCTCGCCGCGCCGGCGTTCGCGCAGGGCCAGGGCGGACAGTTCGGCCAGTTTCGCGAGCAGCACAAGTTCACATTCCAGTTGATGCAGATGGTCAGGCATATCGGCGAGATCGACAAGGCCCCCAAGTATGCGTTGAGTCCGGGTCAGGCGCAGCAGGTCCTGGCCGTCCTGAAGCCGTTGCGCGGCAAGCCTAAGCTGACCCAAGACCAGGCGAAGCAGGCCCTTAAAGACCTGAAGAGAGTCTTTACGGTCGTTCAGCTCAACGCGATGGCTCGGATAAAGCCGGCGCCTCGGCGCGGAGGGCCGGGGTTCGGCGCGGGAGGCGCCGGGGGTCCCGGAAGCTCTGGCGGTCCGGGCGGGAATATGGGCAGCCGTCCCCGGACGCGGATGGACCCGAACGCTATGAAGAACTTCAACCCGTTTTACAGGAATCCCAAGGCGACCGATGAGTGGTCCGCGCGGCGCGCGCAGCGCTGGGACCGGTTCTTCTCCGGTCTGGAGAGGAAATCCAAACAGGCGAAGGCGAGTCGGAAGCCGGGACGGGGTTGAGTCGAGGGTTGATGGTCGATGGTTGACCGTTGACCTCCCCCTCACCCCTTCCTGGAAGGAGGGGGGATAGATGAGGTAACCGGCGTGGGTGAATATTCGTCTAAAAATCGGATGCGTTTTGCGCCGGAAGGCGTATAATGAGAGAAATGCCGACGCCACGAAACGCAGTGACTATGGGGAAGGTTCATGGGGCTTATACGGTTTATGACGTTTATTGGCAACCTGCGCCCCCCTCATAAATCCCACAAACCTTACAAACCTTATATATGTGGTTGAGCATTTCGTATGTAACGCCCCGGAAACCGGGGTCGCTGCAAAGATCAAGGAGGACTACGAATGAGAAAAGTGTCAGTAATTGGCGTTGCGGTTGCCGTCGCCCTTATGGCCACCGCCGCGTGGGGTCAGGCCGGCCCCAACCCCGACCGTCCGGGGAGAGGCGGATTTCCCGGTATGGGCGGACGCCCCGGTTTCTGCCCGGCTATGGCCGTCATGCCGCCCCAGCCCATGTTGTTTGAGAGGAACGCTGAAACTCTTCAGCTTACCGAGGAGCAGAAGGGGAAGCTGAAGGATATTATGACCAGGAGCGAAGAGGCGCTCAGGCCGCTTTTGCGGAAGGCCGACCAGGCTTCGGCGGCGCTGCGAAAAGGTCTGCTCGCTCCCGAATGCGACGCTCAGAAGCTCAAGCCGCTTGTGTCAGACACTCAGAAGGCTGAAGCTGACATCATAGGCGCAAGGATCGACGCATGGATGAAAATCCGGGCAGCCCTGACCGCGGAACAGATAGCAAAACTCCAGGAGCTGATGGCCGCGCGTCGCGGCCCCGGAGGGCCCGGAGGGCCGGGAGGACCCGGAGGACCTGGCGGACCTGGAGTTCCGCCGCCTCCCGCTTCGCCTGAAGGCGGCCCAGGCGCTCCGCCGCCACCGCCACCCCCTCCTGCTCCCCCGGTGGATTAGCGGATAATACCACAGAGATCATGTGCAACGGCCCAGGCAATCGACCGCCTGGGCCTCTTTTCGCCGGTTAGCCTATGCGCGGGGCCGTGCTACTCGCGAGCGAGCTCGGCGGTGCTGTCCTCGTTTGCGCACGCGACGACACAGCCCATTTCACAGTTGTGGCCGCCATATCGCGCGTGCTCCGGCGAGATCGCCTCTACAATCGCTTTCTTCCTATTAAAGAAATCTCAAAAAAGTTTGGCGAGAGTCTTGACAAGCAGGCGAAAAGATTCCATAATCTATGAGTCTCAGCGTTGCCGATTGCTCCTGCAATAGCAGCGCCAGCTTTCCTAATCTCAGCGTCGTCAGGCTCCGGAGAGAGCCGGGAGGAGAACAATGGGGATGCGTTTGTGTCGATTGGTTATGGTTTTTGCTGTAATTTGTCTGCTGGTGAGTCCGAGTTTCACGCAGGCTGCGCCGTCCGTGCTGGTATACGATGACAACACGGCTCACCAACGCGCGCAAAACGCGATAACCTCACTCGGTATCGCCTACACCCGCGCAACAGGGTCCACATTCAGTGGATTGCTGACTTCGCAATCGTGGGATCTGGTTGTGGTCGACTGCCCAAGTAATACCCCTGGCGATTGGCTGCCGCTTATCAACTACGTGCAAGGCGGCGGCAGAGCTCTTATGTCGTTCTGGGATCTGGACAATGATACGGGATATGGTAATCCGGCTCTTCCCGGAGCCTTCGATGTGAGCGTGTCAGCGAGCTTTGGCACTCCGCAAACTGTCTACCTTTGGAGCTCATCTCATCCGGTGTTCCAAGCTCCCAATGCCATTGGCAATCTGACGAGTTGGACGGATGAATGGGCTGACGATGGAGACAGGCTGGCGTTGGTTCCGCTTAGAGGAGCTTCAGCTCTTGCCGGATACACCGCCACCGCCACAGAAGGGCAGGCGGCGATCGTTCTCGGTAATTCAGGGAGGACAATCTACAATGGTTTTCTATGGGACGAGCTGAACGATCCTGCCGGCAGGTCATTGATAGCCAATGAGGCTGCTTTCCTGCTGGGATCGGTCCCGGAGCCGTCGTCGATCCTTTCTCTGCTGTGCGGATTAGGTGGCCTGGGCAGCCTGATGTGGCGCAGAGCAAGGAAAACCGCGTGAACTAGATCTCCTTCAGCTCGGCCTGTTGCGGAGGCTGCGACGGGCCGAGCAATGGGATCTACTGCGTGCCCCTGTTCCTCATCTCTTCATAGTACCCACTGATGGTGAGGAACCGCAGCCTCAACTCCAGAGCATGCTCCAGAAGCCCTCTCATCCAGGTCAGTTTCGATTCGCGGCTTTCCCGGTCCGCCCAGTGATGGTCGTGACTGCACAGGCTCCACGTCAGATTCTCGGCCGCAACCCGGTCGGCGACCTTGCGAAGATGGTCGGCGTAGTTCTTGCCGTCCTGCTCCGGGGCGAACATCTCCCAGTAGAAATCGTCCTGGTAATCATGGATCAGGCACTCCAGGACGTCCGGAAATCCCTGCGGTTTGTAGAAGAAGGGCTGCCATTCGAGCGGAACCGGCTGGCAATCCCGCTCGTTTCGACCGAAACTTCGAAGCGCCCGGAAACCGTGCGTGTGAACTATCTCAAGCAGGTCCGGCCTGTCGCCCAGACCGCGATAGTACGCCCACGGGGTGGTCAAAGCGGTCGCCTCGCGGCCAAGCGCGTTGCGGAACACTTTCTGGCAGCGCGCCAGGTCTTCGTCGATCTGCTGGGGTGAAGCTCCGGGAACCATGTGCCAGCCGACGCTGCCGTGGGCCGTGATGCCGTCGGGAAGCTGCATCAGGACGGTTTTCAGCAATAAGTGGCTGTACGTGTGCCCCTGCAGGTCGATGAGGCCCTCGCCATCGACCTTTCGGAAAACGTCGGGATACTTCTCGAGCGTCCCGCCGGTCACGAACCACGTAGCCGGTACGTTCAGCTCCCTGAACAGCGCCCCCGCGTGTTCGACAAATGCCAGTGTGTCTTGCGACGCCGACTCGACGTCAATTCCGAATAGTATGGTTCCTCTCATTGTCCCTCTACCGCGCGTAGTCGTCCTGGACGCGCACGATGTCGTCCTCGTCCGACGGGTTTTGTGGATCGGTGTGCTCCCATATCTCGGCGACTCTACCCCACGAGCTTAGCGAGCCTGCCAGGCGGTGCAAATGGCCGCATGGGATGTGGACGACGTCGCCCGGCAGAAGAACGTCCGCGACAAGATGGTCACGGTCCGGGCCGTGAACCACGAGCACGGGGCCGTCGAGCGTCCGCCAAACCTCCGAGCGTCTGTGGTGCAGTTGAAGCGACAAACGCTGCGCCGGCGCCACGAGCAGGACTTTGGGATCGCGTCTGCCCGCGGCGGCGCCGGTATCGACGCCCTCCCAGTAGGCGCTGAAGAAGGCGTTCAGGGAATCTTCGGTGAACCGCAGAAACCCGCCCCAGGGGCGCGCAAAGTCCTGGTCGAAGATTTGCAGGCCGAAGCCTTGCGCCTCGGCCAGTATGCGCTTGAAGACGAGCGCTCTCTGCGCGTCCTTTTCAAGTCTCATTCATTGCACCTCACGGAAATGTACCCGCGGGGATTGGTTCGGCGTCGAGGTCCATCATTCCTTCTCGTGTGACAGGGGGTGGCGCGATCAAGGTCCCGCGGGAACTGGTCATTGCAGATGCGACAGGTGTGGCTACGGAGGCCGTTCCCGCGGGATAGAACCCTCTCCCGCCCAGGGGGAGAGGGGGCAGGTGGCACATGCTCCATTACCTGGATAGCGTTCCCGCAAAACTGAACTGTTTCTGTTCACTGCTCACTGTTTACCGTTCACTCTAAACCAGCTTTGCGTCCAGCGTAATGTTGGTCGCCGCCAGCGCCTTGGAGACCGGGCAGCCCTTTTTCGCCGCCTCGGCCTGCTGCTGGAATGTGGACTCGTCTATTCCGGGGACTTCCGCTTCCGTAGTCAGATGTATGTTGGTGATTTCAAAGCCTTCCCCGACCTTCTCCAGCCGCGCTTTCGCCGTCGTATGGACGCGCTTCGGCTCATGGCCCGCGTTGGACAGCCCGGCGGAGAGCGCCATGCTGAAGCATCCCGCGTGCGCCGCCGCGATCAGCTCCTCCGGATTTGTGCCCGCGCCTTCCTCAAATCGGGACTGGAACGAGTAAGCGCCCTCATAAGCGCCGCTGCCAAGCCTCATCGTTCCCTTGCCTTCTCGCAGATTGCCTTTCCACTCAGCTTCCGACGTTCGTACCGCCATATCGCCTCCTCAGAGTTTTCCGACATTCGGCCAGCGCAGCTATTATACCAACCTGGCGGGAAGTTTACACGGCGAAACTGGGGTTAGAGTGGGGAGAGAGTTCAGTTTCGCGGGAATGTCATTCCGACCGAAGTGGAGGAATCTGCTTTTTCCGGTTGCGTCACGCTCAAAAGCAGATTTCTCGACTCCGCTGGCGCTCCGCTCCTAAGGAAGCGCCCCGTTTCGGGATTTCCGGGTTGGGACCCGAAGTTGTCCGCTATAGTATGCGTATGACACCCAACCCTCAAATCCCGAAACACCGGGGTGGTTCCTTTCCGAGATAACCCCGCCTGTGGGGTCGGTTGCTCGAAATGACGATGCCCGGAAGACTGAACTGTTTCGTTTTGAGTTTCTGAGGGTCTCTGGTTCATGGGTCTTCGGCGTTGAAGCTTACCTTAAAAGATCGTGTCTAGGCCCTTAAACTTCTGACCACTATCCTGCCAGATTACCTGCTATAATTACCGGTTTTTCAACAGAAACCAATAAAAACAATTGACTGCTATGCTTCCCTGCTACTATTATAAGAAGTACTAGCTCTGGATTTAGAACCGCGCTCAAATCCACGGACTATACTCGTTTTTGCCTTTATCATTTTCGCCATGTCCGTAGAGTTAGACTTCGAACACGAAGCGAGAGCGTGGCCTAACGCCAAGAGAGGATGGGGAGGTAACAATGAAGAGACTCAGCATTGGACGTATGTACCTTGCGGTGGCCGTGATCGTCATCCTGTCGGTCCTGCCAATGGCAGTGGGCGCCGAACCGACTGTGACCACCGACAAACCGGACTACTTCCCGGGTCAGACGGCGGTCATCTCCGGCGCGGGCTTCCATCCGAGCGAGACTGTTTGGCTCCAGGTGACGGCAATCGACGGCGGCCCCACGTGGGACTGGGGAATGCCTTGGGACGTGCAGACCTACGAGAACGGCAGCTTCGTATCAGGGTGGTATATTATGGATTACGCCCTGGGCAGGACCTTTCGCTTGACGGCTGACTGCGTCCATCCTCTGTTCGCCGGCGACACGACACCACATCTGTACGCAGAGACGACGTTCACCGACAGCACTACCAACCTCGACCAGCTCCAGAACGGCACGGCGACCAAGGTTCCTGAGTGGGCCAATGGCGACATCAACAAGCAGAATTCGTGCTACGCCGAAGGCGACTCGGTTCCTTTCCGGTATTTTGTGCTCGATCTGGACCCCAGCGCGCGCTACACATTCTCCATTCAGCACGAGTGGCTCAAGGGAGGAATACACGCTTACGATTTCCTGACCAGCTATGACCGGACCGAATCCGGGCCGATCGCGTCCACCGGCGGAGCCTGCGGCACGATCTCAACGTCCCCACCCACTGACTGCGGTGGGGCCGCAAACTCAGTACCTTTGCCGGACCCCAGCTTGCCCGCCAGCTATACGGGCGCACTCCCGCCGGGCTTCAGCCCACCGCCTCCCGCCGGCCTTCCTGGCGGCCAACTGGCGCTTTGGTTCTACAACGCTCGGAACGTAACTCTCAGCCAGTATCATTTTGTGCCTTCCGGCGGCGGGGATTTTGACCTGCAGATAGAAGTTTTCTTTGACCCAATAGGGCCGGGCAGCGTCGGCTTCTTTTGGGGCGGACACTTGGCGGCCGCGAATGATTACGGACCCGGTCAGGGCTCGGGCAGCATCAGGGGCGCTCCTTTTCATATGCGCGCCATCGACTTGACTCCCGGCTCCGGAGCCAGGAATCAGGACCGGAGCAACCAGCCAGGCGCAATTTGCGTAGCGCCGGATGCGAGCATTACGGCCGACTCCGGCCCGTATTGCCCGGGGTCAACCCACATCGCTTCGGCAGAGTCCGGGGCCGACAGTTACGTTTGGACAGTAACCGGGGGAGATATTATATCCGGTCAAGGCACGAATCAGATCACCTTCCAGGTTACCGCGGCTTGCGGCGGCAGCGTGATTATAGACCTGGATGCCTGCAATGCGGCGAGCGGCTGCCCCGCGGATCCTTGCTGCGACACCGATCAGGAGATTATCGCTGTCAACGATACCGAGAAACCGACGATCACGAACTGCCCGACCGGCGGCGATCTGGGCTGCAATCCTGCCGACACTCCGACCTGCGACAGCGTGAAGGCGCTCGTGGAGGCGGACGACAACTGTAATGTTAAGCAGTTGAACTGCACGCCGGAAGATTCCGACAGCGGCTGCACCCACACGCGCAGGTTCACGATCACCGCTCAGGACGATTGTGACAACCTCTCCGACCCTTGTGTGGTTACATACACGTGGACTGTAGACACGGATGCGCCAACAATTACGGCAACGGGAACCACCTTGACTCTCGGTTGTAATCCGTCCGCCGCGGACATCGAGGCCGCTCTTGGCACGGCGACGGCAACTGACGAATGCGGCGACGTCACGCCGACTCCTTCAGACGGTTCGGTTGTTGAAGATGGCTGCGGTCGTTCTCAAACCAGAACGTGGAATGTCAGCGACGCCTGCGGCAACGCGGCGACGCCCGTTTCCCGAACCGTGACCTGGACTGTGGACATTACACCGCCGACGATTACCGCAAGCGGCACTAGTTTGACCCTTGGCTGCAATCCTTCGGAGGCAGACATCGAGGCCGCGCTCGGCATTGCGACGGCAACGGAC
>JAUSGG010000009.1 GCA_030649165.1 Armatimonadota bacterium
AGTTGAGCGAGCAGGACGCCGCACGACTTCGCGACGTGAACCACTCGCGTCCGGCGAGTTCCTGACGTAGATTCCCTTTCTGATCCATGCAAGCGTCGGATGCCTGCAAACTGTGGAAATTCCCGAACTCTCCTTCTAGCCGCAGTCAATAGTTATACGCGCAGAGCGCACGCAGTCCACCATATCGCCATCGGACTCAACGACCGTGTTCGGCAAAACGATAGAATTCGCGATCCTTATCGGCCTGCGCACGATGACATTCTCGCCGATGGATGCGTAGTCCAGCCTGCAGTCCGGGTGCACTTCGGCGGAGTCCGCGACCACGCTCGTGACCCCCTGTGTTTTCATCCAACTCACGGTGCAGTTCAGAAGGTCCTTAGGGTAGGTAACGTTCAGTATCCAGTCTATGGCCTCTTCGGCGAACACGGGGTATCCATCGTCGATCAGAATCTGGATCGCCTCGGTGATCTCGTATTCGTCGCGCATCGCGGTGCGAGGCGTGCGCCTGACGGCGTCGAACACAACGGGGTCGAACAGATATATGCCGAAACCCGTGTCGTGGTTCGTTATGTGGCGCGGCTTCTCAATGACCCTCCGCACGCGGCCGTCCTCGCCCATCATTATGGCGAAATTCTGCTTGATCACTTCGGTCGCCTGGTTGCGCTGGACCACGAGAACGGAGGCGTTCTCCTCGCGCTGCCTGCTTTCGAGGAGCAGTCTCATGTCTTTGGGCGCGTAGAAGATGTCGCCCAAGAACATCAGGAACGGCGTCTCGACGAACCGCTCCAACTGGCCGACCGCGTGGGCAATCCCGAGCGGCTGGCTTTGCTCCACGTAGTGAATCTTCACCCCAAGCTCGGCCCCGCTTTGAAAGCTGTCCATAATACGATTCTTGAGATGGCCGACAACTATGAACACGTCGGTTATGCCAAGATCGCGCATCATCTCGATCTGGTATTGCATGATCGGCTTATTGCAGATCGGCAGCAGCGGTTTCGGATACTCATCGCTGAACAGAGCCATCCGGCTTCCTCGGCCCGCCGCCAGTATCACACCAGTCAGTTTTTCAGCCACAGGTCAAATCCCGTCCCTTCTCAGCAATTGCGCGTCAACTGATGGATTCGAAAACATCGGCCGTCTGGCGCGCAACGAGGTTCATATCGAGCGTATCCAGCGCCCGCCGCCTAGCGCGCCTGCCGAAATCCTTTCTCTTCGCGTCATCCAGCAAAAGGTCCTTGATCGCCTCGTACAGCGACAGGTGATCGGCCGGCGCAACAAGGAGCGCGGCATCTCCGGTTACATCGGGCAAGCCGCCGGACATCGCCACGACCATAGCCGCGCCGGAAGACATGCACTCGACCACCATCGAGTTCACCTGCTCCACCCATTCAGGAGTGGGAATGCTCGGCGCGACGGCGATGTCGACGCTCGCGTAGAAGGCGGGCGTCTTCTCATAGGGGATGAAACCCTTCAACAAGACCCGATCGCCGATTCCCATGTCCGCAATGCGGCGGCGCAGGACCGCTTCGCCCGATCCGGCCCCGAGAAAGACGAATTTCGCGCGAGTCCCGCGCAGATCGGGATCATCGATTATTCTCTTTGCGGCGTAGGCAAGTTCGAATACCCCCTTGCCCCAAATCAGCCGTCCGGCGAACAGGACCACCTTTTCTCCCGGCTCGACGCCCAGGAGCTTGAGGACCTCGGCATCCTTCCGCTCCGGGCTGAACGCCTTCGTGTCCACACCGAGGGGGATATGCGTTATCTTACCAGGGTCCACGCCCTCCACTATCAGTGAGGACCTGGCCCGTTCGGTGGCGGTTATTATCGCGTCCGCCGCGTCGAGAGTCTCTCGCCGGTATTTCCATATCCACCTGTCGGCGTCCAGAAATGGGATGTTCTCCACTTCGGAAAGGACGAGTCTGGCGCCGGTCTTCTTCTTAAGCCTGGCGGCCTGCCACGAGAACAGACAGGTCGGTGAGCCGGGGTAGAAGATATCGATATCGCTCAAGGCCTTATCGAACCCGAACAGGTATTGATCCGTCCCCCACCCTATTCTGTGGCGGAGTTTCGGGATGCGCCGGATAATGTCCGAGACACCGAGGAGCCGTCTGACCTCGAATCCCATCTGCGTATTCTCCAGAGCGCACCGGCGTGTAGCAACGCCGATAAGATCGTACCATTCCTTGAGCGGCTCTAAAGCGCCGGCGTGCCGGCGGTGCAGATAGGCTCCGTGGATGATCGCAACTTTTTTCTTCATGTTGACTTCTCGATTATATCATGGCCTCGGACTGCCGAGCGAACTATGAGATCCCACCTACTTAACAACAAGACACGCAAGAGACGTGCCCCTGAGCAGCACTATGTTAAAGAACGGGTCACGCACAAAGAGTTCGTCCAGCGCGCGAGTGACTCCCGTCCAATGCGCATAATCGTGCCACAGAATAATCCCCTTACCATCCTTGAGCAACCCGCGGGCAACCGCTGAGTCGTTCAAGACATATTCGTAAGAGTGGGCACCGTCGACGAACACCATGTCCATTGAGTTATGGTAAGGCGAGAAGTCGAATGTAGCGGAATCGCCGAATAGCTGCGTGATCTTGTGTTCGACCTCGGAACCGGCGAAAAGGTGTCCCGACTTGTCCTTCCTTATGTAGTTCTTGTCGCCCGGATCGAACGGCAACTCAGCGGAGTTCTCCTCCTGCTGAGGAAGATCGAGCGTGACAATCACCGTGTCATCGGGGGAATTGGTCGCCATGTTCAGCGCCGTCTTGCCCTCGAACGTCCCGATCTCGAATATCCGCTTGGGACTGTAGGCTCTTGTGATCAGGTTGAGCGCCAGCAATTCGTGGATTACCATCCCGCCTTCCTTCGATGGCGGATTTCGGAAGCTGACCGTGCAACCATCGAGGAGCGATTCAGGCACGACTCCGTTGATCCCGACCGTCGGCGCGATTCCCGCTACGTTATGTCTGTATCCGAACAGATCACAGATGCTGTACAGCTTATGCCGGTTTCGCCCTATGAGGAATCCGACCGTAAGCAGATATAGACACGAGCCAGCGGCATACAGATATCGAGCCGCGAAGTCCTTTAGCTTCTTCATTCAATAACCTCCACGATTCTTGACTGCGCCGATTACAATTATCGGCAGGCATCGGTGTTCTTCTGTTCAAATGTCGGTGTGCGATCCTGGGATTTGCTCGGCGGGCTGTTCATCACCCGGCCTGAGCGCGCTGCGGAATATCTCCGCGTCGGCCGATGAGAACGTCCGCAGAAGCCACAGGGCCGCCGCATACACGACCACGGCCCCCAGACACACCAAGAGCACGTGAACGCGCGCGCGAGTCAGGTACACAAAGACCGCCATTGTCGCGCCTGCCAGCCCGGGCTTTACGTACCAGCGCACGATCGGGAACATTTCCACGGACCTGAACGGGAAAATGAAGCAAAGCGTCGCGTGAAGCGCCTCGGCCCCTACTTTCGCCGCCGCCGAACCGATGACGCCGTACGTCGGCGCGAGCAGTATATTCAGCGCGACGTTAGTCACTCCTCTGGTCGCAAACAACGGAAGGAGCCGGAGTTGCCCGTTCCTTGCGATCAAAATCCGGTAGCTCGGAATCATGGGAAAGAAGATGATGGCCGGCCAGATGATGACTCGCAGGATCGCGCCGGCGCCGGCGGCGTCCCGCCCGAAAATCAAAAGCATTATCTGTTCCGGCAGCAGAGCAAAGATGACCGCACACGCCACGGCGACGATCGCGAGATACTTGTGGGTGACGTCCCAGGCCCGTCGAACGCTGTCTTCGCCCACCTGGCACCTGCGAGTGATGATGGGAAATAACGCGGTGTCGGCCGCCAGTCCGGCGGCGACCAGCGCTTCCGTCAGCCGGCACGAGGCCGTGTACAGTCCGAAGTCCCGGTTGCCGCTGAGCGTAGGCAGATAGAGGTAGTCGAACCTGTTCATCAGTCCGAGGAAGATGTCCATGGCCAGGAAAGACGCGCCCATAGTCGCCATACCGCGCACCGCTCGCCGGTCGATCTTGAACTCCATCGTCGCCGTCTTCGACACGAGCCACAGCAGCGCAATTGTGCCGCAGGCCCCGACCGACGCAGCCACTATGCCCATGTGGAACAGCCGCATACCGAGGTAGACGACCAGAATCGTCAAGGCGGCGCGAGTGATTGCCACGCCGGACGTGATGAGGGAGCTTATCTCCTGCCGTTCCAGCCCGGCGAATACGCATTTGACGGCCTGGCTGATCGATTCGGTAAAGACGGTGAGCCACACGACGTACATCAGCAGGCGGCCGCCGGGGGGCAGGCCCTCCTTGAAATGGAGCACGCCGATGTGGAATAGAGCAAGGAGCAGAAGGTAGACTACCAGGGCCATAGGCGCCCTGAGTGAAAGACTCGACAGCAGAAGTCTGCCGGCGGCTTTGCGGTCTTTGGCGACTTCGCGGGTCAGAGGTTGGTCCGTGCCGAAATTGACGAGCGGTAGGGCCATGGAGACAACGCCGAATGAATAGCTGTAGACGCCCGTGATGGCCGGCCCCAGAACCCGGAACAGATAGCTGGCGCTGATCAGGGCGCAGACTTGCGTCAAGAACAGGCCGGCGAAGCCCGCCGCGGTGTTTTTCAAGACAGAGCGCGCGTCCCGCGCGCCGGATGAGCTATTCACAGAATTGATTGACCGTATTCAAACAGCGTTACGTGCGCCGCGGGAACTGCCTGAGTGGCAGGCGATACGCACACTCCAGGACGCCGTTCCCGCAGGATAAAAGTATCTGCCTCAGCTAAGGGCCTGGCGGCGCGTCGTGTAAACAACGGCTCCGACCAGTCCCATCGCCACCCAGGTGGCAAGGAAGGCCAGAGACGACAGAAAAGCCTGCTCGCTCGTGACTCCGAAAGCCCCCCAAAGCTGCACGTAGGCCCATTCTCGAAGCCCGACACCGTTGATGGATATCGGGATCGACGCCACGAGCCCGGTCAGAGGCACCAGAAGGATGAGGAGTGGAAGCGAAATCGATACGCCCACGGCGCCGGCGATGAGGTAATTGGCGAATATCACGAGAAACTGGAAGATCAAGGCCAATAGGACCGCACAGAAAGCTTTGCCGGGCTTCGCGGTCATCTGCTTGGTCATGCCGTAGAACTGCCTGAGTCCCTTATCGACCTTCGCCGGAAGGAAGCGGGCCGCGAACCGACCCACGATCTTGCCGGCGGGGCTGCACAGGAGTCCGAAGACAAACGCCAGGCAGATAGAAATGACGCAGACGGCCATAGTAACCGCGCTCGAATCGGGAAGACGGCCGGACGCCAGCGGAAAGGCCACCAGCGCGAAAACCAACATGGCCAGCAGGCCGAGCAGCCGGTCGATCGCGACCGAGGCCAATCCCGTCGCCACGGAATCGCCGGACGAGCGAAAATCCACCACCCTGGCGGCGTCCTGCCCCACGTTCGACGGAGTGAACAGGTTGAAGAACAGCCCGACGAAATTCGACCGAAGCAACCCGCTGAAAGGAATCGTCGATCCCATCGCGTTCAGCACGACCGCCCAGCGCATCGTCTGAACGAGCGCGCAGACGAGTGTCGTCAATAAGGCAAGCGCAAGAAGGACGCAGTTGGCGTTCAGGAAAGCCGTCTTGAGCCTGTCCAGGGGCATCTTGTTCAACAGCCAGACCATGAGCAGCGCGCTGACGCCAATCCGGAGGACCATAGACTTCGCGCTGTTTCGAGGCCGTTCGGATACGGAACCCATTCGGACCTCTCTAACCGTTGAGCTTCTTGCTGGGAGCTACCAACTCTTCAAGGGGGCCGGAGGCCATTACCTTGCGCCTGAGTCTGCTCCACCACTCGGTGTTCTGTTCGTACCAGCTCACGGTCTTCCACAGACCTTCGTTGAAGACCGTCTTCGGATGCCAACCGAGAAGCCGGTTCGCTTTTTCGCAGGTTCCGCGGTGGCAATCGACCTGGCCGGGACGATCCGCGACCCAGTTGATCAGGCTCTCGGGTTTGCCCAACAGCTTCAGAATGCCGAGGGCGATCGTGTAGATATCGGTGTCGATACCGGTGGCAAGGTTGATGACTTCGCCTTTGAGCTTGTCGATAGGCGCGTCGAGCATCATGATCAGCGCGTCCACGTGATCGTCAACGTACAGCCAGTCCCGCGAACTCTTTCCCGTGCCGTGCAATTGGAACGACTTGTCCTGGAGGCATTGGGTTATGACGTGCGGGATCAGCTTCTCCACGTGCTGACGCGGGCCGTAGTTGTTGAACGGTCGCACGATGAGCGCCGGAATCTGGAACGTGCAGACGTAGGAGTATACCAGCCTGTCACCGCCGCACTTGGCGCTTGCGTAGGGGCTGCGCGGATTGAGCGGATGGTCTTCGTCCATTAGATGGGCGAGCGCCGTGCCGTAGACTTCCGACGTGGAAATATGGATGTAACGGTCCACGCCGTTGTGCCGGATGGCGTCGAGGAGGATTTGCGTGCCTTTGACGTCCGTGTCCACGAAATCATCGGTATTGTAGTTGTGGATCGAGTTGTCAACGTGGGTTTCGGCGGCGAAATGCACTACAGCGTCCGATTGCGCGACGAGCCGCTCGACGACCGTTCGGTCCAGAATGGACCCGTGCCAGAAGAAGAAGCGCGGGCTGTTCCACACCTCCGGCAGGATGTTGTCCAGATTGCCCGCATAAGTCAGCGAGTCCAGCATCAGGACCTGGTCCTCCGGACGTGTCTTGATGATACGCTCCGCGAAGTGGCTTCCGATAAAGCCGGCGCCACCGGTCACTAGTATTTTCATTCAATGCCTCCAGTATGAGTCGGATGAGTCGAGGGCTCAGACGTTACCACCCGATGCCCCCCTCATAACCCTTATAACCCTAAAACCTTATGAACCTACGAACCTCCGAACCTCGTCCGCATGCTCGAATATCGAAAGAGCGGCGTCGGATATGCGCTCCACGAGTTCTGTGCTCATGTGGTTGTGGAGCGGCAGACAGAGCGCTCGGTCGCTTATCTCCTCGGTGACGGGCAGGGCCGGCCTGTCCGCAAGATACGCCTTCTGACGATGTATCGCGGGATAGAAATACTTCCTCGTCATAATGTTCTCTTTGGCCATAGCCTCGTGCAGTTCGTTCCGCGACAGGCCGGCGTCGGACTCGTCTACCAGAATTACGAAATTCTGGTAACTAGGCCGCGCGTCCTCATCGATCTTTTGAAACCGCACGCCCGGGACAGCGCCGAGCTTCGACCGGTACAGTTCGACGCATCTCGCACGCTGTTCGATATTGTCGTCCAGCCTCTTCAATCCGTCAAGTCCAAGTATAGCAGAGAACTCCTGCATCTTGGCGTTCGTGCTGGGAAACGCGCAGTCGTGGTCCCCGTAGTCACCGAAGACTCGGGCCGCGCGAATGTCCCGCGCCAGGTCTTCGTCGAAAGTCGCCACGCCTCCTCCTTCCGCCATAGGCAGAGTCTTCGTCGCGTGGAAACTGAAGGATTCGGCGTCGCCGTACCCGCCGATCTTACGCCCCTTGTACGACGCGCCTATCGCGTGCGCCGAATCGAACAGCAGCCTGACATTCGCGGACCGGGCAAGCCTTTCCAGCGGCTCGATATGGCAGGGATTGCCGAAGACGTGCACCGGCATTATCGCGGCGGTCTCATCGGTAATCAAGCCCTGTGTGGTCTCGGCAGTTATATTCCACGTTTCCGGATCGACGTCGGCGAAGACCGGCGTAAGACCCGCGACCGCAATAGCGTGCGCCGTCGCTACGAACGAGAAACTTGGGCAGATCACCTCGCCTTTCGCCCGCCATCGCTCCAATATGAGCTGGAGAGACAGCGTGCCGTTGGCCGTGGCGATAAAGTCCGGTCCGTCCAGATAGCCGCGCATCTCCGCTTCCAACTCCCGAACGAATCTGGAGTTGTTGGTAACGTTCCCGGAGACCAAAGCCTCGTTCAGCGAGCCGGCAATGTCCTCCAGCTTGGGAAAAGCCGGTCCGACGATATTAAGCATAAGATCGAACTCGGGAGGCCCCCCGAGCGCCGCGGGCAGTTTAGCCATTTACGAGAAAAACCCCTCATACGTTGAGTCGGAAGAGTCGAGGGCCGTACAACCCTCACGACCCCCAAACCCCTAAGACCCTAAGACCCTACAACCCTGATCTCGGTTCCAGTATTTCGCGGAGAATCCACTTCGGCCTTTTATCCACCATGTGGTAGATGCGGACGACGAACTCCCCGGAAAGCGCAACGAGTATGCCCAACGTGGACACGCCCACAAGTGAGAGCGCCAGATTGAGCGAGGCCGCCAAACCGATAAGCGACCGCTTATGCGCCAGGAAAAAGAACGCCGGCGCCAGCAACAGGCCAATCAGCGCAAGCACGGCGCCCGCGATTGCCATCCATTGAAAGCTATAAACGGACAAGCTGACGAGGTTGTCCAGGTTGAACTGGAACAGTTTGAACAGGTTCCATTTCGATTTTCCGTGCGGGCGCGGATAATGGCGGACCGGAATCTCCGCCCACTTGCCGGCAAGCGAGATGAGAACAGCCTGGTTGAAAGCGCGGTACTCGTCGAACTTCAGAGCGTCTACTAGCTCCCTGCGGTAAGCCTTCAGCGAACACCCATAGTCGTGCATCGGAACGCCGCTCAACTTCCTGATCATATAGTTGGCGAACATCGATGGCAGAGCGCGGCCGAACCACGAATCGCGCCGCGAGGTCCGCCATCCGCTCACCACGTCGCTGCCTTCTTCGATCTCCCGCACGAGGAGCGGGATGTCCTCCGGCTCCATTTGGCCGTCGCCGTCCATAGTAACGATAATATCACCGGCAATGTGCGCAAATCCGGCCGATAGGGCTGCGACTTGTCCTGAATTGCGCAAGAGGTCCAGGAACTTTACGTGAGGGGATTCGGCGTGAATGCCTCGCAGCAGCTTACCGGAGTTGTCCGAGCTGCCGTCGTTGATATACACGATCTCGTAGCTGAGGCCGGAGCCCTCCATAACATCCGACAGGCGGGCGTGCAAATCGAGCAGGCCGTCAGCTTCGTTATATATCGGCACGACCACTGAAACGTGAGGGTTGTGTTTTGGGCCGGCCCCGGCGTCAAGAGGGATCTCCGGGCTAGGTGCGCTCGACATAAGTTCTCCCGCGGAAGGTGTCTACAGTTGCCTGATCAGTAATAGTTACGCGCAGTCGCGCGATAACGTTAGCCATACAGATGGATTATCGGAAGATTCCCGCGCGACGTGGATACCGACGGAAGGCTCTCATGATTTCCACCATAGATACAACCACAGGCTCTACGGTATGTCAAGTTGGGAAACTGTTCAGTTTTGCGGGAACGCTATCCAGGTACAGGTAATGGAGCATGCGCCACCTGCCCCCTCTCCCCCTGGGCGGGAGAGGGCTGGGGTGAGGTCCGCTTCGTGATCGACTTTATCTGATGCCTGCTAGTAATTCACGCGGTAGACCCGGTAGCGTTCATTGGAGTATATGCGCTCGATCTCGGCGCCTCCCACGATGCGTTTCGGGTCCATAGCATGCACTACGAGCAGGGTCGGCTTCATCTCTTTCGAGAGCCTGAGCATTCTCTTCCAATTGTCAGCGCCTTCGCTCGTGTACTTGTAGGCTTCGCAGCCCAGCATGATGCCGGCGGCTTCACGGCTGTAGTCCTCGACAAGAAGGCGCTCTCTCGGCGTCAGTCGAGGCTTCAAGAACTCCGCAACCTGTATCTCCCGACGGCCCCGCTGGTCGATGGGCAGGCCGAACGCCATCCCCTTGTAACTGTATACGACGGCCTGCGACGCGCACGTAAGCACGACGACAGCCGCCGCGGCCCAGCCAATTGCCTTTCGCCGGGAGAAAAGGACGTGGAAACCCAGACCGGCGTAAGGGAGCATCAGGAGCTCGAAAAACGTCAGATGGCGGGCTTGCGGCAGCCATCCTTCAATGATCAACGACAGCACGAATATCGGCCCCATAAGTATGACGGCAATAAGCGCGATCTGCGCGGAAGCTTTCCTGGCAATCGCCGCGTACCAAAGGCCAATCGCCGCCAGGAGCATCACGATCGGGCCGGGAGACGTGACAAATATGTTGAGCCATTTGCGGAGCGCAACCGAAACCGGGAACCGAACGGCCGGACTCTCGGCTTCCTTGCCTTCCGCCAACTCGGTTACTCGATATGTGAACGCCCCGCGCGTCGCGTAGTCGATAGCGCCCATCAGAATAAACGGCGCCGCCGCGAATAACCCGTACAAGACCGCGTAGCGTCGAAGACTCGGCTGCCAGAGCAGAAAGACAGTCAGGATGACGGCCAGCGCCCAGGCTTCGTGTCTGAGCAGACCGGCAAGGCCGAGGAGCAGCGCGGATACGAATAACCGGCGCGCGCGGGGCTTTTCCGCTTGAGCGCCGGAGTAGAAAAGCGCAATGGCCGACAGGCAGAGAAACGCGAAGGGGGCCTCGGTCATTGTAAGACAAGACATCTTCACGTGCATCCCGAAAACCGCGAAGATGAGACCGCTGACCACGGCGGCAGTCTTGCCGAAGAACCTCATCGACAGGCTGTACAGCGGTATGATTGTAAGTGTTCCGGCGACCAGGCTCAACACTTTGCCCGCGAGCGCCGGATTGCCGAAAACGTGAGTCAGTGCCCCGGTCACGTAGAAATAGTACGGCAGCCATATCCACAAGACCAGAGTTTTCGGGTGATACGCCCACACGCCGGACATATAAGCCCGGCAATCCGGGTCGCCCCGCTCGTTGTTGGTAACCAGCGCCAGAGCCAGTCGAACCGCAAGAGCAAAGAGCAGGAGCAGAAGAATATCGCGATGCGGACGTAAACGCTTCATAGGAAGTAACCTACTCCAATCCTCGACAACGCGCGAAGTATGGCCCGCCGGCGGGCCACAGCCAGACCCTCTCCGTTTCCTCCTCTGTCAGGAGAAAGGTAAGTCGCCTTGTAAACATGAACAAGCGGACCAGGTCGAACAACACCTTCATACTTCGAGTATGGCATATAGTATCCGTCAATCCGGTCGGTATCGAGCGGTGGAGGTGTCGGGGTGGAGAACGGCGAGAACGTCTTGATCAACTTGTAATTGCCGCTCGCGATAAGCTCCCGGTCGAACCTGTCCGGGGTGTCCCAATATATGCTCGGATACGACGCAGTCACCACGTACTCCGCTCGCTTTTCCACAACCTTCGACACATCGTAGTAAATGTCCACCTTCTCCTGGTCCAGATAGCCCATTGTGATGATCTCGTACACAGCGCGAAACCGAGGTATGGCCCGTATGAGTCGCCGGTTTCCCTCCGGGTCCAACCATCCCAACTGACTGTGCTTTTGCACGGCGGCCTTGTTGAGCCGCAGGTCGGGACGTCCCCATTTGGTCATTGCGATGCGGGAGTTACTGGGGATGTGAGACTCGATCCACGCCGCGGCTATGGTCCGTGTGTCATCGCGAGCTCTGATCAAGTCCTGCAATATAGCGCTTCGGGCGGATGGGATCATTATCGAAAGGGCGAGGACGAGGAGGGCGGCAAGACCTATTCGTGCGCCGGCGGCGCGGCCAAGCGACTCGGTAATCCAGTCCGTCAGATAGGCGGCCGCCAGGGCCGCAAACGGTACGACTGGAAGGACGTATCTCGCGAAGTGCGTGTGGAAGCTGCCGACGATGGCGTAGAAAACAATCGGAAAGCTGAAGATGATGAGATCGACTCGTCTGCGTCTCGCCAGGCCGAGAATTATGCCCACGATTGCCGCTATCGTGAACGGACCGCCAATCCCGCGCCATATCGTCCATTTGAGATGAAACAGCCAGCCTGGACCCTGGTCAATGCCGCCATGTCCCACCTGCATGTGCTCCACCTGCCCGCCAAATCCTCGCAGAAAACCGTGCTGGTCGATGAGCACAAAGGGCGACGTGACGGCAAAGGCCAACGCGGCGAGGAAACCCACCTTGACGAGTTTGAGGAAGCGAGAGGATTTCGCGGCGCCCTTGCTCTGCAACAGGCAAGCGGCGAAGACCGGCACGATCGAAATAGCCAACGGATACTTCACGCTGGCCGCCAGGCCCGCCAGGATGCCGGCGAACGGAAGCAGTCTGCCGCTCTGTTCTTGATAGGCGCGCACGGCGAACAGCACCGCCAGGCAGGCCAGAAAGGTCGCGGGGACATCCGTTGTGCCGTAGTGCGAGTCCCGAACGTGCAAATGCGCCACGGCGAGAAAGGCGGCCGCCAGCAGTCCGGCCCTCTGTCCCCAGGCCCTCCGGCCGATCAGATAGACAACGTAGACGGTTCCGAGGGCCGCAATCACTGTGATTGTGCGACCGATCAGGTAGAAATTCGTCGGGTCGACGAGCCGCATCATCGCCATGTCTTCCGGCGAATGCATGACTCCCAGAAGCCGGGAAATACCGTAATAGACCAGATAGCAGATGGTGTGCAGGTAAATCAGCAGCGTGGGGTAGCCAAAGAAGTGGGGATTCGGGTCGCCTTTGGCGATTTTGAACGCGACCGCTATTATCGTGCCTTCATCACAGCGATATTCGTATGGCAGGCCGAAGCCGATAGCCCAGAGACGCAGAGCCGCCGCCGCCGCCACAATCACCAGAATCGGCAGAATAGCCCGAGCGCGTTGTATGAGACTCATCATAACCTCCCGCTGTCTAACCTCAATACGGTTCACTTAAGCGGATCCCCCCTCACCCCAACCCTCTCCCGCCCAGGGGGAGAGGGGGACTTGGCGGATGCGCCACGTTAAGTGAACTGTGTTGTGTCTAACCTGGATTATTCACGATGTGCCTGTATTGCCGGCAGTGCGCAGACACGTCATTCTTCGCTTCGCTCCTAATGAAGCGCCCCGTTTCGGGATTTCCGGGTTGGGACCCGAAGTTGTCCGCTATACCATGCGTATGCCGCCCAACCCTCAAATCCCGAAACAACGGGGTGGTTCCTTTCCGAAATAATCCCGATCCATCGGGATCACTTGCTCAGAATGCGGGCTAGTCAACGTACAGTGGAACCTCCACCGGGATTTCAGGACCCCGAGGTATTGCTTTTCGAGCGGCCTCTTCACTCAGATCGAACAGGTAGGTCGACGCTCCTTTTCCTTTGAATTCGTCGATCCGCTTACCCATCAGCCCCAGGTGGTACAGCCAAGCTCCCGGCTCGTCCGCGGGTTGGCCACCCCAATTATTGGCCCATAGGAAAACGAACCAGACCCTCTTGCTCCCGCGCATTTTGTCGAAATCGTTGGTGTAATCTTCCCAATGGCCTGGACGAGCCATAACGCCGATCACATAGTCTTTGTCACTGAAGCCGAAGCGCTCAGCATAGTACTTGAAGCCGGGACGGGATGCGTAATCGACATAGATCAAATCACCGGGCTGCCTATGCTGTTGCACGTAGCTGAGCACAGGCTTCACTTCATTGCGGGTGCGAGGCTGGACAACATGCCAGAGGGCGAAAAACGTGGGATGCAGGAAGATGAGAGTAATCATCAGTCCCCATATCGCGGATCCTCGCCCCCCCAGTCTTTCTTTGATAACCGCTGCTCCTTGCGAGAGGAAAAGCAGCATCGCTGGGACGAGAAACAGCAGCAGCCGTTCAAAGAAGGGGTACTTGTGTACCCCGGAGGCTAACAGTGCAAACAGGCCCGGTAGAAGAAACATGTAGGCATTCTCGCGGTTCTCCCTCAGAAATGTCCAAACTCCAACTAAGAAGCAAAAAGCGGCCAGTCCGGTGAAACGCAAGCCGCCCGGATTGGTAAAGCAGCAGAAGAAGTTCCACACAAACCAATAGATGTCTTTGATTGACTTCGGCGGAAAGGGCATCCAACGGTATCCGGTCAGTAAGGCAGGGCTTTGGCTGGGACCTCTGAGGACAGTGAAGTACTCGACCGTCAAACTCAGGACTGGCAGCAAGAAGGCCAGCGCCACTACGAGAAGCTTCCAGTTCTGTTTCTCGCGACGACACTGATGGGCCCAACCCACGGCCACTGCCGCCAACACGAACACAGCAGGATGGGAGAGCCACACAGCGATGGCTCCGAGAGCGCCGAACAGGAAAAGCTTCCTGGCGCTCAGACTGCTCTTTCCCAGAATGATTGCTACGGCATAAAGCCCAAGGGTGACAGCCACGTCCGAGGAATACTGCTTCAACTCCGACGAGAAGTAGATAAGGGGCCCACTTATGGCAAAAAGGCCAAGAGCAACTGGAACGCCTTCCGGCCTCAATACCCTCTTGGCCACAAAGTAGAGGAGAAACAAGCCGGCGATCCCACAGACCAGCGGGAACAACCTTAGCGCATATTCGTTGCTGCCGAACGTCTCGACAAAGAACCTCTCGGCCATCAGAAAAGGAATTGGAGCTGCCTGGTAGTTATCGAGCGGACGCAGGAGGCCGGCGTATGACCTTGAAACGATGCTTGGGGCCAACAGTGTTTCATCCAACCACAGCGAACGGTTGGAAGCGTATTGCGCTACGCGCAGCAGCACACCGATACAGATTATGATCCAGTTCAGCCTATTGAACGGAAAGGAACGGGCCGCTCTATCTCCGGATGAGCCCGCTGCTTTCCCTGTATTGACGTGCGTTTCGCTCATACTGGCTTGCCTCCTTCGGGTTATCAAGACTGGCACGCCTGATAAAGGCTCCGCCGTCACCCGGATATCTGCCGATTCACAGAGCTTCCGGGCGCGCCCGCCGCTTTTCTCATTCAGGCCGCGGTTTCTCACAGACGGCAATTATTGAAATGCCGAATATCGGCGGGATAACGTTCTCGAACCGGCGCAGCCAGGGCATCAGACGGCTCATCAGACGGACCGACCCGGATCCGTGCGCCTCCCGGCGCAAGATGCGATACTCAACAAACCAGCCTATCGCTCCCAACGCGTTGAAGAAGCGGAATACTCTGACCTGAAAGCCGGTCTTGCCGACTAATGCCTGCAGACCTCTTTTGGAATACCGCCGGTAGTGACCGTCTACCGCGTCGTATCTGCCGTACAGGAGCGGATGCGCCGGCACGAGAAGCAGCAGTTTTCCTCCCGGCTCCAACACGTCATACATTGCGCGCAGCGCCGCGTCATCATGCTGTATATGCTCCAGCACGTTGATGCAGACCACAGTGTCGAAATGGTGATCCCTCAGCTCGGCCAGTTGCGAATCGTTGCACTTGGTGATGTCCAGGAGAGCGAAGCGGCAGTAATCTCGATCGGACAGGCTCTCGCGCGCATAGTCCAGCACATCGTTCTCCACATCGAGAGCCAAGATGAGCTCACGTTCGCCAAGTAGCTTTGTGATGCACCCTATGCCGCATCCTATTTCGAGAATCCTGTCGCCGATATGTCCCCGGAGGATTGAAAGCTGCCAATCCAGGTAGGGCTGGATATCATCGGCATAAACTTTGTACCTCAGTAAACGTTCTCCGGCTAGCTCCGACGACGTATACTTCTGCTTAGGCGCGCCTTTGCTCATCACTGGTTCACTTTCCGCCCACCGTCATTTTGTCCTCAAATCCAGCACTGAGATGAAGAAGCTGATGAATCCTATCTGAACCCCCAGCGCGACAAGTGTGACCGCCGGGATTGCTAATCGCATCGCCTGCTCGTATTCCAGAGGCCCGAATCCGCTCTTGTACCATGAGACAAACATCGCCACCAGCAGAACGGCGCCAAGAAGTATCAGCGTTATCCCTCCGAGCAGCGCGATCTCCAGGCTGAACCACCGCCGAAACCAGGCGATCTTCTTGTCCGGCGGCAGCAGCCCCTGGGCCGCGCCGAACGCCCTCGCGAGCACGCCGAAAGCGACCACCTGAAAAGCGAGGATGCACGCCAGAGATGAGATAACGAGCGTCGTAACGTCGAATGCGGCCACGCCGATGCTGAATGGCCCCGGCAGCACGAGGCCGAAGCCCAGCGCGCCCAGGAAGAGCAATATGAGGCCGGGAATCAGAAACAGCCATCTCGGGCTGTGGAGCAGCATAAACCGGATATTGCGCCATCCCGCCCGCCACGGCTGGAGATGGGGAGGGTGAGACCGACCGTCCTTGTGAAGAATTATCGGAACCTCCACCACATTCATACGTTTGAGGGAAGCCTTAATCACCATCTCACTGGCGAATTCCCACGTTGTGGTTACGAGGCCCATGTCTCCGTAGGCTTCCTTTGTGAATCCACGGAGTCCGCAGTTGAAGTCACCTATCGGACAGCGGAACATGATCTGGCCGATCTTGGTCTGGATAGGATTGCCGATATAGTGGTTCTTCCACGGCATCGCTCCGGGCATGATCCCTCCCCGGAAACGATTGCCCATAACGAGATCGGCGCCTTTGCGAAGCTCTTCGATGAACGGGTAAAAGCTGGAGAAATCGTAGCTGTCGTCAGCGTCGCCCATTATGACGTACCGGCCGCGCGCCGCCTCGATGCCTCCTCTCAGAGCGTTCCCGTAGCCCTTTTCCTCAACGTGAACGACTCTGGCGCCGGCTTTCACAGCGATCTCCTGCGATCCGTCGGAGCTGCCGTTATCGGCTACGACCACCTCTCCCGACAAGCCGTGCTTCTCAAGACACGACACGGCCTTCCGAATGCACGTCTCGAGAGTTTCGGACTCGTTCAGACATGGAATGACAACCGAGACTTCAGGTTCAGCGCTGGTCCCCATTGTGACCCCCGAAGTGCGTCGCGCATTTGCCGCAGGGACGCTTGAGTATTGTGTGGATGAGGCTTGTCATCGTGAAAGTGTGGTAAGTGATCACTCGCAAAAAGGATGAAGGCGCCGCTTGCCCACCTGTAGTTTACTCCTGATGAGTTCGCGTTGTCAATGATTACGAGTGGAAGGAGGGCTAACCCGAATAATTCGTCATGAGATATCGTTAGCATAAATGCTTTTCTCATCTTCATCTCCTTGCGTCTCGGTCTTCAGAATACCGACTGGAATGGTCATATCTATGCGGGGGCGCCCCCCGGGTCTCTAAGCCGGGGGGCGCTCGATATCCAGTTTAACGACTATTTCATGCGGCGTCTGGAAAGAAAGCCGATGAAACCGAACAGACCGCTTCCGAGCGCGAACAGGCTGGAGGGCTCGGGGACAGGGTTCCACAGTGTCGCGTGCTGAACGCCATTGCGCTCAGCAGAGCCAACCACCGTATAGAGATCGTTGATCGCGTCCGCATACGTGCCGTATCCGATGTTGTGCGTACCATCCTGGAACGTACCGAGATCGCTCACGTACCCTTGTCCGTCGCTGACACCGCCGACATACGCGTGGCTATCCGGGGACGAGGACGCGTAAAGACCAACCACCGCACCCTCGTCGTTGATCCCCTGAGCGTTCGCATTCCCGCCTTGGGGCATAATATACTTTGTGCCGTTCTCCCAGAGGAACCCCGCGCTGCCGCCTCCGTAACCTGATGTGCCGGCTATCTGGCGATGGTTGTTGATGTCGTAGCCGTTGCTCCATGTGTTGTTCAATGAGCCAAGGTCCGTGATATTCCCATTGTTCTCCCAGAGGAATCCCCGGCTCCCAGCACCCAGGAACATTGTGCCGACTACGTCGCCGGCGTCGTTGATGCCGTAGGCTATGCTGTTGGGGGCCATGTTTGTCAGCTCCCGCATCGCTTGAGTGACGGGATCCCACAGGAATGCGGAGAAGGTAGTGCTTATGGGCGAGAATCCGTTGTTCGCAATACTCCAGGTACCACTGCCTGAATAGCCGACCACCTGGCCAGAGCTGTTGATGTCCCAGGCGAAGCTCCAGGTGTCCGTCGTACGCAGCTTTCCAAGATTCTGCGTAGCGCCGTCAGGCTTCCAGAGGTACGCCTGCATCTCGGCACCCGAGGCCCGGCCGCCGACTACCTGACCCGAGTAGTTGATCGCTTGAGCGAAGCTCGTGCCGCCGACACGCGAATCCAGATCCTGCATCTGGTTGTTCTGCCAGAGGAACGCGTGACGGTCACCGCCGCCGGTGACCAATGTGCCGACTACCTGGTTCCGGTTGTTGATATCGTGGGCCACGCCAGGCCCCAGATCCATGATCGGCACACCAGTAGTGGATAGCGCGGCTCCGGCTCCGGCGCGTAACCCTACCACCATGGCTATTACCATGGCTCCGACAAATACTGCTCTTACCATTCCTTGTTTCATCATCCTCTTCCTTCCTTGCTGCTCGCCGATTTATATTTCCGCCAAAGGCGGATCGGCGGCCTGCCCGGTGCGGAGTCCCTTCAAGGGCACCAGCCGGGCCGGCTTACCACCAGAGCGCCCGCGGGAACGCCGGCGGCTCTGGGTAGTGCAACTCCCCATTGCTCAGATAGCAGCCACCTCCTTATCAGAAGCGCGCGTGCGCGAATGTGGGGTCGCCGAGGATTGGGTTAGGTTGGTAAAAAAGAAGATTCCGGAGGTTCCAAAAGCCAGTCAGCCCTATGATGTTGTGGAGAACGGCGCCGGCGCACAACCCTGCCACCACGGCTATTACCATGGCTCCCACAAGTACTGCGCTTGCCCTTCCTTCTTTCATCCTCTTCTCCCGCTTTGAGTCTCCATGGAACCTCAGAGACAGAAAGCCCGCAACACTGCTTCAAACTGCTAAGAGCAGCCCCAAGCAATGATGCGGGCTCAGGCAACTTATACGCTTCGCTCGCCGGCTTGTCAACACGTCAGCACGAAAAACGAGTTGCCACAGCTTTCTTGCTAATCAGTTCAGGCTGCTCTTGCACACGGCTGCTTGTATGCTGATGGTAGTGTTGCAGGAGTCTCTTGCTGGAACACGCTTTGCAAAGGCTCAGATCGGGACACTGAGGACGAGGCTGCTTAAGGTCGGGGCAAGGGTCGTGGAAACCGCGCGCAAGGTATGGTTTCACCTGCCAAGCTCGTTTCCCGCCCAGGATGCCTGGAGACGTATGTATGCGGCGTTGGTGTCTGACTAATCTGAACAAATAGCGTATTCGAGACCAAAAAAGCAGCGGATAAAGCCGGTAGCAAGAACCCGGAGATG
The DNA here is from genome assembly GCA_030649165.1 of Armatimonadota bacterium. Taxonomy (GTDB): domain Bacteria; phylum Armatimonadota; class UBA5829; order UBA5829; family JAUSEB01; genus JAUSGG01. Next base: position 19,007 of record JAUSGG010000009.1, read on the forward strand.
CGGTCACGTCCGGTCCCCCGTGATGATCGACATTTGCGCATACAGATTGCGTGCAAGCTGTGAACTCGCGCTCTTGGGGACCACACAAGCCCGTCTCCGGACGCGCGCAGGTCCCAGATAGCACGGAAATACGCCGATTTCCAGACATACTCCCGCGCTCATGAATAAAGCGGGCTAGTGAAGGGAGTCGACCGACAACGCGGCGAAGCGCTTAGTCCTGGTTCTTCCGCCTTACTACCAGAACAGCGGCGTCGTCTCGAAGCGCGCCGCCGGAGAATTGCCGGGCGCTCTCAAACACCGCGTCTGCAAGAACGCGTTCATCCGCTTCTGAGTTGTCGATCAACGTCTTGATGAGCCGGTCCATGCCGAATAGCTGCCCGTTCATCCTGGCCTCGGTGATGCCGTCGGTGTATGCGAGGAGGACATCGCCCGGCTCAAGCTGCAGCGTCTGCTTCGTGTAGCCGCATTTGGCGCCCGCCCCCACGGCGCACCCTGTGACTTCCAGAGAGACCACCGTGTTGGACCCGCGCCTGTAAACAAGAGGAGGCTCGTGTCCCGCGCTCCCATACGACAGGCTGTGGGTGGCCGGATCGAGGACCCCGTAAAACAGGGTGATGAAAAGGTCCTGGGGCATGTAGTCGCTCAAAGTCTTGTTGAGGCGATCGAGTGTTCGCTCGGGATCGGCGTCTTCGTGCACGTACGCCCTGAGCGCATATCTCGCCATTGCGGTGTACGAAGCGGCCTTTAGCCCTTTTCCGGACACGTCTCCAATCACCAATGCCACACGACCGCCCCCGATGTTGAACACGTCGTAGAAATCGCCCCCGATCTCCGCCTCTACCAGCGCGGCTTCGTACTTTTCGTGAATGGCGAAGCCCTCGACCTCCAGATCGACCGCGGGCAGAAAGGCCATCTGCAGCGTTTGCGCGATGGTCCTCTCCCTTTCGTAACTGCCGCGGAGGGCATCCTCAGCCTGTTTGCGCTCCGTGATGTCGCGAGCGAACGCGCAGATGTACTCCTTGCCGCCCAAATCGAAATAATTCACAGTGATCTCGACCGGGAAGACGTGACCGTCTTTCCTCCGATGCCTCGACTCAAAAGTGATGGAGCCTCGCTCTCTCAACGCCGTCCAGCGCACATCCCAGTCGTCACGCGTAACCATCGGGTCAATGTCATAGACCGTCATGTTCAACAGCTCTTCCGATGAATAGCCGAGCGCGCGGCAGGTAGCTTCGTTCACGTACAGGAACCGGGCGTCGTATCCGATCCATTCGACCGGGTCCGCGGCGTGGTCCAGAGCAAACTGCGTAACTCGCAAAGACTCTTCCGCCCGCTTCCGTTCCGTGATGTCGAGCAGGGAGCCGATGACCGCGGGTCTGCCAAGGTAGCTCGTCCGAGCGCCATGCACTTCTACGTCAATAACCCGCCCGTCTTTACGCAAGCCCTGGAACGAGTACCTGATACTTCGCTCTTCGTCCCCCATCCGCCGGCGAAGTCTCTCGGCGACCATCTCCCGACTTTCCGGAGCTACGAGGTCCATCACGGTCTTAGAACTCTCGACCTCCTCCTGAGTATAGCCGAATATCTCGGCTAAGCGTGGATTGACGTACTTAAAGCGGCCATCCTGGATGATATAGACGCCGACCAGGGACTCCTCCACCAGACTTCTGTACTTGGCTTCGGCTTCCTGCAGAGCAAGCTCAGTACGCTTGCGCTCGCCGACATCCCGCACGATCGCCAACAAACGGCTATGACCCGCTATCGTCGCCCGCTTCAAGTTAACCTCGACCCAGAAGAGACGGCCGGACTTGTCTTTCGCCAGCCACTCGAACATCTGAGGTTCGCCCTGAACCGCTTTGTGAATGAGCTGCAGGGCTTCTCTTTGGCTGTAAGGGGGCTCGCCGGAACTCAGGGCTTCCACGTTCAACCGGCGGACTTCCTCGCACAAATAGCCGTACATCTCGCACATCTTCCGGTTTACATCGAGTATCTCGCCGGTATCTGTGTCGTGCACGAAGATAGCATCGTTGGCGGCGTCGAAGATCGAGCGGTACGTCTCTTCCAGCGTTCCGCGAGACTCCTCCGCACGTTGGCGAGATGCCAGGGTCCTGGCCATCAGGAACCCGAAGACGAGGAAGTAGACCACGGTCACTGTGCGCATGTAGAGTTCATCGGGGGACGTGGAAGCGGCCAGCGTTTGCACGAACGACTCTTTATAGAAGAAAATATAATCAAGGAGAGCGTCGAGAACCCATGCAAACGCTCCAGCCGCAACCGAAGCGACCATAATCTTGTGTTCGGTCTTCATGACAGGATACTTGGAAGAATGTCCGTTGTGCCCTGGCGAGCAGCCTATCAAAGGCGGGGACTTTCTCCGATAATCAGCGTTCCGACCAGTGACGATGCCCTGTCTACAGGTGTTATACCCAACCTAGTACGAACAGACTCGGCCCGCGCGGCCAAGGCGACACTGTGAATCTCGGCGCGATGTCGTACGGCATCTTATGCGCCGGCGCTTGTGCGGGGAACAATTCGCGGAGCGACATCGTAATACAAGTAGCACATACGCTGTAAAGCCTTTCCTATCGGAATCGATCTTTCCCCGTCCAAAGAGAGATCAGCTGAACAGCCTCCTGAAAGGACCCCGCGGGTATATCTCGCGGGGTTATCTTTATGTACGGGTTGTCGGTTGATGGGGATGGACGAGTCGGAGGAGTCGAAAGAGTCGGGCGGGGGCCAAGCGCAACCGACAACCAACAGCTAAACAACCAACAACATCAACGCAGGCGGAGTGAGTTCAGTTTCGCGGGAATGTCATTCCGAACGTATACCAAAAGAAGCGGAGGACGTCATTCCGAGGAGGAACGACGAGGAATCTGCTTTTTCCGGAACTTACCACAGCAAAAGCAGATTCCTCGGCTCCGCTGGCGCTCCGCTCCTAATGAAACGCCGGATGCGTTGCGGGAACTACAGGTAGCGATGCCAAAACCTCAGCTAGAAAAGGCCGTTCCCGCAGGATAGAAACAACGGGGTGGTTCCTTTCCGAAATAACCCCGCCCGCGGGGTCGGTTGCTCGAAATGACACTCAGCGGCACGTACTTCCTGTTCCTGAACCGTTACTCAAATGCAGACGGTTAACAGTTGACGGAGGTTGATTCCCGAAACAGACCAGCGGCCGTACAAAGGAATGCGCCATGCTCTGACAAAAACCAGCACTCCCTCCTGAACTAGTCACGTCAGAACATGGCGCACATCTGGGAAATTGCTATCGCCCGGCAGGCCGTATCAGCCACCCTCTCCTTGCTGGATGAGCGAAGCGGAAAGCCCATTTGCGCTCCCCGTGAACTCCTCACAACAAGCGCGCCTACCGGCGACTGGCTCAGTCAACTGAACCACGCTATGCTTGTGGGATAATAGTAACGCCGGCAGGCGGACTTGTCAAGACATTTTGAGCGTTCCGGCGGCTGAAAACAAAAAACTGGTATTATTACCGGGGCGTTTGCTCCTGCGTCGTGAGGGGTTCTCCCTTCCACGAGTACAACTCTCACCCCAGATTTGGAGATTAGAAGTTAGAGGTTGGACGTTAGATGTCACGTTCAACCCTCACCCCAGCCCTCTCCCTTCCAGGGAGAGGGGGTTCTTGCGCCTCGCTCGACTCCTTCGACTCCCCCGACTCTTTCGACTCCTCCGCCATCTGCGTTCTTCCCTGAACCAAACCCCCGCGCTCCATCAACCACCGACCAAATAGCGCGAAACCCCCGACCTTTTCGGATCGGAGGTCCCGCGGCATTCAGGAAAAGCAGAAGATACTAAGTGTGCGCCTGCCCCATGCCAAACCAGCACTCCCTCCTGAACCAGTCCTGCACGGGGCGCGGCACACGCTTGGAACTGCGATCGCCGATTGCCGGTGCTGAACAGGCATTTAATGGATCAGCCAATTTGGTGGCGATCTGGCTGTCCTACCACGCTCAGTGGATCGGTTTTTCGGCGATTGGTTCAGTTGACTGAACCAGCTATGCTGACGTTATACTAACCTCTGGCCGTATGCTTGTCAAGCCCTTTTTGCCCGACAGAAAGAAAAATTTTGAAAACAGGTAATATTACCAGGGAGTGGTTAGTGGGACCAGGGCGAACCCATCTTGCCAGGAAGACAAAGCTTGGCGGTTAAAACCACGGCTACAATCACACGAAGTCGGCCTGCGCCGACTGCCCCTTCAATCCCTGAAGGGGGATTTTGTGTCTTTGTAGCCGTGACTTCAGTCGCCGGGAGGTCTGATCAAACCCATGATCTCCTCCGCGTTCGTCTCCGGCAGCACGTGGCCTGCGTCCGCCAGGACGCGCAACCGCGCGTTTGGCAGAACGCGAGCCAGCTCTTCCCCGGCGGCCAAAGGCACGATCGCGTCGCGCTCGCCGTGCGCCAGCAGGACCGGCGCGCGGACGTTCCTCAGAACGCCTCGAAGGTCGGCGTACAGCAGATAGGTCAGCCCGAGGCGAAGCTGCTCCGGCGTGGCCTCCATCGCGGCGGCGATTTTCGCCCTGAGCTCGTCCGCCCGCGGCCTTGCCGGATAATAGCAGCTAATCAGAAACCGGCGAATCGTGTCCGCCCCCGGATCGGTCTTCATGGCCTCGACCTCCTCAGGCGATGGTCCGAAAGGCCGCGACTCGCCCGAGCAGAACCTGGCGGTCGCGGACAAAAGAACGAGACTTAGGACCTTCCGGGGTTGGGCCGCCGCCAGCTCGATGGCCGCCATAGCCCCCATCGACCAGCCGACGATCGCAACGGGTTCCGGCTCATTCTCAATCCGCCGACCGAGCGCGGGGCCGTATATCGCGCTGCACGGCCCGGCCTCCGTCCATTCGGAACTGCCATATTCGGGAAGCCAGATCACTTCGACCGGAGAGACGGCTTTGAGTTTTCTCACCAGTTCGCAGTCGCCGCCGCGAGGCCCCGCCCAACCGGGGATATACCAGACTTTGCCGCCGGTCACAGGATTCCGGCCCCGCGTCCGGTATAAACGAGGACTTCCAGCGCCTCGTCCAGGTCCGCTTCATCGTGCGCCAGCGTTACGGAAAGTCGAAGCCGCGCCGTGCCCACGGGCACGGTCGGCGGCCTTACCGCCACTGCCAGGACGCCGCGCTCCGACAGCGACCGCGACCACGCCACGGCCTTGTCGTTGTCGCCGACGATGATCGGAATGATCTGCGAGCGCGAGCCGAGCATTTGGAACCCGGCGTCGCTCAGCCTCTTGCGGAAATGCTCGGCCCTATGCAGAAGTTCGGCGCCTAATCCCGGCCGCGCGCGCAGCAGTTCCAGGGCCGCCAGAGCGGATGCCGCGGAGGCCGGGGGCAGGCCGGTCGTATAGATGAAGCTCCTGGCGCGGTTGAGCAGAAGATCGCGAAGCGCCCGCGATCCCGCGATGAACCCGCCGCACCCGCCCAGCGCCTTGCTGAGCGTTCCCATGTGCGCGAGAATCCCGCAATCGGGGTCCGCCGCTTCCGCGACGCCGGCGCCGTTTGCGCCGAAAACGCCCGTCGCGTGGGCCTCATCGACCATAAGCGCCGCGCCCCGCCGCTCGCACACGTCGGCGATCTCGCCGATCGGCGCAATCTCGCCGTCCATGCTGAACAGCGTGTCGGTGACGACCAGCCGCCGCCTGAACGCCGTCTCCGACGCGAGCATCGAATCCAGGTCTTCCGGATCGCAATGCCGGTATCTGAAGAGTTTCGCGCCGCTCAGTGAGACGCCGTCGATCATGCTCGCGTGGTCGAGCCGGTCGCAAAAGACCGCGTCGTCGCGCCCGACCAGCGCGCCGATCGCGCCCACGTTGGCCATATAGCCGCTTGTGAAGACGACCGCCGCCTCACATCCCTTGAACGCCGCCAGATTTCGCTCCAACTCGTCGTGCAGGTCCGCCGTGCCGGCCATCAGCCGCGAAGCCGTGGCCCCGCAGCCGTAACGGTCTATGGCGTCCTTGGCCGCCCGCGCAAGCTCCGGAGCGGCGGAGAAGTTCAGGTAATCGTTGGAGGAGAAATTGAGCACGGTCCGCCCGTCCATTTGGAACTTGCCGCCCAGGGAAGGCAAGGGCCGGACGTCGCGGCGGATCCCGCGGCTCTCAAGGTCCGCCAGGAGATCGGCGATCCAGGACTCATGGTCCAAAGTCCACCTCCAGGTCCCTGAGAAGCTGCAAATCCCGATGGAGTGGACGCCCCGCCCTGGTCAGGTAATCGCCGACCATCATCCCCGTGGCCCCCGCGTAGAAGAACATCGACTGCAGGTCGCGGAGGAGGTCCTCGCGCCCCGCGCAGACCTTGATCTCCGGCGACCGGCAGACCAGCCGGAACATGGCCACGGTCTTAAGTATATCGAGCGGCTTCATCGGCGGGCTTCCTTCGAGCGGTGTGCCCGGAATCGGCATCAGAAAGTTGAGCGGAATCGACTGGACCGCCTCGTCGCGCAGCGTCATCGCCAGCTCCACGCGCTGCTCGGGAGTCTCGCCCATTCCGAAAATGCCGCCGGAGCAGACCTCCAGGCCGGCCGCCCGTGCCCGCCGCAGCGTAACCAGCCGATCGGCGAACGTGTGGGTGGAGCAAATGGACGGGAAGAAGCTTTCCGCTGTCTCCAAGTTGTGATGATACCGCACCAAGCCCGCCTGTTTCAGACCGCGAAGCTGCGATTCGTCGAGCATACCCAGCGACGCGCAGGGGATGACGCCGCATTGCTCCACGGTCGGCACGGCGGCGCATACCGTCCGGACGTCCCGGTCGTCCAGGCTGCCCCCGCTGGTGACGACGCCGAAATGGCTGATCCGGTTGGCCTGCACGGCTTCGCGGGCGGCGGAGGCGATCTGCTCGCGCGAGATCATTGGAAACGCCTCGATCCCCGTCTGATGATGCGCGGACTGCGCGCAGAACGCGCAGTCCTCCGAACACTCCCCGCACCGGGCGTTCAGGATGGAGCACAGTATGACTGCGTTGCCAAAATAACGACGGCGCACTTCGCTCGCGGCGTGGAGAAGCAGCGGCATGTGCTCCGGCTGAGCGTTGAGCACAGCCAGGGCCTCATCGGGGCTGAGAATCTGATCGGGGGCGATTTTATCGAGCAGCCATTGCATTTCAGGATATCTTACAACGAAACAGGGGCGGGTATCAATTATGGAGTGCGGCGGCTCGACGCCGCTTTAGTATCCGTACCAAAGCGATGTCAAACCGCCGCACTCCAAGAAGCACAGTCATCTCCGGAAAAGCGACATCAAGATGTCGCACTCCAAAGTTAAGCTCCCGGCTTGGCGAAATCGTGCCTGCCGAAACGCATGTGGCACGTCGCGCAAGTCGCGCCGGCCGGAGCCAAAGGAGCGTGAGTCTTCATATCCTTATTGGTATGGCAGCCGGCGCCGGTGCACAGCTCAACGATGGGCTTGCGGAGCTGCGTCGGCTGAGTCGTGTTCGCGCCGTGCGGCTCGTGGCACTTAACGCAGGTGACTCCCGCCGGCCCAGCGTGCTTGCTCGTCTTCCATTCCGAGTACTGCTGGTTGCGGCCCGCCGTCTTAGGCTGCGCGTCGATAAACGCCTGGGCCAGATCACCGCCGGGCTTATAGGTGATCGGGAACGCGTAGGCCTTCGTAGTATCGGTACCCTTGGAATGGCACTGCCCGCAGACCATAGCTTCCTTGTCCGGCGTCAGTTTCTTCGGGTTGACGATCTTCGTCTTATCGGCCAAGTGCGCCGAACCGGGGCCGTGACAGGCATCGCAGTTCACGCCTTCTTCCGCCCACGTGGCTTTGGCGGCGTCATAGCCGGTCACGTGACAGCCGATGCACTGTGTCTTGGCGTCCTGGACGCTCGTCGTGACCCACTTCTTTTCCGTGACGCTCCACTCCGCGGGCAGGGTCTTCATGTCGGCGCCGATGTACGCCTGGCCCCTCTTGCCGACGCCCAGCACGTACTTGATGTCCGCCGCTTTGACCGGAGAATTGGCGTCACATACGGCAACGACGGCCGCGGGATTCTTGGCGGCATCCTGCAGGGCCTTCGGGTGCGCAATCTTATCGAAGCCCTGGACGATGGCCGGGTGCATCGCCGTATGACACATCTTGCAGGTTTTCGAAGCCTTGTAATCCTGCGCGAACGAGGCTCCAACAAGCAGCAGTCCAAACGCGCAGATCAGCGCTGCGACGATTACTGCTCTTAGTTTGAGACTTACCATCAGAGAAATCGACCTCCTTAATATATCCATTGTTCATTACCGCACAAGTCTAAATGCCGAACGGCATCACCTCCTAAAGTACAACGTCACGCGCTCTGAAAAGTAACGGACTGGTTGTTGGTTGTTAGTTGTTGGTTGTCAGTTGACGGTTGACAGATCGGTCCGATCGGTCGGATCAGTCGGATTCCCCTCCACACCTTCACAGCTAAAACCCTAAGACCTTCCCCGTAGTCTACCCGCCTCCGCCGTTTCCTATCCCGATCCGTGGCAGCGCGAGCAGAACTCCTGCTTGCTGTGACACTTGAAACAGGGCGACCCCTCCGCAAGGCTCGCGCCCTTGCTCTTGTGCTCCATCATCCAGCCATCGGGATGCGGCATCGCCGTGCCGTGGCAGGAGTCGCAGAACCTGGCCTTGTCGTGACAACTCTCGCACGAAGCCACGTCCGGCTTGGCGGTCTTGCCGTGCGCCTTGGCCCAGTCCGCGGCGGAGTGCGATGACGGCCGCGGCGACGCCCCGGCGTGACACTTCTTGCACAGGTCGCCCTTAGGCGCCGTCAAAAGCTTCGGATTGCCGCTTCCGTGCGGAGTGTGGCACGAGGAGCACATCAGACCATTCGGCAGCTTGTGGTGCTTCCCCTCCTTGGCGCTCTGCCAAGTCCCCTGGTGACAGGGCCGGCAGACTTCCGCGGGCGGGCGTTTCAACAGCGTCTTCTGATCTACGGGCCTGTGGGGGTCGTGGCACAGGAGGCACGTCATCCCGGTTTTTCCATGGGCGCCGGCGTTCCACAACTCCGCTTTGACCTTGGGACGGTGGCACTTGAGACAAATGGCGTTAGTCGTCTTAGGATCGATATTGTCAAAACTGATGATCTTCTTGCGGTTGCCGGACACATGGGCGGCTCCGGGTCCATGGCACGCTTCGCAGCCGCCTTCCCCGGTTTTCTTGGCCCCCGCGATGAGCCGCTTGCTGTGAGGCAGGGTCGCCCAGTTCTTGGCGAACTTGATGTGGCACTTCAAGCACACTTTATGGCCAACATAACCGGCTGACACGGCGGCGGGTTTGGCCGGGCCGGCCGTCATCCCCACGCCGCAAAGCGCGGCCGCGAGCGTCGCCGCGACGGTGAGTCCTCTAATGGCAGTTCGAACAATACTTCTTCTCATGGCACCTGAAACAGATAGAGTTCTGGGAGAAATCGGCAACCTTTTTGTGTCCGGTCAGCGTCCAGTTCGCGGGATGCGGCATGGCCGTCTTATGACAGTTCGAGCAGAATCCTTCACGGTGGCACGTAAGGCACGACTTCGAGCCGCCGCGCGCTTGCTTGCCGTGGGCGAGTTTCCACTGCTGGTTGTGCGACGCGGGTTTTACCTTGCCCGACCTGTGGCAATTGTCGCAGTGCGACTTATTATGGCAGAAACTGCAATGGTTCGGGTCCTTACGCGCTTTGATCTTGTGATTCCTCATCCAGGAAAGGTTGTGCGACGAAGGCCGCGCGTTGCGGTGACACGAGACGCACAGACCCTTGGTATGACAATTGGAACAGACGGCGGTCGGCCGATCGGCGAACGAACCGTGCTGGGAAATCCAGTTCTCGTTATGAGACGTCGGCCTGCTCGCCCGATGACAGGCGTTGCAGAACATAGTGTCGTGGCATCTGTCGCAGAGACCCCGGTTTTCCTTAGCGGCCTTACGATGCTGCGCGCGCCACGTGCTCGGATGAGGCATCTGCAACCCGTGGCATCGAGCGCACGCCTCCTTCTCGTGGCACACCTTGCAGGGGGCGTCGCTCCTGGACGCGTCAACTGCGTGAAGCCTGCCCCAGTTGACGTTGTGCGTGGCCGGCCTGCGCGTCCGGTGACAGCTCATGCAGAAGTCGGGCTTGTGGCACGTGACACAGGTTCCGGCCGACGAGCTGACCCTCTGCCCGTGATTGTGGAGCCAGCCCGCGCCTGAGTGCGACAGCGGGACCTTGTTCGAGTGGCATCCGATGCAGAACTGTTCGGCGTGGCAGGTCTTACAATTGCCGGGCCTGCTTTTTGCCTGGCCGGGATGGCGCTGCAGCCAGTCAGCCGGGTGCTCCTTGTACCGCTTGTGGCAGTCGTTGCAGAAGCTTCCGTGGTGGCATTTGTCGCAGGCTTGAGGATCGTCTCGGAATACGTTCGGGTGTTTCGAGATCCAGTCCATCGCATGGGCGCGTCTGATCTTGTGACACTCGCCGCAGAAGGTTTCCTGGGTCTCTTTGGCGTGGCACACGGCGCAGCGTTCCGGGTCTCTTTTGAACTCCCGCGGATGCGTCGGCAGCCACTTCGCGGGATGCGGTGTGGCAAGCCTGTGGCAGCTATCGCAGAAGTCTTTCTGATGGCACCTAACGCACGCGTGCGAATCCTTCGACTCCTGCTTGTGCCCCTCGACCCACTCAGGACTGAACGGCGTCACCTTACGCTCGCCAAGCGTCTCGTGACACAGGCCGCAGTGGTTGCGCGCCTTCTTGCCGTCGTGGCACTTGAAGCACGTCGTCATGGACGGGGTGTTCTTCGTTGCAGCGTTTTGGCCGTGAACGACGCGGTCGTGGCAGAACGTGCACTCTATGCCGCGGTCCCAGTGTTTCCGGTGGCTTATCTTAAGGCCGTGGTAGACGACGGTCTCCCTCGTCTCCGGGTGGCATTTTCTGCAGTTGACATCCGGCACGTGACCCTGGATCGCGCTGGGTTTGACGTCGGCCTGCATGTGAACGTAGATCTGACGCAGCGCGGACGTCTTTGTCTTGACCATGTTCACGATGCCCGGCATGACGTGGCAGTCTTCGCACCCGACGTTCTTGTGCGAAGACACGTTCCATGTCTTATAGTGCTGGCTCATCTCGTGACAGGATGTGCAGAATACGGGCTCGTTGGAATGTCGGAATCCGGCGTACGCCCCGCCGAGGGCCACGAGCGCCGTCAATACGATAGCGCCTGTGCCGACCTGCCACCGCGTGCGGGGGATTCTGCGAGGCTTGGTCCAAATCTCCCAGAATCTCTGTCTGTTGATCTTCCGCAGCGCCGTTCTCAGGCGCGCCAATCTACCTATCCGCATCAGACCTGTCCGCCCCCGATCATTTGGAGTGCGGGAACTTGTTCCCGCTTTTGCGCACGGTTCGCAGCCAAAGCGGCGATGAATCGCCGCACTCCACCCAGGAGCATTCTCTTTCCGAAATAACCCTCGATGATTTCAGCTTCGACCAAGCGTGAACTCTTACTTGCCGCCCGTAGGATTGGGGATCTTGCCATTGCCGTCCTCCACCAGACTCGCGGCGATCATCTCTTCGTATTCAAGAGGATGATGGCTCATCATTTTAGACTTCGTTATTTTGCCGGTCAGCCAGGTCTTGCTCATCGGGAAGCAATCCGGACTGAGATGAACGTTATAGAAATGCCAGACAATAATCGCCAACGTGGCGAGCAGGGCCTCGTCGCTGTGGGCCTCGCGCGCCATGTCCACGGCGAACTTAGGGAGCAGACGCATAGTGGCGTCCTCGAACCACAGCATCAACCCGGACGTGATCATGACCACCATGCCCCAGTACACGGCCCAGTAGTCGAACTTCTCGATGTAGCTGAAGCGGCCGAACCGCGCTCCCTGTTTGGCCAGACCGAGGAAGTAACGAACGTTCCCGATAACGTCGAAGACGTCCTTCGGCTTGGGAATGAGCTGGCGAAACTCGCGCCGCCCCTCGGCGGTCAGCGTGATATAGCACATGTGGGCGACGCCTACGATAATGAGAAGCGTCGCTCCGATCCGGTGGAGCAGCCCGCTGGCCGGCACCCCGCCCAGGATCGAGAAGAAGAACGCCGCCCAGTGCGTGTTCGGGAACTTCAACGGCAGCCCCGTCAGGATCAGGATGATACAACTGCTGAACAGTAGAATGTGCTGTATCCGGAACTTCAGGCTGAAGCGCTCGATCTCTTCCTCTTTGGCCTGCGCGGCGGTCGGGGTCTTGCGCGCCGCGGCCCTGGCCTTCACGGCCCTGGACAACCGCTGCCTCATCTCCGCCGCAAGCTGCTCCCTTATCTCTCGCTCCGCCTCCGCGACGACTTCGGCGTCCGCGAGCGACTGAAGCTCCCGTGCAGTCGAGGCCATCTGCTCGTCAAGGCTCCGACGTTCGTTTTCCGGTTTCTTTGAGCCGGCCATTCTACTAGAGCTCCTCACAGTAGTACATCACAAGTCTTGCCGCGTGATCCCATCCCAACCCTCCCCTGAATGGGGAGGGAGCGCGCAAATCCCCCCTCCTCTTAGGAGGGGGTTAGGGGGAGGTCACTCATACCTCAGCGCTCAGTCCTGAATCCCTTACAACCCTACAAACCTAAGACCCTAAGACCCTTTTCCCTCAGTCCTCAGTCCTTCCGACGATCTTCTCGTACTCCAGCGGATGGCGCTCCTTGAGCTCATGCTCGCTGATGCGTCCCGTAAGCCAGACCTTGCTCATCGGGAAGACCTCGGGGTTCAAGTGGACGTGGTACAAGTGCCATATCACTATCGCCAGGAAGGCCAGAACGGCTTCGTAACTGTGCACGATAGTCGTAACGTCCATCAGCCACTTCGGCAGAACCATCATCGCCTGGTCCTCGAACCAGAGTATGAGACCCGTAAGAACCATCACAAAGGAGCCCCAACCCATAGCCAGGTACTCGAACTTTTCGATGAAGTTGAACCGGCCGAACCGGGGCTTTTGCATCGACAGCCCGATGTAGTACCTGAGCATGCCGATCATATCTTTGATATCTTTGACGCCGGGGATCATCTCGCCGAAATCGTCGCGACCTCTCCGGCTGTAGAGCACGTAGAAGGCGTGATAAACGCACACGCCGATCAACATCAGCGCCGCCACGCGATGCAGCGCCGCGCGGACCGTCATCCCGCCCATAGACTGTACGACCGCGCGAGACGCCGGGGATTCCGCGAATAACACCGGCATCCCGGTTATTATCAGCAGGATGAAACTGGTCATAAGGACTATGTGCTGGATTCGCTGGCTCAGGCTGAACCGCTCGAAATACCGCATCTCTTCCATCACCGAGCCCTCCCGCCGCGTTTTCGCACTCTGGAGAATATGTCCAGCAGTATATAAAGAGCAAACGACCCTATCAAGCCGACGATGAAAACGGTGTAGAATATCCGGACCCAGTACACTCCCTTGTCTCTTTTCTCGCTCGGCTCCAGGTGGACGCTTCCCTTGGCGAAATTCTCGCCGGCGCCCGGATGGCACTTGCCGCAGGTCCTGGGCAGATTGCGCTTGTTGGTCATCGAATGCGGATCGCTCGACGGCAGAATGCCGTGCGAGCCGTGGCAGGTCGCGCAGTTCGCGACCGTGGTCTCGCCGAACTTGTTCGCCACCCCGTGGTAGCTGCCGATATACGTCTTGAGCCGGTGGGCCGGCAGCCCGAATCGCTTCTGGACGCCCGCGCTTTCGTGACACTTGGAGCAAGTGGCGACTACGTGAGTCGGATAAACGCTCGACCCCGGCTCGGTTGGCCGCTCGATACCGTGCTCGCCGTGGCAGTTCGTGCAGACTGGAGCGTCCTTGACGCCTTGAGCTACGGCCCTGCCGTGGATGCTCTTCTTATATTCCTCAAGTATCTTCTTGTGGCACCTGCCGCAAGTTCCCGGAATGTGTTTCTTGTTCACGGTAGACATGGGATCCGCCGCGGCTTTGATCGTATGCCCGCCGTGGCAGTCCGTGCACACGGCGGCCGCGATCAGCCCCTGGCCGCTTACCGCCTTGCCGTGCACGCTTTTTTCGTAGAGCTGGTATGGCCGCTTGACCGGTATCTTGTGCTTTCTCGCCATGCCGGCGTCACTGTGGCACTTGCCGCACGTGTCCGGAATGTTGGCTCGGTAGATGGAGGACCTGGGGTCGGTATGCGCCCGGATATCGTGTTCTCCGTGGCAATTCTTGCACCTGGGAGCGTCTTTGTCGCCGCGTTTCACCGCTCTGCCATGGACGCTGTCCGCATATTCGGTCATCGGACCGATGTTCGGAGCGCCCATCGGATTTCCCATGAAGTGGCAGCCGCTGCATTTCACGGGAACCGCGGACCTCTTGTGCGGGAAGGTCTGGCCTCGCATATCGATATGGCAATCCGTGCAAAGCCTCGCGCCGTGGACCGATTGTCTGAAAGCCTGATCGTCGATATGCAGCGAGATGACGGACCCGTCCGGCAGCCTCTTGCTCAGACCCGGAGCGCCATGACACATCAGGCACTTAGCATTGTCCGCCGCGAGCGCCGGCCCGGCAAACACCGTCACTATCAGGCAAACGAGCAGCAGCCTCCCTGGTTTCATATCATCTCCTAACCCGGCCTGGCCGGAACCAAGTCAATCACGAAAGCACGAACAAGGAGTCGAAAGAGTCGGACGAGTCGAAGGAGTCGAAGGTGGTTTCCCCCCTCTCACTCCGACCCTTATAACCCTTATAACCCTTATAACCCTAAAACCCTATCCCCGCCGCCGTCGATACTTAGCCATCAAGTCAAGAGCGATGTGGCCGACCAACATAATCATCGTCATAATAGTCAGCCACTTGAAGCCGTTGCTGACATAGTATAACAGACTCTGTTCTTTCTTAGAGATGATGACGTGTATCTTGCCCCGGGCGAAGTTCTCGTTGGCGCCGCGATGGCATTTGCCGCACGTGTGGGGCAAATTCCTCTTATTGACGCTCGACTTGGGATCGTCCGACCGCCGGATGGCGTGCGCCTCGTGGCAGCTTGCGCAGTTGGCGACGGTCTTGGTCCCAAACCTGTTGGCGACTCCGTGGTAGCTTTCGCGGTAGGTCTCGTATCTTTCCCTGGCCAGTTTGTACTTGTCCTCGATCCGCTGCGAGGCATGGCACTTGGAGCAGGTCTCGGGAACTTTCGTAGCGTAAACGGACGAAAGCGGGTTGCGGACCGCCTTTATGCTGTGCTCGCCGTGGCAGTCAGTGCAGACCGGCACGTCCCGGTTTCCCCGCGCCAGGGCCTCGCCGTGCACGCTTTCCCGGTAGTCACTGTAAATGTCGATGTGGCATTTTCCGCAGGTCCCCGGAACGTTCGCGTGGTACACGGAAGACCTCTTGTCCCTGGGATAGAAGATGTCGTGCGAGCCGTGGCAGTTCTGGCACGTCGGGGCTTTTGTGTTTCCCGTCGCGAGCGCGGCCTTGTGTACGCTCTCACGGTATTCGGCGGGCTTGCGCGGCATACGGGTTCCGGCGATATCTTCCACATAATGGCACCGGCCGCAGTTGACGCGCTCCGCCGTTTTGCCGTGAGGGATTTGCTTTATATCGGTGTGGCAGTCGGTGCACGTCCTGACCGCGTGGACCGTCTCGTTGAAAACCTCCGGATCGACGTACAGCGATATCGTCCTGCCGTCCGGGAACCGCTTCTTCAGAGCGGGATCCTCGTGGCAGCCCAGACACACGGAGTTGTCGTCGGGACCTTTAAGCTGAACCGGTATGGGCGCCGACCATGCCACTGAGCAGACCAACCCTGCCGCGATCGTCAAGACGATCAAAAGCAGGCGGCCCGCGCGGACGCGGACGGAGGTATTATTCTTATAGCTAAGTCCCAATGCCGGCTTTCCCTGTTTACGAAAGTAGGGGCGAACCTTGTGTTCGCCATCGAACTTGCGCGATCTCAAATGGCCTCAGCCGTCGTCTTTCGACCGCTGAAGCTAACTTTGTGAATTCTCGCACTAATCCAACGCGCAAAAAGCCGCCTGGAGATCAGATCCGGCGGATGTGTAACGCGAGATCGTGTTTCACGTGGTCCGAAGACGCTGCCAAAGCCGCACTCGTGAACAAGCTCACAAGTAATCCTAAGACAAGCGCATCAGTTTGTCAAGCGGGGTTAAGGAATTCGGAAGAGTCGAGGGCAGAAACCCCCGCTCCCTGGAAGGGAGAGGGCTGGGGTGAGGGTTGAACCCGACGTCTAACGTCCAACCTCTAACTTCCAACCTCCAACCTCCAACCTCTAAATCAGGGCTGGAGCTCGTATCGATGGTCGCCGAACCGGGTGAGGACCGCCGCCGATCGCAGAGAGCGGAATCTCCGCGGGTTGTACGCCAGGGTAAGATGCTGCTTGCCATCGAGAAGAGCGTACATCTTACCGGCGGTCGGATCCATGCGCAGGGTCAGAAGCGACCAGCGCTCGGGAGCGAGGACTGCGCTTTCCGTGTAAATCTTGGAGATGATGAGCTGAGGGCCTTCGTACCCGTCCCACCACAGGAAAAGGCGGTAACTCGTCTCTTTAGGCCGCATCTCGATGCCCACTCGCACATCGTCCTGGCAGTCCCCCGAATAGAGCACGAAATCCGTCACGCAGATAACGTTCGTCCGCCATTTGTACTGGTCCTTTGTTGGCGGAAGCCACACGGCGGCGTTCAACTCCACCACGCCGGTCGTGTTCAGCGATATGGAGTGGAAGGCGCTCGCCCTGGTCTTGGTGTGCTGGTTGATGTACATACACGTCACCGGCGGCCGGCCCGCCATTCCGAACACCTGGGCGTCTATCACGCGCCAATCCCGTATGTCCCGGTCCTGGAAATCGTCGAAAAAGGCTGTTATTCCGTTGTTGGTGATCTGGAAATCGTCCACGAAAATTCCGCCTGTATCGGCGTCGGCGGCGAGACAAGGATTCAGCGGCCAGAGCAGCAGCGCCGCCAGCACAATCGGAAAACCAAGTCTGGATCTCACGGTAACCCTCCCGGCTCGCGGAAATCCGCGAGCTATACAATAAGACGATGAGCCGGACAAGTTAGTTTACCACATACGGCCCGCGCGGCGGAAATAGTGGTTGACAACTAGTAGTGAACATGCTACCCTGCTAGCGAACACACGTTCGCATATCCTCGCCTGCGGACGGAGAGCACAGACTTGGTGATGGAGGTATTGGCATGGTGAAGAGAAGACGAATCGGCGTGGTAGGTGAGTCAACGGATGGGAGAAGCGCGGCAGGCGAAAAGCAGAGCCTGGAAGCTCAGGCTGACGAACGGCTGTCAGAGCATGGCTTTGCTCTTGGGAATATACGGCTGTTTACCGAACGAAAGCTGCTTCGCAAGATTCTGCGCGAGGCGGAATGGGCGCCGCGGACGGCCGAGGACGGCCTGCCCGACGAAGTCTTCGACTATCTGATCGAGCGGCACATGAGCCACATCAAAGCGGCCGGGCTTACGCGGCTGCAGCTCAGAATATACGAGCTGTTCCTGCGCGGCATGGCCGTAACGGAGATCGCCTCACGTCTCAGGCTGTCCCGCCAGAGGGTGAGCAAGGCCATCCAGGCGGCGAGATCGGAAGCGCTAAAACGGCGCAGTAAATACGAAGGACTCCAGGAGGTCTACTGGCGCGAAGTGCGGAGGTATGTCTATAGGAAGCCGAGGCATGGGTGGAGGGAGAGTGGCTAGTGGTTCGTGATTAGTGATTCGTGGCTAGCAGCCAACGGATAGAGTCGAGACACGGCCTGAATCTCCCCCTAACCCCCTCCTAAGAGGAGGGGGGACTCCCTCTCCGTTTAGGAGAGGGCTGGGGTGAGGTCCGCTTCGTGGTCAGTTTTGTTCGACGCCTGCTAGTGAAGGAAGCCCGGGCCATCGCGGCCCGGGCTTGACCCTTCCGGACACCTAAGAACCTATGAACCTCACAAACCTCATAAACCCCATAAACCTCATAAACCTACCCGCCGCCGGCGCCTGGCCGCAACCAGCCCCGCAAGAGACGCCAGCGCGACGAGAGCGGAGGGCTCCGGCGTCTCCGTGGTCGCAACGAGGCCGACGGGGTTGCCCTCGGTGTCGTAGACTCCGCCGACGTTCACCCCAAGAAGTCCGGTCGCCTCGTTGTAACGCAGCGTGGTAAGCCAGTAGTAGCCTTGCGATGCGTTGGCGGTCGTCAAGAGGCTCTGCGAGCCGTCCGACACTTTCCAAATCGACGCCGGAAACCCCTGAGATGTGCTATAGTATAGGTTACCGGCAGCGTCGAAGGTCATCGAACCCACGTTATCCGTTCCGCTGACGACAACGGTCGCATTGGAGGCTGACAGGGATGCCGAGCCGCCGATGGCCTGATCAAGCAGGTCGGAGCTCCAGGACAGGATGCTCTGTGTTCCGGTGGCGGACCAGTCCGATGTGGCAGTGCCGTAGTACAGCGCGCCATCCGCGCCTACCGCGAGCGGACCGGCCGGACCGGAGACGCTGCCGAACATATACGCGCTGCCGCTGAGCGGGTCTATCGAGTACAGGTTCGTGCTGCTCCAGTCCAGGCTCCCCGCGCTGACCAGGAGCCGGCCCGTGGAGTCGATCGCCATATCGTAGTTATTCGTGAGCGCGGTGAGCAAATGAGCGTCGCTGCCGTCCGAGTTCATCACGTTGATGGTCCCGGTGGAGCTTTCGCCGAAGTAGATCTTGCCGGACACCGGGTCGCGCTTCAGGAACGAGCTTGCCAGTGTGGTCGAAGTGGAATACAGCGACACGCTCCCCGACCCGCTTACCTCTACGACGTCGTTTCCGGCGTAGGCAATGATATTGCCGTTGGCCGCGTAGTCGAAACCGCCCATATAGGCGTTCCATCCCGTTCCGGTGACCGGGACATAGGTCTCCGAGATGGAGTTGTTCAGGTAGCCGGCCTGGGCAGCGCCGCACAGCAGCAGGGCGACCAGCGCCGGCAAGACGATAAACACAATCTTCTTCAAGTCGTTTCTCTCCTTTTTTCTCCTCTTGGAACTAGCTATCAGTTGTCAGCTATCAGCCATCAGCGCACGCGCCTTCGACTCATCCGACTCGTCCGACTCTTTCGACTCCTTCGATTCCATCCCTCCTTTCACTCTATCTCGACTATGCCGTCCTGCAACAGGGGGCGGATGACGCGAATCGTGTCGTTTCCGACCCGCTCGCAGGAGCTGACACCGGTTACGATGACCATTCTGGGATTCTGAACGGACAGCGTCCCCGGCGAAACCTTGAGGCCCTGCCCCTGAGGCAAAGAGCCGTCGGAGATGTAGAAGCAGCCGGCGCCGGTCGATTCCACCTTCCCCCAGGTCCTGACCAGAACGCCGATGTTATTGACACCCACGCCGCCGGTGACGCCCGGAGTGGCCGGGCAGAGCGCGGCGCCGCCAAGCAGCGCGTTGGGCATACCCGCGGGCGGATACGGATCGACGTGATCGACCACGCGCGCGAAGGCGTCCCATATTGCGCCGTCACTCCGGAGCGAGCAGATGAACCGCTCGCCGGCGGCGGTTGAGATCGAGCCGATCACGTTTACGCGATCTCCGGGCGTGACAACGGCAGGCGATTTGACCTTGACGCCGAAGAACCGGCCATCCTGGACGTAGAACTCTCCGGCAAACGCGGCCGTCACCGTGGCCAGTTCAAGCCTGATGTCGTTTCCATCGGAGTAGTTTTTGATCGCGCGGACGGACTGAGCGACCGGCGATGCGTCGGCGACGCCGTCGATGTCGGGAGAGCACTCGTTCCCGCCGAACAGCGTCGTGTCCACCGCGCTCGTTATTCGGAGGAAATCGAACCCGTCCAGGTTCGCCGGGTTTCCGGAGGCGTCCGTCGCCCAGTCTATGTCGAAGGCGTTCCCGCCGCCCGATCGCGGCGTGAATCCGGCGGACATAGGATCATCCGGAGTGGTGTAGAACTCCTCCGGCGAAATGCCGCCGTTTTCGACGACATTGTCCCCGTTCATGTCGCCGAGGATGAGCGTGGGGTAGCAATCGGCGTATCCCCACGGCGTCTGAGTTGACGATCCGGCCAGGGAAATCGGGAGGCGATATGCGCCGAGCGTGACGTGGTCCGGGTAGTCTGGGTACCAGACGACACCGTAGATGGAGGTCTTGTCCGGGTAATAGCTCTTGAATAACGGCGGGTAGCTCGTGTTGAACTTATCGTACTCTTTTGTCGCCCATACGGATGAGGGCGCGCCGGAAATGTGGCTGCCGGGGATGATATACCAGGGATCGTCGGCGAGTCCGTTGCCGTTCGCGTCCCGGCTGATCTCGATAGTCCCGGCCTCCATCCACACAGTACTGCCGCTCCGGAACGCATTGCCGTAAACGATGGCGTCCATTCCGAAGGGGTTGTTGGGATCGTTCCTGACGGTGTGATCGAACTTCAGAGTAACGGACCCGCCAAAGGCGCCAAGCGTCGTCACGTGCTCGGGGTTTCCGCCGGGGTTCGTTCCCTCGCCCGTCGGCGCGCCGGTGGCCTGCGCCGGGTCACCGAACGTGGTCTCACCGTAGCCCGGATTGACGTAATAGCCCCACCCCGGCCAGTAGGCGAGCGGCGGACTGACGGCGAACCGCGAGACCGGCGAGGCCGACACCGGCGAGATCGCCAGTATGACTATACAGGCCGCGAGAAGGCAGCACGAGAGCGCCAAGACCGCCGGGCTGCTTCGGGCGCGTGACAGCCCGCGGGAACTGACTGGTCTGAAACCGATGCGTTTACTTGTGGAGGCCGTTCCCGCAGGATAGGAAGCGGGGTGTTCTATTTCAGGCGCGATGGCATATCGCGCCCGATCAGGGGCGTCTGTCATTCCGAGGGACGAGGAATCTGCTTTTTCCGACCACTCTCTAAAAACGGATTTCTCGACTCCGCTCGAAATGACGCGCTCGAAGCCCCCATTGCGAATGCGGGAACTGACTGGTTTGCGGCCGATGCGTTTACTTCTGGAGGCCGTTCCCGCGGGATAGGAAGCGGGGTGTTCTATTTCAGGCGCGATGGCATATCGCGCCCGATCAGGAAGGTTCTGTTTCGGGCGCGATGGCATATCGCGCCCGGTCAGGTCTCGACTCCGCTCGAAATGACGCTCTCGCAGCCCTCGTCTGAATGCGCAACATGACAAGCCTGCCAAACCCGTCATTCCGAGGAACGAGGAATCTGCTTTTTCCGTTCCCGCGGGATAGAGGTCGGATTCTATCCGCATCCATCTGTGTTCATCTGTGTTCATCTGTGGTTCCTTCCGAGTCACTCCGTATCGAAAAGACTGTTGTCATCCGGCCCGAACCAGCCGGTCTGCATCGCTTCGTTATCGCCCTGGTAAACGTTGAGCCCCTTGGTCGTAAACGTCATCCGCTCGCTGGACACGTGGCTGTCGCACCACACCACCAACGCTCGGTTCCCGTGCCGGAAGTGGACCGTGGGCGTGGGCCGATCGGGGGTTACAGTGTTGCCGGGTCCGACGAAGTAAGGGGGCTCGCAGAAGGAGTATTCCTGAACGTATTGGCCGCCGTCGCCTCTGGCTATGGCGGAGTCCGTCAACATCACGGTCCTGGAGGGGCGACGGATGTCGGAAACGGACGAGGCTTCCCGCGCGGCGCGTCTGGTGAACCCGTACTTGTAGTAAGTTCCTCCAACATAGGCCATATTGTAACCGTAGCCGCCACAGCCGGACTCGAAATCTTCGGCCGGGTTGGCCTGCCGGTAGTCCCGCATCGAGGGGCAGACCTTGATCCCCTGGCTGCGGTTCAGGTACGACCACAGCGGACCGTTTTGTGGAAGAAATGGCGAGCTGGTATTCGCCCGCGTGCCGTGCCACCGGCGCAGGTTGCCGGTGAAGATGTCGGACGCAGCCGGCGTGTAGCGGCCGTCGTTATCATCGGCGTACATGATAAGAGCGTCGGCGACCTGGCGGAGGTTGCCGGCGCACTGCGTCCTTTTGGCGGAGTTTCTGGCGCATGCCAGAACAGGGAAGATAATCGCGGCGAGAATGGCGATGATGGCAACGACGACGAGCAGCTCGATCAGCGTGAAGCCGTTCGGAGTTGAGGGTTTCGGAACAGGCCGGGCCTGTCCGCCTCCCGCTTCACAGTGGGCCTCAAATGCGGAACGGGCTCCCACCCGCTCTCGTCTGCTGATCTGGATGGAAGCCCGGAGTATGCTCCAGGAACTGTCCGCCATCTTTGCCTCCGAAGACGCGTAGTACTTCTCGCGGCTCAGGCAGGTCTTCTGGCTCTCGGATCAACCGGCTTGCCAACTCCTTCCCAGGACATCTCGGCCTATCCCTCCAGGTATCATACCTCGAAGGATGCTAGTCCCAGTGGACAGCGTTGGCGCCGTCCCCGATCACAGCGGCGGGCCCGCGACGGATTCGCACCGTCTTCCCTCTTCGTCCCGAACTAGTCGGGACACCTGACCGCGTCTGTATGTGATTGTAACAACCGAACTATAGCGCCTGGGGCGGGGGTTGTCAAGACTTTTGTCGGAAAATGTAGTTGCAGAGCGATTATGTCCCCAGTTAACTGCAGAGCGATAATGTCCCCATGGAAAGAAGGGACACAGGGATCAGTCAGAGAGATTTGAGCCGTCATCATGTGCTCAGGATGGTGTTAGAGAACAAGTTAGCCCTG